>CAMVHE010000018.1 GCA_947167215.1 uncultured Clostridia bacterium
CGCAGCCAGTTCAGGCCTTCCAGGTAAGCGGGGGACTTGTGAGCGGGATAGATGTTGCCGTTCTCGTCCACGCCCCAGTTGTTGGGAGCGCCGAAAGCCACGGTGATCACGTTGATGGTGCCCGCGGTGTAGGAGCACATATTGAGGGCATAGGTGTCGGGGCTGTACTTGGCCAGGGCTTCCGCCAGCTCGGTCAGGTCTGCCAGGGTGGTGACTTCCTTGTCAAAGCCCATTTCCTTGGCAATGTCCTTGCGGTAGTAGATACCGCCGCGGGGGAATGCACGGCTGCGGTAGATACCGTATACATGGCCGTCCACGGAGATGTTGTTGTAGATCTGCTCATTGCCGGCAGCCAGGTGCGGATAGTTTTCTGCATCCTTGACCACTTCCGTCAGATCATGGAAAGCTCCGGCACGGGCGGAGTTGATGATCAGGGGGTTGCGGGCGTCCGTAGCTGCAATCAGCATCGGGGGATTCTTATCCGCCAGCGTGGTGTTCAGCAGGTCGCCATAGGTGGAGTTGGGGCCCCAGATCGGCACCAGCTTCACGCCGGTGGCTGCCTGGATGGCATCCAGCACGGGGTTGTTCTCCGCTGCGAAATCTACCTCCGCAGGGAATTCGGGCAGCATTACGGTGATTTCAAAAGGTTCTTCCGCAAGAGCAAGGCTCATGGCGGCAAGCATCACCAGCACAAGGAACAGAGTAGCCAGTTTCTTCATTGAGAGTTCCTCCTTTTCTTATTGTTATCATTCAGCGGCATGCGCCGCGGATAACCTGTCTTGTTTCCCGGAAGCATGTTCCGGAGCCTGTCAGCCTTTCAGAGCGCCGACCATGACGCCCTTGACGAAATACTTCTGCAGGAAGGGGTACACGCACATGATCGGAACGGTGGAGACAACGATAACTGCCATCTTGATGGACTGTTCCGGGGGCTGTACGAAGTCGGGATCCATGTTCGCCATATCGCCGGCGGAGCCGTTGCTCATGATGATCAGCTCCCGCAGCAGCACCTGCAGCGGCCATTTTTCCTTGGCGCCGGTCATGTAGATCATGGCGCCGAAGTAGGCGTTCCAGTGGCCCACGGCATAGAACAGGCCGAAGGTGGCCAGCACCGGCAGGGACAGCGGAAGCACGATCTTCCACAGAACACCGATATCCGTGCATCCGTCAATGGTGGCGGATTCCTCCAGCTCCTGCGGAATGCCCTGGAAGAAGTTCTTGACGATCATCATGTTGTAGGCACTGATGGCGCCGGGCAGCAGCACGGACAGATAGGAGTTCTTGAGATTCAGAATATTGGCCACCACGATGTAGTTCGGGATCATTCCGCCGGAGAAGAACATGGAGAAGATGACCATATTCAGGAAGAAATTGCGTCCGCGCAGGCGGGGCTTGGAAATGGCGTAGGCCATGGTAACGGTGAAGAACAGGTTGATCAGCGTGCCCGTCACCGTAATGAAGATCGAGTTCAGGAATCCGTTCAGGATCTTGTTGGAGGAGAAGATAAAGCGGTATGCATTGATCGTCACGTCCCGGGGAATGATGAACATGGGACGTGTGGCGATTTCATACTCCGTGGCGAAGGACGCACCGATGATATAGATGAAAGGAAGAATGGTGGTAAAGGCCACCAGGGTCAGAAATAGGTAGTTGAAAGCATCGAAGAGGCGGCTGCCTACCGTGGCATTCTGTCCCACCGGGCCGGAGGGCTTGCTGTTCTTTCCAGCCTTCATAGTATTATCCTGCTGTGACATCCTGCATCCTCCTTTCTCAGTAGAGGCCCTGCTCACCCAGCAGGTGAGCGATCTTGTTGGAGCCTACCACCAGCGTCACGCTGACAATGGATTTCATCAGGCCGATGGCGGAAGCGTAGCTGAACTGTCCCTGCTGCAGGCCCTGCTGATAGACAAACACGTCAAGGGTCTGGCTGGCTGACCGGTTCAGGGGGTTCGCCATCAGGATCAGGTGGTCATAGCCCGTATCCAGCACGCTGCCCATGCGCAGGATCAGCATCAGCACGATGGTGGAGCGGATTGCGGGCAGGGTGATGTGCCACAGGCGCTGCAGGCGGTTTGCACCGTCGACCATTGCCGCTTCATACAGCTGGGTATCCACGTTGGTCAGCGCCGCCAGGAAGATGATGGTGCCCCATCCCGTCTCCTTCCAGATCGTCTGGCCGATGATCATCCAGCGGAAGGTATCGGGAGAACCCATGTAGTTGATAGGTCGTCCCAGGAGCATCTCCGTCCCCTTGTAGACAATGCCGGACGGTCCAAACATGACGAAGGTGATGGAGACCACGATAACGATGGAAATAAAGTGCGGAACATACAGGAAGGTCTGCAGCAGCTTCTTGTACCGCAGAGACTGCATTTCATTGAGCAGCAGTGCCAGAATGATCGGCGCCGGGAAATAGAAGACGATGTTCATCAGGCTCAGGATCAGTGTATTCTTCAGATACGTGACCCATGCGGGGAACCGGAAGAAATACTTGAACCATTTGAATCCCACCCATTCGCTGTGGAGCACGCCGGAGAAAGGAACATAATTCTCGAACGCGATCACGATGCCGAACATGGGCAGGTACTTGAAAATGATAAAGTACACCAGGCCGGGCAGCAGAAGCAGGTACAGCCACTTGTCCCGCACCAGGTCAGCACGGAGCTTGGTCCAGTACCGCGCCCCCGTGCCGTACATCGCTTTTCGTTCTTCGCTTTTCTTGCTCATCTGCGTTCCGCCTTTCTGTTTCGATGCTTTGGTTGCGGTTCTTTATGACCGGATCATCAGTTCGGTCAGCATCAGGAACGTCAGGCCCTGTCCGTAAGCGGTAGGGGTGACGATGATGTCCTTGTAATGCTGCAGGTTATGTCCCATGCCCGTTCCTCCGGAAACGCCCTGCACGGCGCCGGTGTCATCGATCTGGCCAAGAACCGCCTCCGCGGACAGCATGCCCATCTGCTGGTACGGTTCCTGGGGCAGCCACCCCAGCCTTACGCCCTTCAGCACGCCGTAAGCGATGGCGGCTGTGGCACTGGTTTCGCAGTAAGTCTCCTCCACATCGATCAGCGTGGTATAAAGACCGTTGACCCGCTGGTACTTCCACAGGGCCAGCACCTGATCAAGCCAGGCGCTGCGGATCATCCGCATGGCGGCATCTTCCCGCTTCGTAATATCGTAGAGCTCGATGGCCGCGGCGGTAAACCAGGCATTGCCCCGGGCCCAGAAGGCATTGGCAAAATTATGTCTGCGGTCGAAGGTCCAGCCGTGATAGAACAGCCCGTTCACCTTGTTCTGCAGATAGCGGATATGCATCAGGAACTGGTACTCCGCCTCTTCCACCAGTTCCGGACGGGAAAGCACCACGCCGGCCTTGGCCAGGAACAGGCAGACCATGAACAGCGTATCGCACCACAGCTGCTGATAGTGCTTGTTCCATACCGTGCAGTGCTGCAGTCCGCCGTACTCCGTGCGGGGCATTTCCTTCATGACCCAGTCAATCCAGCTTTCAATGACCCGCAGGTATTCCTCTTTCCCGGTCTCCTGGTACAGACAGGTAAGGGTCAGTACGGGGGCCACGGTATTCACATTGCGGTGCGGCTGCTCCGGCCTGGCCAGCATATCGTCATACCAGCCGGTCAGGTACTCTAGAATGCTCCGGTCCCCGCTCTGCTGATACGTCTTGTAGATGCCGTACAGTGCAACGCCCGTGGGCCATTCCCAGTTGTTCATGGTCAAATGTCCGCGGGAAGGATCGTTTCCGTCGGCCCGTTTCAGCATGCCCAGCACGCTGTTCGCAATATCCTGATAATTTCCCTGCATCCGATAATCACCGCCTGTCTGATTCATACAAATGATAGCGCTTACATTATATATTTATCTCTCATCTGTTGTCAATAATCATTTTGTAAGTTTTCATAAAATTTTCATTCTCACTCTTGTCGTACTGCTCAGAATTAGGTATAATGGTAGCGCTTTCACAACAACCTGTATCTTTTAATAGGTCAGAGAGGAGGGAAAAACTGTGGGAAATCAGAACACGACCATCTACGACATTGCCTCCGAGGTCGGCGTATCCATCGCCACCGTATCCCGGGTGCTGCGCGGAGAATCGAACGTTTCCCCGGCAACCCGGGAAAAGGTGCAGCAGGCCATGGACCGCCTCAACTACCGTCCCAGTTCCATCGCCCGGGGGCTCACCAGCAAGACCACCCATTCCCTGGGCATCGTCCTCCCGAAGCTCCTGAACCCGCACTATGCCATGATCTTCACCGGTGCACAGGAGGAGGCGCTCCGGCAGGGCTATTCCCTCAGCCTCTTTTCCTGGTCAAGCCTGGATACGGATGCCTATAACCCTGCCACCATGCTGATCGAGCGCAGGCTGGACGGCCTCATTGTCTGTGTGGAGTACTCCCCGCCAGGCCGCGACGAACTTGTCCAGAAGGCCCTTCAGACCCTCCGGCGCTTCATGCCGGTGGTACTCATCGGCTGTGTGCCGCCCTGGTATGATTTTCCTTCGGTCACCCACAATAACGCTGCCATGATGCGCAGCATTGTGGCCTACCTGACGGGTCTTGGACATGAGAACATTGCCTTCATCGGCGGCATCGAGGAGGATAAGGATCCCCACCGCCGGGACGAGGGGTACCGGGCGGGCCTGCAGGATGCCAGGCTGCCCTACATTGCCTCCTACCGTGTTTACGGGAAAGGAACGGCGGAAGCCGGGAAGGAAGCACTGGATGGAATGCTGAACAGCCTCCGGCGCGACCGCTGGCCCACTGCCGTCATTGCGCTGAACGACCTGGTGGCCATGGGATGCCTCCGCTCCGCCCTGGAGCACGGCATTTCCGTCCCGTCGCAGATGTCCGTCATCGGCTGCGACGACCTGTTCTGCGCCCCCTTCCTGTCGCCCCCCCTGACCAGCATCAATACCCATCAGCAGCAGACCGGCGCCCGTGCCGTGCAGCTGCTCATCAGCGGAGAACAGCTGCGGGAAACCGTCAGCTGGGAACTGATCGAGCGCGCATCCTGCGCGCCGGTCCATAAAGAAACGGAGGATTAGAAAATGGAACGTTTTGCCTGGAAAGGACGCATCAAAGAAGGCATGCAGGAGGAATACAAGCGCCGCCATGATGAAATCTGGCCCGAAATGGTCTCCCTGCTGAAGGAAGCCGGCATCCGCAACTATACCATCTGGAGCGACGGGCGGGATGTCTTCGGCTATTACGAGTGTGAAAAGGGCATCGCCTTTGCCGAAAAGACCCAGGCGGAGAGCCCCGTCGTGGACAAGTGGAATGACTATATGCAGGATGTGCTGGACCTGGTGATGGATCCGGAAACCGGCGCCCAGCCCAAGCTGCGCATGATGTTCAAAATGGAGTAGACGCAAAGGAGAGACACCATGGGAAGACCGAGGCATACGGTGCTCGAATACCGCAGTTATGAGCTGCCCGCCGAGTTCCCCGCACTGGTGCTAACCGGCAGCCAGTGGCACATCAGTCCGATCCCCGGCAGACACCTGCATATCCATAACTGTCTCGAGATCGGCCTGTGCCATTCTTCCGGCGGCACCCTGGTCTTTGACAACCAGCGCATTCATTTTTCCGCAGGGGATGTCACCTGCATCGCCCGCAACGTCCCCCACACCACCTGGTCCGATCCGGAGGAAGCCAGCCGCTGGAGCTATCTGTTCCTGGACCCGGACGCACTGCTGGGGAGCGCCGTGATGCAGCAGTGCTTCAGCATCCGGGACATGAAGTTTTTCCTTTCCGACTGCCATCTGCTGCTGCGTTCCGGAGAGTATCCCTGGGCACGGCGGTATGTTGAAGAGATCATCGGGGAGATGGTCCGGTGCGCGCCGGGATACCAGACCTGCGTGCGCGGGCTGTTTGCCGCCCTGCTGACCCGCATGCTGCGCATCTATACCCATGGGAACAATGAAACGGTCCGGGACCCGTATATATCCGTCCTTTCTCCCGCACTGGATTACCTGCATGAAAACTACATGCTGAAATTCCCCCAGCAGCATCTCTCCGATCTCTGCCACCTGAGCCCCACCCACTTCCGGAGACTGTTCCGGGCACAGATCGGCACCTCGCCCCTGGCTTTCCTGCACCAGACCCGCATTCTCAAAAGCTGCTCCCTGCTTCGTTCCTCCAGGCTCTCGGTCACGGAGATCGCCGGCCGGGTGGGCTATAATTCCCTGAGCAGCTACAACCGGCACTTTGTCCAGGCCATGGGCTGCACGCCGCTGGTCTGGCGGAAAACCGCCGGGGAAAGCCTCCGCCCCTCCCTGCTGACCTTTAACGGCTGGACGGAAGCGGAAGCAGTTCCCTCCGACACGGAACCGTAAAAGGGACGCGGCTCCTTCTGCCCGCGGGCTCTTCCCGTATCCGGCACCGGCTCCCCGTTCCCCCTTTCCTGCCCGGCAGCTTCCTGCCGGGCTTTTCCGTCCCCGCCGGACGCAGAAAAAGCGGAGCCTTTCCGGGCTCCGCCGCTTTGTTTTTTTCTGTCTGAATCCTGCACCGGAAGGCGCAGGCGGCTTTATGCCGTCTCGATGCTCCGGAAAACCGTTTCCCCGGCCTCCAGATGCACGGAAACCGTTCCGCAGGGCAGATGGACTTCGGTATCCGCCGGCTTCTCCGCGCTGTTCATCACCACCAGGGTCTTCTGTCCGGGGAACCATGCGCATTCGGTCATCGGGTTCTCCGTCAGGCCGGCCTGCTTCCCGTCCGTATCCGTCAGGTACAGGAGCATCTCCAGCAGCATCCGGGCCGCCTGCGGGCTGTAGGCAAACCCGCCCATGTACACGGCCTTTCCCTTTCCGTAGCTGTGCAGCGTCAGGACCGGGGTGGTTCCTTCCGCACAAAGCACCCGGACCTCCGGATCCGTCAGGCGGATGCCTGCGGTGCAGCCCAGTGCTTCCTCCGCAATCCGGAAAGGCGCTTCCCCTTCCGTTTCAAAGTCCCATGCGGCATGGCACGCATAGGCGCCGTCATCCTGGTCCACTCCCAGCACATGGGCCAGGGCAAACCGGGTGTCTCCGCCTTCCACCGCAGCGGGCTCCCCTGCCCCGATCAGGCAGCCGCCCTCATACACGAAGCGGGTCACTTCCGCCACCAGGTCCGCATCCTTCCATGCATCTCCGCCGCTCCAGGCATCCCCTGCCCGTCCGGCGTTGATCAGCACATCCACGTCCCGGAGGGCGCCGTCCTTTACCTCCGCAAAGCTGAGGAACCTTACCCGGACCGGAAGCCCGGAAAGGGCCTCGTTGATATGGATCAGGATGTTCCCGTCGGTCTCGTGGAAATGTCCGGACAGTGTCCAGGACCGCAGGCTGCCCCAGCTGTGCAGCACCGCCACGGTAACGGGCAGCTCCGCCGGTGCCTCCCCGGCATGCAGCTCTTTCAGGTGACGGAAGACGATACCCATCTGTTCAATGGCATCATTGAAGGGCTCCTGCCCGATGGTCAGGTGCAGGTAGCCGCCCAGGCCGATCCGGTCCACGCACTGCCGGGCCAGGGCACGGCGCACATGCAGCCAGTAGGCCTCCGCATCCTTTTCCGGATGCCCGCCTTCCATGAAGGTGGGAAGGCCTCCAAGGCCCACCGGGAACAGGTACGGATGGAAGCGCAGCTCATGCACCGGCACCTCCGCCCCCGCGCACAGCCGGCACTCAAAGCCGGAAAAGACGCATTTGATCAGGCCGTCAAAGCCGATGGAGGAAAAATACCTGCCGTAGGGTTCCATTCCCACCCAGCTGTCGTCATAGAAAACATAGGCCTGCTTGCCGTAGGCGTGGATAATGTCCACCAGCACCCTGGCCTTTTCCGCCACAAAGCGCTGGATGAAATCCATATAATCGCGCTTGGCGGCAGTGGGCGGACGATGGGTGGCCTGCAGCTTTCCCCGGTGGATAAAATCTTCCGCCGTCAGGGCATACCCGTATTCCTGCTCAAAGGCATGCAGGGCCGCGGGGCTGACGGTGAAATCATAGCTTGCCCAGTCCACAAACCGGGTGCGGCGGCGCAGGTCGCTGCCGAAGATCCAGACGAAATTGTAGAACAGGGAAGTCAGCCGCACCACATTGGTGTCGGGATTGGCTTCACACCAGTTCCGGAGCCACTGCTGCAGGTATTCCCAGGCCTCCGGGTGGCGGGGATCCAGCTGCCGCAGGTGTTCGCTGGTCCAGTGGTTGGTGGTGTGGTTGTACATGTTGATCTCTTCCCAGATGCGCCATGCCAGGAAGGAAACCGTGTACCGGTGATAGGGAATGCAGCCGTACACGATGACTTTTCCGTCCGACCACTCCCATTTTTCCGCAGGCACCGGGACATTTTCCGTACGGTCCCATACCTGCCAGTAGGGCAGGGCATCGGGACTGTCATTGATCTCAAACTGCTCATCAAAATAGCCGTTCAGCGGCTCTATTTCCAGCGTGCCGTCCACGGCCAGCACCGGGTCCGAGGACAGAAAGGTCTGCTGCTGCGCATCGGGATGCGCCTGGGCAAACGCATTATGCTCCCGGATGATGCAGATGGTGGAATAAATACGGTATCCCGCCTCCACGATCCGGGGAGACAGTTTTGTGCCGTCGGAGTCGCGGATTACATCCGCTCCCCATTTTTCCGCCATCTGCAGTGTCAGATCCTCATATCCCGCTTCTCCGGGAAGGGTAAAACCGCCCTGACGATAATCACTCATATGCTTTCTCCTTTATCCGGATTTTTTACGCCATTTTCCCTCTCCTATTATAACAGTCCCTTCCGGTCTTTTCCTCTCAAATTGCAGCGGAATTATCCCAATTTTGACCATTAACCCCGCCGCCCTTCCCTTCCGGCCTGTCTATGACACCTTGATAACGCGGAAATTAGGGGATATAATTGCATTCCGGGCTTTTCCCGGAGGAGTCCGCACCGGCATCCCCTGAAAAACGGACTTCCGTGGACACAGCTCCGGAATTCCCGTCCCCTCCGGCATATCCGAGGCATGCCAGAGGAAAAAACCTTCTCGCCGGTCAATCATTATCTGAAAATGAGGTGAACGCAGTTGATCGTATTTATCCTCGCCTGTCTCATCAGTTTCATTCCCTATATCCTGCTCTTCCTGTGGCTCCGGAACCTCCGGAAAGACGCCGGTGAAGAGGGGACTGCCTATCAGAAGCTCTGCGGCAAATCCCTGCTGCGCGGCATTCTGGCTCCGCTGCCGGTCATCCTTCTTTCAGCCATCTCCTACATAGTCATCCGGCTCACGGGAGTGCACCTGTCACACCCGCTCCTGTATGAGGCATTGTACACTTTCATCGTACTCGCCCTGATGGAGGAGATTGTAAAATACCTGCTTTTCCGGCGGGCACTGAAAAAGACGGACTATTCCTATTCCTGGCTGGATGTTACCGTGCTGATGAGCATCGTGGGCATCGGCTTCGGCCTGTGTGAAGCCGTCATCTATGCCATCGGGGCGAGCATCCCGGTCGTTCTGATCCGCGGCATTACCGTTCCGCATGCAGGATACGGATTTATCGTGGGATACTTCTACGGCAAATCCGTGAAGACCGGCAGGGCCTCCTACAAATGGGCAGGCTTTCTTCTGGCATGGTTCCTTCACGGCCTGTACGATTTCTCCCTGAGCAGCGAATTTGTTGCACTCAATGAGTTCGTCATGCTGATTTCCCTCCTTCTGGCAGTCCTCGACATTGTACTGGTGATCCTGCTGATCGTTTTCGCCCGGAAGGCCAGGAAGCAGGAAAAGTACACGCAGCCGCTCCGGGACTGATGCCCCCTGTTCCGTGCATCGCCGGGTGCACCGGGAAACCCTTTCTCTCCGGCGCTGCCGGGCAAAACATCTGACTGGAGGAAACGGCCATGCTGTATATCATCCGGCACGGGCAGACCGACATGAATGCCCGGCACCTGCTCCAGGGCAGGAGCAATTCCCCGCTGAATCCCACCGGCACGGCTCAGGCCGTGGCCGCATCCGGACGGCTGCGGGGCATCCCGTTCCGCATCGTCTTCTCCAGCCCTCTGGAGCGTGCGGTGCAGACAGCCCGGATCATCGTCCCGAATCTCTCCCCCATCCTGGATGAACGGCTGACGGAAATGGAATACGGCCCCTATGAGGGCACGGACCTCCGGCATCTGCCGCCGGAGCTTCAGACCTTTTTCGGGGACTTTGTCCACCAGCCCGCACCCGCGGGAATGGAACCGCTGTCTTCCGTCGTACAGCGGACCGGCGCTTTCCTGGAGGAAATCCGGCATATCCGCGGAAACATCCTGATTTCCACCCATGCCATTGCCATGAAGGGAATGCTCGAATACCTGACCCCGGAATCCAATGGGGCATACTGGTCCAGATACATCGGAACCTGTGCCGTATATACCGTGGACAACGAAGGCGGCAGGCTGGGCATCCCGCAGGAATGGAAATAGCTCCGGAGAAAATGCCACCCAAAAAACGCGGCAGGAATCCTTTCCTGCCGCGCATTCTCTTTATCGCTGATAAGCCGCTCCCCAAAGGAAGCCGCCGGCTGTTTCCGCTTACCAGTCCTGGCAGTATGCCCAGATCTGCAGAAGCTCCACCATCCGGTAAGCACCGTTGACCTGTTCCTGGGAAGCGTAATCAAAATAGGCATCCGCAATCTGGTCAGCACAGTCATCTATGTAGCCGGTATAGGCGCCATTTACATCTGCTTCATAGCATATGACGGCCAGCAGCATCGCCGCCGCCTTGAATCCCACGGAAGCCTGCTGCAGCGCCGAATCCGCATCCTTGTCCGCCTGGACCATCCAGTTCTCAATGTCGTTAACGGAATCTTCATAATCCCCAGTCCGGTCAAGGCTGTAGGCAATGATTTCCAGCAGTTCCGCAGTCCGGTAAATGCCGTTTACCTTCTGCTGGGCCGCACTGGATGCCTTCCGGTCGCTGCGGGTGTAGGTGTCCATCACGGACTCCACATAGGACGTATACATGCCGTCCGGATCCGTTTCATAGGCAATGATTTCCAGCATTTCCACGGTCCGGTAGAGCCCGTTGACCGTCTGTTCCGCGGCACCGTTAAGATACCGGTCATTCTCGGTGTACAGGTCGAGCACATCATCAATATAGGAATGGTATGTTCCCTGCGTATCCAACTCGCTGGCAATGATGGAAAGCATCTCCACGGACCGGTAGACTCCGTTGGCCAGCTGCTGTTCTTCCCCTCTGCTGGCTGCGTCGCCCGTAAGGAACCGGTCATAGACCTCTTCGATGCTGGAGGCATAGACCGAGGCCGTCGCCAGAATGGGAATACACAGCAGCAGCGCTGCCAGGAACAATGTCAGTTTTTTCTTCAAGGTGAACTCCTCCTCCGCTTTTTCGCTTTCATCGCACGCAGTGCTCTCCGTTTTTCTTCCGGAGAATGTCTTCCGCCTGTTTACAGTATACCTCAGCTGCACGGGAAGCTTCAAGGAAATCTTTCCGCTTCCCGGCAGCTGTATTTCCGCACAGGGGTTTCCCCGGCGCCATGCGCCGGCCGCCCCCCTCATCCCGTCCTTTCCGGCGGGCGGCATTTCCTGCTGCCGGCCGGATCCATTTTCCCTGCAGAAACGAGGAATCGCATCATGGCTCATTCCGATCCGTCCCCCGCCGCGATCCGGGTCCGCGGCGCCCGTGTCCACAATCTCAAAAACATCAGCGTGGATGTGCCCCTTCATAAAATTGTCGGCATTGCCGGCGTTTCCGGTTCCGGAAAATCTTCCCTTGCCCTGGGCGTGCTGTACGCGGAGGGTTCCCGGAGGTATCTGGAATCCCTTTCCACCTATACCCGCCGGCGGATGACCCAGGCCACCCGGGCAGAAGTGGAAGAGGTGCTGTACGTTCCGGCTTCGCTGGCACTGCATCAGCGGCCGGGCGTGCCCGGCATCCGCTCCACCTTCGGCACCGGCACCGAGCTGCTGAACAGCCTGCGCCTCATGTACTCCCGGCTGGCCAGCCACCGCTGCCCCAACGGGCATTACCTGTCCCCAACCCTCGCTGTGGCTGCCGGGCAGGAGCTGTGCTGTCCCGAATGCGGGGAGCATTTCTATGCCCCGTCCGCCGAGGAACTGGCCTTCAACAGCCAGGGCGCCTGCAAATGCTGCGGCGGCACCGGCACTGTCCGCACCGTGGACCGCTCCACCCTGATTCCCGATGAAAGCCTGACCATCGACGAAGGCGCCGTGGCCCCCTGGAACAGTCTCATGTGGTCCCTCATGACCGACGTCTGCCGGGCGATGGGCGTGCGCACGGACGTGCCCTTCCGGGACCTTACCCCCGGGGAAAAGGAGATCGTCTATGACGGCCCCATGGAAAAAAAGCATATTTTCTACCGGCCGAAAAACAAGGAAAGCGTCAGCGCCGGGGAAATGGACTTCACCTATTACAGCGCCACCGCCACGGTGCTCAACGCCCTCAGCAAGGTCAAGGATGAAGCCGGGATGAAGCGGGTGGAGAAGTTCCTGAAGGAGGAAACCTGCCCGGAATGCTCCGGCACCCGCCTGTCCGAAGCGGCCAGAGCCCCCAGGCTCCGCGGCATTTCCCTGGACCAGGCCTGCACCATGACGCTTTCCGATCTCACCCCCTGGGTGCAGGGCGTGCCCGCCTCCCTTCCGGAAGCCATGCGGCCCATGGCGGAAAGCATCTGCGAGTCCTTTGAGGATGCTGCCCGGAGGCTCCGGGACCTCGGTCTCGGATACCTTTCCCTGGACCGGGCCGCCTCCACCCTGTCCACCGGTGAGCGCCAGCGGATGCAGCTTGCCCGCGCCGTGCGCAACCGCACCACCGGGGTGCTGTATGTGCTGGACGAGCCGTCCATCGGCCTGCATCCCTCCAACATCATCGGCCTGACCGGCGTGATGCACGACCTCATTGCCGACGGCAACTCCGTCATCCTGGTCGACCATGACACGCAGATCCTGAAGGAAGCGGACTGGCTGATTGAAATGGGACCGGGGGCCGGCGCTGAAGGCGGCCGGATCCTTTCCGAAGGGACCGTTGAGGAAGTTGCCTCCCGGCCGGAGTCCAGGATCGCCCCGTACCTCCGGGATGCCCGGCTGCGGGTACGCAGCCGGCTGGAGCCGCAGGAACTGTTTGCCCTGGGTTCCCTGCACCTGTCCACCGGCGCCATTCATACGGTAAAGCCGCTCGAGGCGGATATCCCCAAAGGCCGGCTGACCGTTGTCACCGGCGTATCCGGTTCCGGCAAAACCACGCTGGTGCTGGAAAGCCTGGTGCCCGCGCTGGAGGCGGCCACACAGGGAAAGCAGCTTCCCGGGCATGTGCGGGAGATAAAGGCCGACGGCATCTCCCATGTCAAGCTGATTGACGCCACCCCCATCGGCATCAACGTGCGTTCCACGGTCGCCACATATGCCGGCGTCCATGACGAGCTCCGGAAAATCTATGCCCGGTCAAAGGATGCCCGGCGCCTTGGCAAAAAGGCGGGGGACTTCTCCTACAATACCGGTTCCCTGCGCTGCCCTGTCTGTGACGGCACCGGCAGCATCAGCCTGGATGTGCAGTTCCTGCCGGACGTGGATATTCCCTGCCCCGAGTGCCGCGGCTCCCGCTATGCAAGGATCGCGTCCTCCATCCGCTGCACCAACAAGCGCGGCGAAGAACGCTCCCTCCCGGAAGTCATGTCCATGGACGTCCATACCGCCCTCGATTTCTGCGGGGACCTGAAGACAGTCTATCCCCGGCTCCTCACCCTGCAGAGCCTCGGCCTCGGCTACCTGACCCTGGGGGAAGCGACCCCCAGCCTTTCCGGCGGAGAAGCGCAGCGGCTGAAGCTGGCCAGTGAAATGGGCCGACTGCAGTCGGATTCCGTTTTTGTCTTTGATGAACCCACCATCGGCCTGCACCCGCTGGACGTGGCGACGCTCCTGTCCGTCTTTGACACACTGATCCGGAACGGTGCCACCGTCATCGTCATCGAGCATGACCTGGACGTCATCCGCAACGCCGACTATCTCATCGACATGGGACCGGGAGGCGGTGCAGACGGCGGGCGGATCGTGGCCTGCGGTACCCCGGAAGAGATTGCCGCCAATCCGGAAAGCATCACCGGCCGCTTCCTGTAGGCTGCCTCCGAAACCCTTCCCCCGGTTCTGCACCGCCGCGGCTGCCATCCATCCAGGGCGAAGCTTTTTTCTCAAAAAATCCATAAATTGTTCTGTTTTCCATCGTTTTTGTCCTTCTCCCGCAGAAGCTTCCGCCATTTTGGGGCTTGACGCCCTGCCCGGTTAAGCCTATCATATGGAGGAAGGCTCCCCGCTGCCCCCGGAAACCGTGCCGGCAGAAGAGGTGCCTTCTGTCCGGAAATCGGAAATCCGGTTCCGGGATTCTCCCTTTCTGAGAAGCTTCCCCGGTTCTGCTCTCAGATCAACCATCAGCAATAGAAAGAGGTTTGGTTAGCCATGAATGACGAACAGTTTTTTCCCGCAGAAGACGAGAACCTGAAATGGGCTGAACGTTTTGACGACACTCCTTCTCCAATTGACGATGACTTTCTTTTTCTTCTGTGGGAGGAACGGATCATCACGGATTTCTGAGCGCAGTGCGCTGCCCCTCCTGAGGACAGCAGATCATTGAAAAGTGTTTTACCGCCAGTCGAACAATCGGCTGGCGGTATTTTTTATGCTGCCTTCAAGGCTTTTTCCCCGGTTTTTTCGTCACCTTTCGGATAATCCTCTTCTGCCCATGATTTCCACCGGTTCAGCTCAGAAAAGCGTTGTTCCTCCGGAAGCAAATTGGACAGGCAATTGAATCGAGTAGGGAATCCGCTGAGAGGAATCGCTCAGAATAAGATTGACACTGACTCTGGCCATTTCCTCCACCGGCTGAACGATGGTAGAACAGACCAGTTTCTGATCGCCGAAATGCCGGACGCCGTCGTAACCGATAATCTGAACGTCTTTCGGCACGCGAATCCTGTTTTCAGTAAGAAAAGCAAGGACCTGATAGGCAAGAAGGTCGGTTGCACAGAAAATCCCATCATAATCAAGTTTTCCATGCTGTATATGTGCTGAAAGAAAGGATTCAATCTCGGAAAAAGAAGCACTGTCGTTCAGACACTCGCAATGAAAAGGGATGCCTGCATCCGTACATGCTCTTACAAAGCCATCCTTGCGCTTGTCCGTTTCGTTGGGCAGGCTTGAACCAATGCGGATAAATGCGAGATGACGGCAGCCGTTTTCGATGAGCTTTTTTGCAGCCATCTCCCCACCCGCATAATTGTCACTGGAGACGCACGTGATATCCGGACCAAGGTTGCGGTCAATGGAGACAGCGGGAATGCCGGATGGAATGACGAGATCCGGATTATAGGTCAGACAGATAATGCCGGACACCATCTGCTCTTCGGAAAGATAGATATATGCCTGCTCCCGATCATAGTCGCTTTCTGTAAGCATCAGCAGCATCTCATAGGAACGGGCTGCCAGAGCCCGGCAGATGCAGTCCGCAAGCTTTGCAAAGAACGGATTATGAAGATTGGGAAGAATCACCTGAACAAAACTGGATTTGTTCATGCGCAGCGCCTTGGCATAGCGGTTGACATGATATCCCAGCTTTTCAACGGCAGCATCCACCCGGAGCTGGTACTCCTGCTGGACAGGAATATTATTGATGACTTTGGATACTGTTCCGAGAGAGACGCCAGCTTCTCTGGCCACGTCCTTCATGGTTATTTTTCTGTTTTCATTCATATTGCATCCCCGGAATCGATTTGAGTAAAAGAAGGAAGGGGGTCGGATGTCAGATAATCCAGATAGGAAAGAACGGCGGGAAGCCGTTTGGTGTTGCCAATCACGCCAAAGTAAACCTCATCGGAGAAAGAGGCGTTTTCAAAGAGTGGAAAGGCATTCATACAGATACCGTTAACGGCCTGACAGGTAACGGACTGATAAGGAATACTGTCATCCAGCGTATGCTCTATTTCGTTGTCTTTGAGGATGACCGTATTCTCGGTCAGGTAGGGAGCCGCACGGAGGTAAAGGGGGCTTTCCGGAAGAAGAAGGCTGTCGAGCGGCAGCAGATAATTGCGGGCGGACATAAGATCATATGCTTCCCGGTTCATGAACAGGACATCCAGCTGTCCGGCATTGATGGCTGCAAGCGTTTTGAGCTGTGAAGCATAAGCATATTCATGGTTGCTGGTGGATGCATCCCTGCTCAGATACAGGGAGCGGTAAATGCGGATTTCTGACCTGCCGGGGGATTCTCCTTCATATTCTATATATGCATCACTCAGAGCATGTTCCAGATCTTCACCGACCACCGTGTTCGCACAGCCAATGTAAAGCAGCACATCCTTATGGTTGATACGGATCGAAATAATGCTTCCGGCAATGATGAGAACAAGGGCTGCCAGAACCAGGGCAGGCTTGTAATACTCAAAGATATAGCCGATCTTTTCGGGCAGCGTCATGGAAGCAAAGGATGACCGGATCTGACTGCGCTCCGCCTCGGACAGCTTCACACCAGCCCTCCGGGAAGGGAATCATCCTCATCCGAATCCGTTTCTTCCGTGGCCTGGTCTTCCTTAGGCGCATTGGGATCATAGGTTAAGGGGCCAATGACCTTGAGCAGAACATGGGCACTGAGAACGGCACAGAGACCTTCGCCGAATATGATCAGCGGGGTGAAAACATTGGTGACCAGAAAGAACATGGCATAGTGGATGAAGAAAACCACAAGCGTAACGAAAAGGTAATGGGTACCGATGAGAAAGGCATTTTTGAACATGTTTGCGGTAGTGTTGCTGGCAATGGAGAGGAGCGGAAAAATATAGCAGAGTTCAATGGCATAAGCAATGGCTCCTGCAATAATTGCTGCCAGCATGAGCGTCCAGAGGACGGCGGGGGTACCGGTGGAGGTGCTCATCAGGCGGTGGACCAGGATACCGTCGGCGGCCAGAAGGAGGCCCGTGCCCAGCATGATCAGCCAGATGAGAGTAGCCTGCTTAAAATTCTGCCTAAAGGAACGGAAGAACATGACCGTGATATAGCTGCCTTCATTTTTTGCGATTTTAAAGGAAGTGTAGTAAAGGGCAGTGGTGGATGCGCCGATGGTGAAAATCGGCAGGCAGCAGATCAGCCAGAGGACGTTCAGACAGCAGCTGTAGCTGAGTTTCAGAAATAGCTGGCCGAATTTGCTCTCATAGGAAAAAAAACGCATGATGGACCTCCTGAAAAAATGGGATGGTTAGAGTCTGGTGGAATCCCGGTAGATCAGTTCCGTTTCAGTGTGCATGATGCGGAAGTCAAGACCCGGTTCGTTGATTCGCGTAAGAAGCAGATGCATTGCTGAAATGGCCATGATCTGGGTATGAATATGTACGGTCGTTAAGGAAGGGGTCATAATGCGGGAGTTGGGAGAATCATCAAAACCGCAGAAAAGCACATCGCCCGGTATGGATTTCCCCAGCTTTTTCAGAATATAAATGGCATCATCCGCCGCAAAGTCGTTTGCACAGATAAAGACCTCCGGCAGATCCGGAAGGGCAGACAGAACTTCTTCCAGACGTTCGCGGTCATTGGTTTTGATGCAGAACCGATCATCAACCGGCACATTGGCCATGAGCATCGCACACCGGAAAGCAGTATAGCGTTCATAGAAGGACTGGCAATGCTCATAGTCACCGATAAAACCGATTTTGCGCTTGCCGCGGATCAGCATGTCATTGACAAAACGTGTGATTGCTGTCGTGTTATCCATATAAAGCTGATCTGCTGCAAGGTCAATCCCGTCCCTTTTATGCGGTCCATCCACGAAAAGCAGAGGGAGTCCCAGACCGCACAGCATTTCGTCATAGGAACGGTCAAACATTTCAATGCAGATAATGGCACTGGCCTGCTCCGGGATAAAAGAGAAGGGGAGCGTGCGGCACAGGAGATTTTCCCGTTCTACCCGGTGGGTTACCAGCGAGTATCCCATCTGAAGAAGCTCGGGCTTCAGCTTGTCAAGCAGGAGAGAAGCAAAATGAGAAGGGGCAATATTGTCGCCCAGAAGCAGGGCGATTTCTTTTATGTTCTGCGTCTCGCGGACAAGAACGTTTTTCTGCAGGCCGACATAGGAAAACTGCTTATACCCCATCTCGACAGCCTTTTGAAGGATCCGTTCGCGGGTAGCTTCTGCCAGTCCCTCCGTGTTATTGATTGCCTTGGATACGGTATTGCGGGAAACGCCAAGCTCATCCGCAATATCCTGAATGGTAACTTTTTTCATCCATCATAAACAGGGAGCCCCCGGCCTCTATAGGCCCCGGGAGGAATTGCGTTCCGCAAACTGCCTTTTCTCCCTGCATCCTTTCTATTAAATAATGATTGGCTGTCTGCAGCAGCCTGAGTTTTTCGCAGGATGCCGGGTCCGTAATGCCGGTTCCGTCCAGCCTGACATAATATCCTGAAGAGCGTCTGCTCTTAATGAAGCATTCCTCCTTGCCGCGGCGAACCTTATCCTCCTTCTCCACGGGTGAAAGAGCTTTTTACTGCCGCCATACCGCTCCTGCCTGTCACAGCTTTTCATATGCGGTCAACAGAACCGCAGGTCAGGTGATGCCTCCATGGTTGTTATGGCTCTTGCATCATGGGTCCCTCAGATCTTCGGCTGGTCAGCCGGGCTCTGCTTCAGGCCCGCACTTCAAGCCCTCGGGTTTAAGCGGCGGGTAGTTGATGCAATCGGAATCCTCCTTAAAGAAACGAAGCATATTGTAACATGGAATATTGCAAATGTCAAATTTTGAACGAATTATTTTTTGCATAAATTGTGCAAATGCACAATTATCATTTTAATTGCATACAATCGCAAAATATTTATGCAAATGCTCAAAAAATATATTGACACCCAATAGACCGGATGATAATATATGAAGCAACCCCCTAACTGATAGGTGCATATGCAATCTGCCAGTGCAAATGCACACATGAGGGGAGATTAGTTAAAGGAGGATTATAATGAAAAAGCCCTTGTCTGCTAAAGAAAAAGTGCCCCTCAATACGAGAGTGCACAACACACTTGTGTATCTACGGCAGCACTGGCAGCTTTACCTCATCTTCATGTTGCCGGCGTTTGTGCTGACGGTTGTCTTCCGCTACATCCCGATGGGCGGCATTGCAATCGCCTTCATGGACTACAATCCGTTCCGCGGCCTGCTGGGCAGTGAATGGGTTGGATTTGAGCATTTTGAACGCTTCCTGTCCTCGCCTGACTTCATGAACTACTTGATGAACACTCTGAAACTGAGCGTGTTTGGTCTCCTGTGGGGATTTCCAGCACCTATTCTGCTGGCATTTCTGCTTAACCGAATACTCAGCTCCAAAATCAAGCAGAAGGTTCAGCTGGTATTGTACATGCCCAACTTCATCTCCGTTATCGTTCTTTGCGGTATTGTCCGCATTATCCTCTCTCCCACCGGCATGATCAATATGTTCCTGGGCACATCCTGGAATTTCATGACCATGCCCCAGGCTTTCCGTACAATCTATATTGCCAGTGGCATTTGGCAGGGCGCTGGCTGGTCTTCCATCATTTACACTGCGGCATTATCCAATGCAAGCAAAGACCTGAAGGAAGCTGCGGTTATTGACGGTGCAAATCTGATTCAGCAGATTAAAACAGTGGAATGGCCTGCAATTAAGGACACGGTTCTTATTCAGTTCATTATGGCTGTCGGCAACATCATGAGCGTCGGTTTTGAAAAGGCCTATGCTTTGCAGACGGACCTGAACATGGGTGCCTCCGAAATCATTTCCACCTATGTGTATAAAAAAGGTCTTCTGGATGGCGACTACGGCTTCTCCACAGCAGTCGGCCTGTTTAACACGGTCATCAATATTGTCCTGCTGGTCTCCATGAATGCCATTGTCAAGAAAATGAATGAAGGCAAAGGCATTTAAGGAAAGGAAGTGAGCAAATGAGCGTTGCAAATGTTCCGATTAAGAAGAAGAGCGAGTTTGCAAAGTATCCCACAGGTGATAAAGCGATTCTGATTGTCGCCTATGTGATTCTCGGCATATTCCTTGCCGCTATCATCGTTCCTGTGGTCTACATCATCCTGGCTTCCTTCATTGATCCTATTACGCTGCAGAACAAAGGCGTTACCTTTGATTTCAGCAAATGGACTACTACCGCGTATCAGCGTGTTCTGACGAACAGCATGATCTGGGTGGGCTTCAAGAACGCCCTCATTTATTCTGTGCTCTTTACGCTGATATCTGTAGCTGTAACCCTGCTGGCCGCTTATCCGATGTCCCGTTCGGATTTCCGGTTTAAACGGTTCTTCAACACCATCTATGTCATTACCATGTTTTTCGGCGGCGGACTGATCCCGACTTACCTGCTGATCAGCGATCTGGGAATGCTGAATACGATCTGGGCAATTCTTCTGCCCGGCGCTTTCAGTGTCTGGAACATGATCATAGCCCGCACCTATTATCAGGGCGTTCCGAGAGATCTCGAAGAAGCCGCCTCCATCGACGGCGCGTCAGAAATGACTTTCTTCTTCAAGATTCTGCTCCCGGTATGCACACCCATTATTGCCACCATCTGCATGTGGCAGTTTGTAGGCATGTGGAACAGCTACTTTGATGCAATGATCTATCTGAACGATGCATCCAAGCAACCCCTGCAGCTGGTTCTGAGGGGCATCCTGATTCAGAGCCAGCCCGAACCCGGCATGGTTTCTGATATGCAGAGTACCGCCGAACGTGCCCAGCTTGCAGAACTTCTCAAGTATGCAACCATTATTATTTCCAGTCTTCCTCTTCTGATCATGTATCCTTTCTTCCAGAGATACTTTGACAGCGGCATCATGGCCGGTGCTGTGAAAGGATAAACTGTTTTGTTTCATGCAGGCAGCAATGTCTGAAAAAAGTAAAGGAGATAAACAATATGAAGACTATCGCAAAGATCCTCGTTCTCTGCCTCTGCCTTGCCCTGACGGCAAGCCTGGCTCTGGCCGACTATACCTTCCCGCTGGAGAAGACCGCAACCTTCACCGCACTAACGAACTTCCCGGTCGGCACCGAATCCAATCCCAACAACCGCACGATCTTCAAGCGTCTTGAGGAAGCCACCAACGTTCATGTGGAATGGCGTACCATCCAGAGCGATCAGTGGGGCGAGAAAATCACCCTCGAAATGTCCAATGCAAAGACCCTGCCGGAACTGGTTTTCAACGCCGGATTCGGCGACACCCAGCTTCAGCGTTATGCAAAGCAGGGCGCCATCATTCCGCTGGAGAGCTATATTGACTCCTGCATGCCCAACCTCTCCAAAGTATTCGAGGAAGCTCCCGAATACCGCACCATGTGCACCGACGTAAACGGCCATATCTGGGCTTTCCCGTGGATTGAGCAGCTCGGTTATGAAAAGACCGCTATTCAGACCGTCTCCAACATGCCGTTCATCAACGTAGCCTGGCTGAACTTCCTCGGCATCGAGATGCCCACCACCGTGGACGAGTTTGAGGCTGCCCTGATTGCTTTCCGCGACAACGCCGACAAGCTGAAGGCTGAGTTCAAGATCGACGGCTCCATCATCCCCATGTCCTTCATCATGAATGATGGTTCCCAGGATCCGTACATCCTCATCAACGGCTTCGGCGAGGGATATGGCGATGTGGACAACGGCCGTCATATCGCTGTCACCAATGACAAGAAAGTTATCTCCACCGCAACCCAGGAAGGCTTCCGGAAGGGAACCGAATGGATGCATAAGCTGTATACCGAAGGCCTGATCGACCCCGAAGCATTTACTCAGGAATGGTCCACCTATGTCGCCAAGGGCAAGTCTGGCCGCTATGGCGTCTGCTTCTCCTGGGACGTTGCCAATATCGCCACCCTGGAAGGCTGGGCTCCGCTGCCTGTGCTGACCGCTGACGTACGCAACCTCACTCCTCAGAACACTTCCTACACTTCCGGTTTCGACCGCGGCCGGTGCGTCGTAACTGCAACCTGCAAGAACCCCGAACTGGTCTGCGCATGGATTGACCAGATGTATGATCCGATGCAGTCCCCGCAGAACAACTGGGGCACCTATGGCGAGGATGATGATTTTGATATCTTCGTAATGGGAACCAATGATGCCGGCGAGCCCATGCTGCGCCATGCACCTCTCGGCGATGCCTCTCCTGTGGAAGTCCGCGAAGCTGAGAGCGTCAACGGACCTCTTGCCATCCTGGACAGCTACTACGGCGTTTATGTCACCCTGCCCGATGACGCTGCATACCGTCTCGACTGGATCAAGGACATCTACACCCCCGACATGAACAATGAATATGTCTATCCGAACGTATTCATGAACGAGAACGACAACAAGGAATGCTCCAATCTTTCTGCTGATCTCACCAAGTGCATCAACACCGCCAAATCCAACTGGGTTATGAACGGCCTCACGGATGCCGATTGGAACCAGTTCCAGAACGACCTCAAAGCCTATGGCCTTGACAAGTATCTGGAGATCCATCAGAAGTACCTGGATGCCTTCTTTGCCGAGTAATTAAAACCCCGATTCAATATGCTTTTCAATATGCTTTCCTCTCTCCTCACCGGGGGAGAGGAAAGCATTCCAGAAAACAATTCAGGAAGGTAGTGCGTATGACCAGCCAGACGCTTCAAAAAGCCCGGGACTTTGAAAAACAGTATATCCCTTTTGTTCCAGAGGAGGAACGTGCGCAGTTCCATGTTACGGGCGGCATCGGATGGATCAATGATCCCAACGGTTTTTCAACCTACAAAGGAGAATACCATCTCTTTCACCAGTATTATCCATATGAGCCCATATGGGGCCCGATGCATTGGGGACATCTGAAAACGCACGACTTCATCCAGTGGGAACGCCTGCCGGCAGCGCTGGCTCCCGATATGCCCTACGACAAAAACGGATGTTTTTCTGGCAGCGCCATTGAACTGCCGGACGGAAGACAGCTGCTGATGTATACAGGCGTCCGGGAGGAGCGGCATGCAGACGGTTCCACCCGTGCATACCAGACCCAGTGCCTTGCAATAGGCGACGGCGTGAATTATGAGAAGCTGGATATCAATCCCGTGCTGACAGAGAAGGATATTCCCCGCGGCAACAGTGCACTGGATTTCCGGGATCCGAAGATCTGGAAGGAAGAAGATGCTTATTACGCTGTCATAGGAAACCGCCCCGCGGATGGCAGCGGCTCCGTTCTCATCTTCCGAAGCGAGGATGCACTCCACTGGCAGCTGCTTGGACCAATGGCTTCCAATCATGGGCAGTATGGCATGATGTGGGAGTGCCCGGACTATTTCAGGCTGGACGGGAAAGATGTGCTGCTGGTCAGTCCTCAGGAGATGAGTCCGATCGGTCTCGAATTCCATGCGGGAAATGGCACGGTGTGCATGATCGGCCAGCTCAATGAGCAGAAGCATCTGATCCGGGAAAATGTACATGCCATCGATTACGGCATTGACTTTTATGCCCCTCAGACGCTGAAGGCATTTGACGGCCGCCGCATCATGATTGCATGGATGCAGAACTGGGACACCTCCAGGAGCCAGCCGAAGGGTATCCGGATCTGGGGCCAGATGACATTGCCCAGGGAGCTGAGCATCCGGGACGGAAGGCTGATTCAGCAGCCTGTCCGTGAGCTTCAGAATTATTACGGTGAGAAAATCGCCTATCGGAATGTCCCCCTGTCCACGGAGACAATCCTGACCGGCGTAAGAGGAAGGGTCATTGATTTAACCGTCAATGTCCGGCCTGCCAACGGAAGCGTCATGTACCGTTCCTTCCGGATGAATCTGGCAAAAGACGGAGAGCATGTAACCACCATCAAGTACAAACCCGAGCAGGGCATTGTACGGGTGGACCGGTCGCGGTGCGGATTCCGGTTTGATATCGTGCATGTGAGGGAATTCCCGGTTTATTCCAAAAACGGATGTATCAAACTCCGGGCGGTCCTGGACAAACACAGTCTTGAGCTTTTTGTCAATGACGGGGAACAGGCAGCAACTTTTGTACTGCATACCGATGTTTCCGCGGATGTCATCAGTTTTGAGGCTGACGGTGAAGTCCTCATGGACGTGGAAAAGTATGATCTTGTTTTCAACAGGGATGAGTAAAAATGAAGCATTATGATGTTGTTGCTCTTGGTGAACTGCTGATTGATTTCACTGCGGGCGGAATCAGCGAACAGGGAAACCCTGTCTTTGAAGCCAATCCCGGCGGAGCCCCCTGCAATGTCCTTGCCATGCTGCGCAAACTGCAGAAGAACTGCGGTTTTATAGGCAAAGTCGGCAGAGATATGTTCGGAAGCATGCTTCGGGAAACGGCTGAGAATGCCGGAATCGACATGAGTGGATTAAGAACGGACGAAAATGTTCATACCACCCTCGCTTTTGTGAGGAATGCTCCCGGTGGGGAAAGAGATTTCTCCTTTTATCGCAATCCCGGAGCCGATATGATGCTCAGTGAAAGCGAATTATCCATCGAAATGCTGGAGAATACCCGGATTTTTCACTTCGGAACCCTTTCTATGACACACGAAGGAGTACGTGCCGCAACAAAAACTGCAGTACAGACTGCAAAGAAAGCGGGGGCCATCATTTCCTTTGACCCCAATCTGAGGGAACCTCTGTGGAACAGTCCCGAAGAATCCAGAACGCAGATGGAATGGGGACTGCAGAAGAGCGATGTTGTAAAGATCTCGGATAACGAAATCGAATTTCTGACCGGAACCGCGGACTTCTATAAAGGAGCCGCCATCCTGCTGGAAAAATACCCCAATATCCGCCTGCTGAATGTTACAGCCGGCCCGGGCGGCAGTTATGC
Source organism: uncultured Clostridia bacterium (assembly GCA_947167215.1). Taxonomy (GTDB): domain Bacteria; phylum Bacillota; class Clostridia; order Christensenellales; family Aristaeellaceae; genus Ventricola. The sequence goes on from CAMVHE010000018.1 coordinate 24,814, forward strand.
TTTTTACCGGGATCTCCAGGTTTTTGTACCGGGTTTCCTGCTCGGAGGGACCATCGAAACCACAGGAGCGGGAGATACTTTCTGCGCCTGCGTATTGAACTATATTCTGGAACACGGCCTTATGGAGCTTTCCGAGGAACAGCTGAGAAGGATGCTTCGTTTTGCCAATGCAGCGGCTTACCTGGTCACCACCAGAAAAGGTGCCATCCGTTCCATGCCGGAGCGGTGCCAGGTAGAAGACCTGCTGCGGAACAACGGATTTGAAAGCGACATTATCTAACCGAACCTATTTTCATGGCGGAGACCACTCCACATCATGGCCATCCGCACATTCAAAAAGGAGGATATTGATCCGCAGACTCGCGGTGCGGCAGTGTGGAGACCTGTCGTAATGCGGTTCGCTCAATGTTTGGAGCGACGCGAGGCAGCCGGTAAGGAAGCCGGCTGTCAGAGTAGACCGTTATGTCTAATGTTGTGCTTAAAGGTATCAAGAAAGTCTATGACGGCAATGTGTTGGCTGTTTATGATGTAAATCTTGAGATTAAAGACAAGGAATTTATTGTTCTGGTTGGACCGTCCGGCTGCGGAAAGTCCACTACCCTGCGTATGGTCGCCGGCCTCGAAGATATTTCTGAGGGCGAACTGTACATCGATGGCAGACTGTGCAACGACGTTGCACCGAAGGATCGCGATATTGCCATGGTTTTCCAGAACTATGCGCTGTATCCTCATCTGACGGTCTATGACAACATGGCTTTCGCACTGAAGCTGCGCAAGACTCCCAAGAATGTCATTGACAAGAAGGTCCGGGAAGTTGCCGAGATCCTGGGCATCACGCAGTATCTTGACCGCAAGCCCAAAGCGCTGTCCGGCGGCCAGCGTCAGCGTGTGGCCATCGGCCGTGCCATGGTTCGCGACCCGAAGGTTTTCCTAATGGATGAACCGCTGTCCAACCTGGATGCCAAGCTTCGTAACCAGATGCGCGCTGAGATCATCAAGCTCCGTCAGCGCATCAATACGACCTTCATGTACGTTACGCATGACCAGACGGAAGCCATGACGCTGGGCGACCGGATCGTCATTATGAAAGACGGCTATGTCAACCAGATCGGCACGCCTGTTGAAGTGTTTAACAAGCCTGTCAATCTGTTTGTTGCCGGCTTTATCGGCATGCCGGTCATGAATTTCTTTGACGGCTGCAAGCTGCTTCTGGAAAATGATGTCTATTATGCAGAAATTCGCGGCGTCCGCTTTAAGCTGGACGAGTTCCAGCAGAAAGCCCTGCATCAGAACAACCAGAAAGCCTGTGATATTGTCGCCGGTATCCGTCCCCAGCATATTACCGTCGGCGAGGGCGAACTGACCGCTCTGATCGAAGTATCTGAAATGCTTGGCACCGAAGTGAATCTCCATACCCGCAGCGGAAACGATGAGGTGGTCATGGTAATCCCCACGGTGGACCTTGCCGTAGATGTATCCATGGGCAAGACCATTCATTTCACCACGCAGCCCAGACTGATTCAGCTGTTTGATAAGAGCACCGGAAATAACCTGGTCTGGTTTGATGAGGCATCTTCCAAGGCAAACGCACCCATGTGCAAGGAATACAACTTCTAATTAAAAACTGCTGCAGCCGAAAGTAGGGTTTTCTCCCGCTTTCGGCTTTTTTCACTGAACGCAGTCTGCCCGGATCATAAAGCGGAAACCGCAGGCCGTGGCAAAAAGGGCCTCCGGTATGATAAAATACGGGAGACACGCTGCACTGCGCTGATACCCATAACTGCCAGATAACCGGAGGAAGGAAAATGCCTGAACTTTACTACAGAGATGCCATGAAACAGGGGCTGAAAGCATATCATGCCTGTGTCGCCGCAGGGGAATACCCCTATCTTCCAGTGCTTGATGAAATTCTGCCTTCTGAAAGGAGTGCAGCAGGCCAGAATCAGGGCCTGATTTCTATCCCTGCAGAATTTATCACAGGGACAAAAACCAGAGGGCGCACCAATGCTTTTGCACGGAACTTTATGCCGCTGATGAAGGAAGGAACCGAGTTTTCGCAGAAATGGGAACGTTTATGCCATTCTCATCTGACCGAAGGCATCCGTGACCCGATCAAGGCATACGAATATCTGAACAGATACTATGTGGAAGAAGGAAACAAGCGTGTCAGCGTCCTGAAATACTTTGGTGCAGTCACTGTCTACGCACAGGTAACCCGAATCATGCCTGAAAACATGGATACGGAGGAAAGCAGACGGTACCTCGAATATCTGGATTTTTATCGGGTAAGCGGCATTAACTATATTGAGCTCTCAGGAAAAGGTGGATATGACAGGCTGCAGAAACTGACAGGGAAAAATCGTGGAGAAAAGTGGACCGATGATGACCGCAACCATTTTTCTTCCGCCTATCATTCCTTCAGCCAGGCGTATAAGGATGTATGCGGAACAAGAATAACCATTCCCATGGCAGATGCAATGCTTTCCTACCTGGAAATATACGGGTATCCATCCATCTTTGAAAAAAGCCGGGCAACCCTCCATGATGAAATCACGGGCATGTGGGAGGAAATACGCCTTCATACAGAGGAGTCTCCGATTGAACTGAAGACAGAACCGGTAGATGAACGAAAGCGCGGCCTGCTTTCCCGGGTCATCCTATCGAATCAGACCGTCAGGGTTGCCTTTATTTATGATAAGACCCCGGCTGACTCTGCCTGGGCGAAAGAGCATGAAGCAGGAAGGCTTGCCGTACAGGAAAAAATGGGCGGCAGGGTGGAAACCCGTGCCTACGGAAATGCAATGCTGTCCGGCGGCAGGGAAACCATCGAAAAAGCCATGGAAGATGGCTGCAAAGTGGTGTTTGCAACTTCTCCGCGGCTGCTTCACGCCAGTCTGCAGGCAGCTGTGGAACATCCAGAGGCTGCAGTATTCACCTGTGCCCTCAACCAGTCCCATCGTTATATCCGCGCCTATTATCCGCGCATCTTTGAGGCTAAATTCCTTGTAGGCGCCATTGCAGGCGCCATGGCAGAAGAGGAGAAAATAGGATATATCTGCGACTATCCCATCTATGGACAGGTGGCTGGCATCAATGCCTTTGCCCTTGGCGCACAGACGGTGAACCCAAGAATAAAGGTAGTGCTGGAATGGTCTGCAGTTGCGGGGATCCAGGAGGCAAGAAAAAGGCTCCGGGACAGGGGAATCCGATTGATTTCCGATCTGGATATGACTTTGCAGGATGAGGGCGGTCATGCTCAGGGACTGACTGTATATGAAGAAAACGGAATCCGAAAGCTGGCAGCGCCTCTTTGGAAATGGGATGTATATTATGAAAAAATGCTGCGGCGACTTCTGGATAACACAGCAAGAGAAGAGTATGAAGTGAGCAGCAAGGCACTCAATTATTATTGGGGAATGGCGGCGGGAGTAGCGGATATATGGTGCTCAGAAGAAGTACCGGCTGGAGTGCGTAAGCTGGTATCGATTCTGAAGGACAGCATCTGCCGGGAATCCTTCAACCCGTTTAACATTCCACTGTATGATCAGGCTGGCAGCAAAGTGAAGGGGGATCAAAACAGCCTTACACCGGAACAGATCATGAACATGGACTGGCTGGTTGAAAATATTGAAGGGAGCATCCCCAAATTCGAAGAGCTGCAGCCCTACAGTAAGGTTACGGTAAGTATCATGGGGGTAGACTCTTCCCTGGACCCCAAGCATTAACGGCATCACAAACGGGCTTCCTTCTGAGGAAAGCCCGTTTCCTGTCTTCTTCATTGTTGGGCGGAGAAGTTTCCGGATCTGTAAAGCGCAGGAAACGTAAAAAAGCCTGCAATAACAGCGGAATATCCCGGCGTCTTTCCTCCGTCCAATCTGTGCTGTTCTTCCGGTGCTGGTGTTTATGCTGAAACCTGATTATAATTACTGCATCCGCTTATATGAGAGCGGTACCTGCAGCTATTCTGCCTGTGCCGCCCCCTCCATTGTCAACAAGAAAGGAACGACTGCATGGACACGCTTTTCCTCGATTCCTCCGAGAAAATGCGGTATATTGCCGTACGGGGACAAGGTTCCCGTCTCCATTTCCGGATGGCGTCAGTGCTTGCCACGGAGCCCAAGGTGCAGGGGGAAATCAACCCGGGAGATGCCATGACCGGTATCGCCCTCAACCGGACAGGCCGGCGTGCCTATTTCCCGATGGTCTGGTCCCGCCGTGCTCCGGATGCCCATCTGGAGGCCTTTTTCGATCCCATCCGGGTCCCGCCGGCGGAATGGCAGGAAAACCTGGAAAGCCGGCGCTGCATCCTCCCCTGTTCCTGGTACTATGTCATGAACCAGGGACTCAACGGCAATTTCAATCCCTCCTTCTTCCGGGAGGACTATGCTGCAATGGACGACCGGTTCTGCGTCCGGTTTCAAGCATCCCGCCCTGAACCCCCGAAAAAAGCCGGAAGGAAGCGGAAAGGCCCCCCTCCGGAGCCTTCCGAGGAAGCCAAAGCGCCTAGTGAGGAGCCGGTCATGTATTTTGCCGGCGTCTACCGGGTTGTAGAATATAAGGAAATCCGTTATCCCGCTTTCACCCTGCTGACCCGGCCCGTAAAAGAACGGCATCGGAGTTTCTCCGACCGGCAGCCGATCCTTCTTCCCGAAGAATGCATTGATGACTGGATTTCCCCGGAGACGGACCCCCTCGAAACCGTAAAGCACGCCCTCGACGGTTTCACCTATGAAGATGTCACCTGTGACTCTCCCGTTTCCTCCCGCTGAAACACTGCTTCTTTTCCTGCTCCGCAGAAATGAAGTTTCCTCCTGCCATAACGGCAAAAGCCTGAATTACAGAAAGCCTGCTTTGAAAGATTCCCGGCTGAACGGGCAATGCTTTCAAAGCAGGCTTTTCTTCTTTCCGGCACTCTCCTCCGTCTTTCCGGCAGCCGGACTGAGAAGGGGCCGTCGATGATCCTCCCTCAGGTCTCCTGCCGGAGCCGGTCCTGTCACTCCTGCTGCAGGCAGCCTGCCCTGTATGCGGCGGGCGTGGTCCCGGTGGTTTTCCTGAAGGCACGGATAAAGGTGGCCATACTGTTGAACCCGGCCTGGCAACAGGCCTCCTGGAGGTTTTTCCCTTGAATCAGGAGCTTCTGGGCACATACAACACGGCGCTTGGTGATGTAATCTGCAGGCGTGGTATTGAACCAGCGTTTGAACTGCCGGGAAAGGTATTCCCTGCTGTAGAAAAAATGGTGTGCAATCTCGTCAATGCTTTCGATTGCCGCAAAATTCTCGTCCATCCAGCGCTGAATTTCCCGGATCTTCGGCGGGAGCAGCGCTTCCGGCTCGCTCTGGGTATAGGCTCCGCGGTTCAGCCAGTAAAACAGGCGAAGCACAAGCGCAATCGCATGAACATTTTCGAGCGCATCCTCGGGCCGGGATAAGGCCTGGTCCAGGGACTCCAGAAGGTGAAACAGCCTCTCCACATCGGCCGGGGAAGGATGAATCACAAAATGCGCACCGTCCTTCCGGTTCAGGAAATCCGCAAGGATACCGCTTTTCCAGGTATCGAAGGCATCCGGAAAAAGGTAGAAAACGTGGCGCGTATAATGCGTTGCATCGCCGTCGATCATGGACATATGCAGGTGGTGGGGCGGAATGAGAATAATATCCCCGCTCTGGGGACGCCAGGCATCCTGTTCGCAAATATACCGGATACTCCCTTCCACAAAGAAGAGAAGCTCAAAATACTCATGGTAATGCAGATGTGCAGGAAAGGTATTTCTGTCATAGTCCGTACTTCGGAAAGAATAATACAGGGAATCATTGATATTGTTTGCACGCCAGTTCGTCGTTTCCTGAAAGTGCGGCACCTCGGCCGCAGGATAGTACTTTATCAGCTGCATCCCGTCTTTCCCCCTTTGCACAGGTCACAAACTGATCATTATTGATCACAAAACTTGTAGAAATGTCATTTTATGATATGTATAATGAAGCATATCAGAAACGGCAGGATCCGTCAATGAGGAGGGAAACATGAACGAGTTGTTTCGTGCTATTCAGGACTTTCAGCATGTCCGCTATATCAGTCACCGCGGATTTCAGCCCCTGGCCCCCGAGAACTCGCTCCCCTCTTTCAGCTATGCTGCGAAGCTTGGGCAATGGGCCGTTGAAACCGATGTGCGTTTTACAAAGGACGGCGTTGCCGTATGCTGCCATGACAGTACCACGGACCGCATGTTCAACGATTGCGGGGTAATTCGGGAAATGACATGGCAGGAAATCTCCAGGCTCTCCATTTCCCACGGAAACCGTCTTTTCTGTTTTCCCGGAGAACAGCTGAGAATGCCGAAGTTTTCCGAGTACCTGGCCATCTGCAAAAAACACGGTTCCATCCCCTTCATTGAACTGAAGACCGAGGAGGTCAGCCCTGTTCTGGAAGAAGTGCGGAAGGCCGGCTTCGGAGAGCAGGAAGTCATTTTCAGTTCAACGAATCTGGATCTGCTTGCCGACTCAAGAAAAAAAGCGCCCCACCTGTTTATCCATTGGATCTTTGCAAGGGAAGAAGAGCTTCCCCGCCTGGCATCCCTGGGAAATGCAGGGCTGTCCTGGAATGAACCGGATCCGGAAAAGTGCGATGAAAGACGGATCCGGGCCGCCCATGAGCAGGGGCTTTATGTGTGTCTTCGGGCTGGGGATACCCTTGCACAGGTGCAGTACATGCTGCGTCTGGGACTGGATTACATTCCAAGCAATCAGATGCACAACGGATAGGGGGCATGTCCTTTGCGATTTTCAACCATCTTTTTTGATGTGGATTACTGTCTGATGGACACCCCCACCTCCGAGCGGCGCATCATCCGGGAACTGTACGCAAAACACGGCCGGATCGTCACCGATGAGGTCGGCGATCATTACCGGGCGATCAACAAGGCGCTGTGGGTTCATCTGGATAAGGGCGAAATAACCAGGGAACAGCTGTATGTACGGCGTTTTGAAAACCTGTTTCAGCGCTATCCCCTGGATGTGCCTGCGGAAGAAGCCGCTTCCTGGTTCCTGGCCCGGCTCGCCGAGGCCTATGACCCACAGCCCGGGGCCGCCCATCTGCTCTGCCGCCTCCGGCAGGCGGGAGTCCATGTGTTTACGGCGACCAATGGCATCGGCAGGGTCATGGAAGGCCGGCTCCGGCATGCAGGACTGCTGCAGTGGATCGATGCCTGTTTCGCTGCGGATGAGCTGCACGCCATGAAACCATCTTCCGCCTATTTTGATGCCATCTTTCATGCAAGCGGTGAAAAAGACCTGCACCGGACGCTCATGGTGGGAGATAACCCGGTAACCGATGTGAACGGCGCTGTCGATTACGGAATGGCCGGCGCCCTGTTTGGCCTTCGCTGGAAGGAGCCATCCAAGGCTCTGTACGCTGCTCCCGATATGGCGCATCTTGAAGCCTGGATTTTTGAAGAGGAGAATGCAGAATGCAGAATGGGTTGAAAACAGAAAACCATGAAACGCAGTTATGCGTTATTGGCGGTGGAATCGGCGGTCTTTTCACTGCATTATCGGCTGCCAGGCATGGCGTTCAGGTACTCCTGATGCAGGACCGGCCCGTGCTTGGCGGAAACTGCAGCAGTGAGATACGCATGTGGATCTCCGGGGCGGGCACGCGCGTGCGTGACTTGCAGGAGACCGGCATCATGGAAGAGCTACTCCTCGAAAACATGTACCGCAATCCCCGCCGCAATTATACGGAATGGGATTCTATTCTCTGGGGGCTGGTGCAGAAGGAACCCAATATTACCCTGCTGATGAACTGCACCTGCTGCGATGCGAAAACGGAAAACGGCCGTATCGTCTCCGTCACCGGCTTCCAGCTGACTACCTATACCTGGCATCACATTTCGGCGCAGATTTTTGCAGACTGCTCCGGTGACAGCATTCTTGCCCCCCTGACGGGGGCCGAGTTCCGGGTAGGGCGGGAATCCAGGGAAGAGTTCGGCGAAGAATTCGGTCTTGATCAGGCCGATACCCACACCATGGGCATGAGCCTCCTGATCCAGGTCCGGGAAACGGACCACCCCGTGAAATACACGCCGCCGGAATGGGCCTATGTTTTTCCGGATGATGCTGCAATGAAAAACAAGCCGCATGACCTTTATGCCATGAACACCAATTTCTACTGGGTGGAACTTGGCGGAATGGGAGACAGCATTGCAGATACGGAAAAGACGCGGGATGAGCTGCTGAAGATCGCCTTCGGCGTCTGGGATCATATGAAAAACCACGGGGATCACGGTGCCGACAACTGGGACCTCGAATGGATCGGTTTTCTTCCCGGGAAGAGGGAAAGCCGGCGTTACGTGGGCGACTATACCCTTACGCAGCATGACGTGGAACAGTGTACCCCCTTCGAAGATACCGTTGCCTATGGCGGCTGGCAGATTGACAACCATCTGCCCGGCGGCTTTCAGCTGGACGGCTCGCTGAATCACGGGGCCCACCTGCAGAAGCGGCGGCTGAGTGAACCCTACCCCATTCCCTTCCGATGCCTTTATTCCAGAAACATCGATAACCTGATGTTTGCAGGGCGCAACATCAGTGCTTCCCATATTGCCTTCAGCTCCGCCCGTGTCATGGGAACCGTCGGGGTAATCGGGCAGGCAGCCGGAACCGCCGCGGCCGTCGCCATTCATCACGGCGTATCCCCCAGGGACGCGGGAAACCGTTACATCCGGGAAATTCAGGACGCACTGATGGAAGATGACTGCTTCCTGCCGGGATTCAGGCGGAAGATTTCCCCGCTTGCCCTGCAGGCAGAGCTATCCTGCGATTACGGCGACTGCAGCGACCTCATCAACGGACTGGACCGGAGAATCTGGGGAAAGGACAATGGCTATTTCGGAAAGACCAACAAGGCCATCACCTACCGGTTTGACCGGCTGCAGCATGTAAACGGGTTCCGTCTGGTGCTGGACAGCGACCTCAACCGGGAAGCAACGGATGGAAACCCGGACGGGCTCAACACATCCTCGGTCCTGTTCTATGCCTTCAGTCACAACCAGACAACCTTCGGCTTCCCGAAATGCCTGGTAAAGCACTACCGCATTGAAGTGATGAAGGAAGACGGGACATGGCAGGTTGCCTTCGAGGACGCAGAAAACCATCAGCGCTTTATCAAAAAAGCGCTGGACACGGATGCTCTTGCGGTACGCATGGTCCCCATCAGCACCTATTTCAGTGAAGAGAAAACCACGGATTACGGCAGCAGTGTAGCCCATATTTTCAATTTTGAAATCTTCTGAACAGCGGAATCAGCAGCAACGGTGCTGTTATTCGATAATAAAGAAGGAGGAGACCCCTATGAAAAAATGTTTTGCTTTCGCACTCTGTCTGGCGCTGCTTCTGATCATGGCCTTTTCTGTCTCTGCGGAGGCACCAAAGTACATTGATGACAATGCAGCAGAACTGACCGGATCCGTCCGTCTGCTCACCGCTTTCAAGGGAAGCCTCGGCACGGATCAGCTGATTGAAGACTTTAATAAGTATTATCCGAACGTCGAAGTGACCTATGATGTCTATGTCAACAATGCCGATGGCAACATGACCGCCAATACCGCCATTCAGTCTGGAAATGTCGACGTAATCCTGAGCTTTGGCACCCATAACACCGCCTTCCGCTGGGAAAACGGCATGCTGGCGGACATTACGGACCGCCTCGCGGCAGACGGACTGGACCTTGTCAAGGAATGGGGAACCGATGCCTATGTCTATAATGACCGGGTGTACTGTTTCCCGTCCGGCGGCCTTTCCATCTTTGTCGCACTGAACATGGACATGTGGAATGCGGCAGGCCTGGGGGCTATTCCGGACAGCTGGACCTATGAGGAATATCTGGATGCCTGCCGGAAAATGACGCAGCGTGCAGAAGACGGGACAGTCACGGTATACGGCGGTACCGACTTCAACCAGCGTGACTACTGGACCTATTCCATGCGTCAGACCAAAGGTGTGGATGCATTCTATAATGCGGACGGACAGGCTGATTTCACCAGCGGTCTGGCTGCAAAGATCCTGAACCGCGAACTCGCTGCAGAAGCCGAAGGAATCTGGTATCCGAAGATCAACCTGATCACCAACTCCCAGAAATCCCGTGACATGCTGCTGAATGGAAATGCAGCAAGCTGTGTTGAGAGCATTATCACGCGGTTTGTCATGAATACCGAACAATATCCCCACGATTTCATCATGGGCTATGCGCCCTATCCGGTCAATGAAGCCGGTGAGGTTAATTATGCCCTCGGAAATATGCCCAACAGTTTCTACTGTGTAACCGACAACGCCCAGTCTCCGGATGCCGCCTATGCCTTTGCCAAGTTTGCTTCCACTTATGGCGGAAAGTATCTGTACAAGGCCGGGCATACCACGACCTGGACCGGAACAAATCCTGACGAAATCGTGGATCTGGTTTTCGGAAGCCGTGAGCAGGCTGCCCAGTTTGTCGATGTGGACAGCTATATCAAGAACGTCATCGCCGTCGGACAACCGGCATATCATGAAGAGTACATTGTAGGCTACAGCGCGGTAGCCTCCCTGCTGGATGAATACACGGACCTCATTCTGAGCGGCCAGGTTAGTGTGGAAGACGGCCTGGCAGAGCTGAACGAGCTCGCAAATGAGGCAATTGAAGAAGCCAAATAAGAACCAACCGGAGAATGGGGCTGCCTGGGAGTAGCCCCATTCCCTTATTGAGAAGGGATGCCAATGAAGTACAAAACCAAACAAACTATTGCAGGATATGCATTTCTTGCTCCGGCGCTTGTGGTCTTTGTGATGATGGTGTTAGTCCCGGTAATCATCTCTTTGGTGCTGTCCTTCACCAAGTGGAACTACTTTTCCGGTATCGACAATATCAAGTGGGTAGGAATCAACAATTTCCGTAAGATGTTTACCACGGACAGGTCCTTCCGGACCGCCCTCGGAAATACCGTGGTGTATGCCGTGACCACCGTCCCCACTACCATTTTCCTTGCCCTGATCCTTGCGCATATTGTCAACGGGAAGGTTCTCGCACAGCGCTTTTTCAGGCTTGCCTTTTTTATACCGTATATTTCCAACATGGTGGCGCTGGGTGCCATCTTCAAGTTCCTATTCCGTACAGACGGGCCGGTGAACATGGTGCTGACCGGAGTTTTTCAGATGGCTGCCCCGCCGAACTGGCTTGTGGATACCCGTTTCAGCCGGGTGCCGATTATGATGGTGACCATCTATGCAGGTATTGGTTTTTGCCTCATCGTTTATATCGCAGCACTCAAAAATGTACCCCGGGATCTCTATGAGGCTGCATCCATAGACGGTGCATCCCCCGCAAGGCAGTTTTTTTCAATCACACTTCCTCTGGTTTCCCCCACCACCTTTTATCTGATCATCATCCGCCTGATCAACGCTTTCCAGATCTTTGCGGCAATCAACATCATTTCCGCCGGCGGAAAATCTTCCGGAAGCGTCAGTCTGGTTGTTCTGATTTATGAAGAAGCCTTTAAAAAATACAACTTTGGCTACGCAAGTGCCGAAAGCTGGATCCTGGTCGCCTTTATCATGGGCGTAACGCTGATCAATTTTGTAGGCCAGAAAAAATGGGTCCATTACTAAGGTGGTGAGAAACAATGACACAGAAAAAGAAAAAAAATACTGCAAGGATCGTTCTCACCTGCATCATGTTCCTGCTTTCCTCCGTCTTCCTGCTCCCTTTGCTCTGGATGATTTCCTCCTCCCTGAAGACTCCGGGGCAGGTTTTTGAATCACCTTTCCGCTGGGTAACGGATCAGGTGCGCTTTGGCAACTATGTCAGCGTATGGGCGAATGAAGACATGCCTTTCTGGGCAATGTTTCTTAATTCCCTCAAGATCTCCCTGCTGAGCGTCGGCGGACAGCTCCTGATCGCTTCCATGGCCGCCTACGCTTTTTCCAAAATCGTATTCCCGGGCAGGGATCTGATTTTCATGATGATGCTGATGACCATGATGATTCCCGTCCAGGCCCTGATCATTCCCCGGTTCATGATTTTTGATACTCTGAAAATCTATGACACCCACTGGTGTATTATTCTGCCAAATCTCTACAGTACCACCACCATCTTTCTGCTGCGCCAGTTCTATAAGTCCCTTCCGGATGAGATCATGGAAGCAGCAATCATTGACGGTGCCGGGCACCCCGTAATCTGGTGGCAGATCATGCTGCCCCTGACCCGGAACGGTCTCATATCCGGTGCCATTCTCGCTTTTATCAGTACATGGAATGAGTACCTTAATCCTCTTGTATTTCTGCCAAGCCTTCAGAATTACACGGTTCCTCTCGGAATCCGCTGGTATCTGACAGACACTGCAACAGAGTACAACCTGATGATGTGTGCCGCATCCAGCGCAATCATTCCCATTGTAATCCTCTATGTTTCTGCGCAGAATTACTTTGAAGATGGAGTTGCAACCGCAAGTGTGAAAGGATAGTCAGGAAATAATATGAAAAAGAAACCCAACATCATCCTGATCCTGACCGATGATCAGGGCTACTGGTCCCTGGGATGCAACGGGAATCATGAAATCCGCACGCCGAATATTGATGCGCTTGCCGGCAGCGGCGTCATCCTCGATAATTTTTTCTGCGTATCGCCGGTATGCTCCCCTGCCCGGGCTTCCCTGCTGACAGGCCGTATTCCTTCGCAGCATGGAATTCAGGACTGGCTGAGAAACGGAAACGGCGACAGAAAGGGAGATGTTCCGATCGAATACCTGGAAGGGATTATCGGTTATACGGATCTGCTCGCGCAGAACGGCTACCGCTGCGGAATCAGCGGTAAATGGCACATGGGTGCCACCGGATATCCCCAGAAAAGCTATGATCACTGGTTTGTCACCCTGGGCGGAAGCGGAACCTATCAGAACGCAGATGTCTATCAGGGAACACAGCTGTGCCATACGGAAGGGTATCTGACGGACCGCATTACGGACGATGCCCTGTCTTTCATTGAAGAATGCTGTGACACGGGTCAGCCGTTTTATCTGAATCTCAGCTATACCGCACCGCACAGCCCCCATGTAGACCAGCATAAGGAAGAATATGTTTCCTATTATGAAAAAAACTGTACTTTTGATGACGTGCCCCAGGATCCCCGCAGCACGGCCAGCATCCAGCATCCCCATGACATCGAATACAGTCTGACCTTTGCCCGACCGGACCGCGAATTCCTCACTCTCCGCCAGCTGCTCGCCGGATATTATGCTGCTGTCCAGGGAGTGGATGACGGTGTGGGGCGCATCGTGGCAAAGCTTCAGGAAAGGGGCATTCTCGATAACACCCTGATCATTTATACCAGCGACAACGGCTTTAACTGCGGTCAGCACGGCATCTGGGGAAAAGGGAACTGCACCATGCCTCTCAATATGTTCGATACATCCGTAAAAGTCCCCTGCATCTTCTATTATCCCTCCGGATTCCGGCAGGGAGTCCGATCCGACTGCCTTCTCAGCGCCTATGACTTTATGCCGACCCTTCTCGATTTCTGCGGCATTCCAAACCCGGAGGCTGCCATGCTCCCGGGCAGAAGCTTTCTGGACCTGCTCACCGAGGGGAAAGCCAACAGCTATCATGAATGCATCACCGTTTTTGATGAATACGGACCCGTGCGCATGATACGGACAAAGGAATGGAAATATATACACCGTTATGCATACGGTCCTCATGAACTGTATGACCTGGTCCACGATCCCCTGGAGCGATTCAACCTTTTGACCGAGAACCGTTACTTCCATTACGGTCCCAGGGATATCGAAAAGAAAGCTGCTGAAATGAAGCAGCAGCTGGATGCCTGGTTCCTGCATTACGTGAACCCTGCGATTGATGGAAGAGCGGAGCCCGTCAGTGGAAGAGGGCAACTCTGCAAAGTCGGTCCTGCTTCCTGTGGACAGGTCACTTTTTCCCCAGTTTCAGAGCGGGAATATCAGCGATAGACCAGCGGAAATATATTCTGTACCCATAACAGCGGACACGGAAGAATTTAGACATCCACAATAAGGGACACAGGATGAAAACTTTCGTTGAAGTACAGCCGCTCTTCAATTATACCTGGCATCCGTCGGGTCCTTCCCGACCTGTTTTCAGAGACTTCTCAGATACTATGTCCCTGGCTGACTTCCTGTAGGCTCTGCCATGATCTGCTGAATGGACACACCCTGCGACGCATCCCACACAGGCCTCCCAGGATAAGGAGCAATCACCTTCATTCCATGCATCCGCCACACTTTGGTGACAGCCTCCAGACAGTATCGTGCCTCGACCCGAACAGCCGTCTGCTCACTTTTCCATTCTTCAATTCAGCCCGGTCAACCTGACTGCATTCGGAAAGGTGATCTTTGCACTGCTTCTAACTGAAGTAAATAATTAAGCCCCGTCCCTGATTTTCAGATCAGGGACGGGGCAAGCTGTTTTTTGTGGGGTACTCAATGCATTGCATGTTTTCTGAGTTCCCGCTTCTGTGATATCCGGTTATTCTGCAGCTGTACCGGCAAATTTTGCCTTCTGCTTCCTGTTATAGGTATGGCGGCGGACAAACGCCAGCACGCCCCATACCACGACCAATGCAGTCAGACCCGTGTTCAGATACTTCTGATAGTTATGCCACAGGGGCGGATTATAGCCGATGACTTCCGCGTTCATGGCATTGGAGTTCACAAAGGTGTACAGCAGGTCCTTGGTAGCCCGGCGCAGCACGATGGCATCGCCGTTTTCGGAAGAGTCGCAGTCGGTCCACATGGAGCTGGCCAGCGTGGCAAGGTCCAGGCTGCCGCCGGCATAGAACATCTGGCGCGGGATCATGTACTGCGGAATTGTGTTGAAGTCACAGATCACATAGCCGTTGAAGCCCCATTCATCACGGAGGATCTCCGTCAGCAGACGGTAGTCACCGCCGGTCCAGCGGGCGCCGATGCGGTTGAAGGAACTCATGACACCGCGGGCAGCTCCGACCTTGACGGTATACTCAAAGGGTTTCAGGTAGATTTCACGCAGGGACTGTTCGCTCAGCCAGCTCAGATCGCCGCCGATGGAACGGTGGGTCTCCTGCTCATTGGCTACGAAATGCTTGACTGTGGGAATGACTCCCCTGCTCTGCATGCCCTGGATTTCTGCCGCACCCATCATACCGGAGATGAGCGGATCCTCGGAGAAGTATTCAGAGCAGCGTCCGCCGAAGGGACTGCGATGGATATTGACACCCGGCGCATAGATGCTGGAATAGGGCTGGCCGGTCGCCTTGTCGCCCATGATGCCTTCCTCACCAAGAGCCTCACCCATTTCGCGCATGAGGTCGACGTTCCATGTCGATGCCATCACCGGTTCAGACACATACTGGCAGGTGCCGTTGACCTGTTCACTGTTCATGAAGCAGGTGAAGCCTGCAGGGCCGTCGCCGTGCAGCGTGGAAGGCAGGCCGACCACTTCCATGGCCAGGGTATGATAAGCGCCGTTGTTGATGAGCTCGAGCATCTCCACATCGTTGCAGGCGTCTAGGATCTCTTCCCAGCGCTCGTCATCATAGGAGACAATCTCGCCATAACCTTCCGCAGCTGCGGCGGGGAGCAGGTCGCGCAGGAAGGTGCTCGGCTCCTCATCGAACCAGGGATACTCTTCCTCGTCGAAATCCGTAGGATTGTTGGGCTCCACGTCGCGGATCTGTTCATACAGTTCTTCCGTGCCGGCATGCGTCTGCGCAGTCTGTGCCGTAGGCCAGGTGCCTTCCCAGTCAGCACGGCTCAGCTGCGTATCCAGTTGCCAGTCACTGTCCAGGTACTCATCCATATCGGTGTAGCGGTTGACGACTTCATTGCCCGTCACCGGATCTTCGCCAATCTGCACATCCTCTGCCAGCGTGAGGGTGATGTCCCGGACGGATTCATGCGCATTTCTGGAAACAAACAGCGTATAGTCGCCTGCTTCGAGTTCATATCCGTTGAAACCGTTGCCGTTCGCATCACGGTAGTCATAACTGGCAGCCGTATAGGGATCGAAAGTCACGGTGACCGTGTCGCTCTCGCCCGGCTGCAGAAGCTTCGTCTTGGCAAAGCCGACAAGCACCTTGTGCGCCTTCTCGATGCCGCCGTCCGTGTACGGAGCGGAAGCGTAGAGTTCAACGACTTCCTTGCCGGCAGTGCTGCCGGTATTCTTTACAGTTACCGGGATGCTGACCTGGGTGCCGGGATCAATCTCGGTGGAAGAGGCTTCTCCGACACTCCAATCAAAACTGGTATAGCTCAGGCCGTATCCGAAGGGATATACTACGTTTGCCCTGTACCAGTCCTCGCCGTCTGTATAGCCGCGGGTCTCATAATAGCGGTAGCCTACATAGATGCCTTCTTCGTAGTCTACGGAATAATACATGCCGCCGTCGTACTTGTCTGTAGAATCCGGATTGGCACCGGTGCCGAAGTTGATAAAGCTGGGATTCCTGCTGAAATCAGCAGCCCAGGTATCTACCAGGCGGCCGGAGGGATTCACTTCTCCGTTCAGGATCCTGCCGAGGGCGGAAATGCCGTTGGAGCCGGTAAAACCGATCCATATGGCAGCATCAATCTTCTCGGCAAACGGTGCATACTGGGGATCTGTCAGGAAGGTCGCTTCAAAGCTCGAAGGAGTATTGAATATCACGATGACGCGCTTGAAGCTTCCGTCCGTTACCGCGGCGAGCAGGTCCATTTCGTTCCTGTCCAGCTCCAGGTAATGGCTTTCCGGTGCGGTTGCGCCTTCCGTCGTACCCTGATAGCGGGGCAGATCGAAGCCCTCGCCGCCGATGCGTGTGATCACGACCACTGCTGCATCATTATAGGACGCATAGCTCTTTTTTACATTGTCCGTATATTTGCTCTGGGGTGTTTCCGCGGTGGCGATGCGCTGATTGCTGCCGCTGTCCAGGTCGCTCGAATTGGCTGACCGGGCAGGGCCGGACTGGCCATTATTCTCATAAAAGCTTTTCAGCGTCGGATTCAGGCTGAATCCTGCAGCATCCAGGCTGGCATAAAGGTCCTGGTTGTTGCTGGTATCGAATCCGCCGGAACCTGAGCCGCCGTAGGACAGGTTCACGCTGTTCTTGCCAAACACGGAGACTTTCGCGCCTTTGTTCAGCGGCAGCGCCGTGTTCTGGTTCTTAAGCAGTACAAAGCCTTCTTCTGCCAGCTTCAGGTTGACCGCCTGGGCATTGGCAAAGGCTTCCGTCTTGGACGCGGCCTTCTGCGCAGGATACATCGACACGACTTCTGTGTTGTAGATCGGCCGGCGGCCGCCGAAAACGGTGTCCATCAGGCCGCTCAGGCTTCCGGGTCCGAGATCGAAGCCGATCCTGTCACCCAGCGCCTTCATCGGCGCGTTCAGCACATTGTTCAGTCCTCCGGGCAGTCCCGAGACCAGGTAATTGGCCACGCAGCCGACAAGCAGGATCACGACTGCGAACACTGCCCAGATGACGACGGCCTTGCTCTTCTTGGGGCCTTTTTTCTTCTGGCTAGACATGGAAAAATTCTCCTCCAAAAAAATGGCGGTGTATGCGGCTTGAGCGCATACACCGCTGCAGCGATCTTACTTCTTGTAGTTATCCAGTGCGGGTACGCCGTAGTTCTCGTCCCAGATCAGCACGGCATCCGTGTCGATCCTGACGCAGTCCACCAGCGGTGCATGGGCCGTCATGGTGGAGCCGGGATAGCTCTCATTGTTCTCGGTGACGACCTTGAGCAGGTTCGCGCCCTGCTTCAAAGTGACACCGTCCGCCACGACATAGTTCCGGAAGGGCGGGCAGTCTGCCACGTACAGCACTGCATCAAAGGGAGGCACATCATCGATGACGATCGGCTCATAGCTGAGCTTCTGGTCATTCAGGTAGATGCCGTAATTGCCTTCGTTCAGGCTGACATTGCCCATTTCTGCGGACAGGCTCAGGGCGATTTTTGCGTTGCTGGTTTCGATATCAGAGGCAAAGTAGAATTCCAGGCTGTTGCCGAAGGAGTACAGGTAACCCACGCAGCGGTCGTTGGAGCAGTTGCGGTCTTCCTTCAGCATGATCATGCCGATCTCGTTTGCAGTACCGGACACAGCGGGGCCGGTCTTGCCGGTCAGGTTGGTATCCTCCGCCTCAAACACGAACTCCTGAACGCCGCTCTGCGTCTTTGTCCAGGACGCGGTAATGGTCAGCGGTCCCGCAACAGGTGCGGAGAAATCATAAGCGCTGCCGTCAGCACCGACCCACTGATCAAAGGTATAGCCGACGCGCTCCGGATCTGCTGCCGGCCTGGCGACCGGGGTTCCGATTTCCACCGGATAGCTGTAGGATGTGATCTTCTTTCCATAATAACCATAGTCAAAGGTCACATCGGCATTTTCAGCGCCGTCTCTTGTCCACAGTGCGTAGAGGTTTACGTCGCCCGTAATTTCATTCTTGAAATCGTAAAGTGCGGTATAGTCGGGGTTGACATACCAGCCGGCGAAGGTGTACCCGTCGCGGGCGGGGGTCTTTTCTTCGGCCTTCTGGCCCTTTACCGTCTCGACCTGTTCCGCCTCGGGCGCACCTTCATAGTTCAGGTCATAGGTAACCAGGAAGCTGTTGTTGGCCACATCAACCGTGAAACGGGCTTGCTTCTTGCCTGCCTTGATAGACACGGTCTTGGTGCCGGAGGCTTTCATGCCGGGCTCCTTGACAGATAGGCTCTTGGCCGTCATCGGGACCTCATCTGTGGTGCCGTCGTCGTACGTTACGATGACAGTGCCGCCTTCCAGGCTGAAGGCCTCTCCGACCACATAAGCCGTCTTGGCAGGCAGGCTGCCGATTTCCAGCTTGCTTACCGTCTTGCTGCTGTCAATGTCATCGGCCGCCAGCGCCGCGGCACAGCTCAGCGCCAGGACCAGCACCAGCATCATGGCGAATAGCTTTTTCATATTATTTCCTCCTCACAGAACGGGAAACATTAGATTTCAGGAAACCGGGATCCGGCTGTCTGCACAGCCGGGTCCCGGATACAGATTGTTTACTCGACAACCAGGGTAATGTCCTGGGTGAAGGTCTCCTCACCGCCCATGGCAGGCATCAGCCAGATGCCGGACAGTGCGGGTGCCCACGGTACATTCTGCACTACGGTGATGTTATAGGTGCCGGGTTCCGCTGCGACCAGCTTGACGCCGGTGTTGACGGTGAAGGGCTTATTGGTGCGCAGGCCGTATGCAGTGCCGGTCAGGTACTCAACGGTCAGGCCTTCCGCTCCTTCGACAGTATAGGTCACTTCATGCTTTTCTTCCGCGGTCTCATATGCGATGGTCGGGCCGTCTGCATGGGTCTTTTCCTCGTTGCGCAGGTAGCGGGCGCCGTTCAGCGTGTACCAGTTGGTGATCTCCTTGCCCATGCCGGCGGTGGAGAGGAATGCCTGATAAGCGAACGGCTTGGAGTCGATGATGATCTCTTCGCCAACCTTGGCGTTCACCACGGGTGCGGCTCCGTCGACACCGGCAATGATCTGGCCGTTTACCTGGTACGGAGAAACCACGTTGATGGTCAGGTTTACATTCTTGACCTCAATGAAGCCGTCGCAGGCCATATCGACCAGCACGTTGTAGGTGCCCTGCGGCACATACTCGCCATAGATGTTGTTGTCGACGCCCCAGCCCTGCTTGTACTGAGGATCTCCGGGCTGATACTGCCCCAGGATGGGCTGTGCATAGTTGACCACAAAGCCGCTGGCCTCGAGGCCGAGAGGCAGCTCCTGGCCCTCACACAGCGTGACGGTAAAGTCGGAGGTGTCGGGGCACTCGATCTGGGCGGCATTGCCGACGCCATAGTACACAGTCGCAGTCAGTGCATAATCAGAAGCAAAGTTCTTATACTGGTTGCTGTTGACCTTTGCCATCTGCGTGCGCTGCGCGGACTTGCGCATCGCGAAGTAATGGGTAGTGGACTCAAAGGTGTCGTCTCCTTCTTCATTGGGGACAAGCACATTGCCCTTGCCTTCGCGCAGGGACGGATCCCATTCGCCGATGGTCAGGTAAGTCTTCGTAAAGGAAGCATCGCCGTTCATGAAGGTGTCGTCGCCGGCACGGATCATCAGGTCAGCGGAAGAGAAGTCCTTGGCCCAGGCATCGTTGACGGTTGCGCCCTGGAATCCCCACTCGTTGCGGAGGATATCCTCATGCACAGCCCAGTTGTTGGAGTTGACGACATAGCCGATACGGTTGAAGGAGGTCATCATGCCGTTGGTGTGGCCATACTTGACCATCCACTCGAAGGAACGCAGATAGATCTCACGGAAGACCTGCTCGGTCGCGAAGGTGCAGACGCCGCCGTAGTCAGCACGGTTGTGCTCCTGAACATTGGCAAACATGTGCTTTGCAAAGCAGGATACGCCCTTGCTCTGTGCGCCGTCGCAGATCACGGCTGCCATGGAAGCAGTCAGGAACGGATCTTCGGAATAATACTCAAAGGTACGGCCGTTGAAAGGAGAACGATGGATGTTGGTGCCCGGGCCGCGCCATGCGAAACGGCCCAGCAGCAGTGCCTGGTTGCCGTACATGATGCCCTGACGGGTCAGCAGATCGATGTTCCAGGTAGCGGCAGCAATGGGGGTGGAAGCCCAGCAGGTACCGCCGAACTGTACGGGACCGTCCTGGCCGCCGTCGGAGCCCAGGAACAGGTTGACAAGGTCCTCCCAGGACAGGCTGTTCATGTAGGATTCCCACTTCAGGGAAGCTTCATCCTGCGCAATGGTAGCTACGCCGTCCACGACGGTCGGAGCAGTGTAAGGCAGGCCTGCCAGGTCAGCCAGCGTCACGTCCGTCTCTGCGCCCTGCGTCCATTCTGCGGGCACCTCGGACACATACCAGGGCTGTCCTTCTTCGTCCATGTAGGGCTTGTAGATCTCTTCAGCATCCAGCACAGCAGCTTCCCAGTCTTCGAGGACACGCTCTTCGGCGGTCTGTGCCTTGGGCTGCTCCAGGCCGGTGGCACGGGAGATCATATTTTCAAGCAGATCTTCGCGGGTGGTCTCGAAGTCATCCACGAATACGGGCTTGATCTCAGCGCCGGTTACCAGGTCATACTGGCACTGGATTCCTTCCGCCACGGTGAAGGTCTCAGCCAGCACGGAGTCATGGCTGTTGCGGCGGGCGGAGAGCACATAGTCTCCGGCGTCAAGTTCATAGCCTTCAAAGCCGTTCTTGTTGGAATCATCCCAGTCGAAGGAAGCCATATTCTGAGCGGTCACTTCGATGGTCACGATGTCGGACTGGCCGGGCTTGAGCATCCTGGTCTTGGCATAGCCGACCAGCACGGCGGAAGCCTTCTCAATCTCGCCCTTGATGTATGGGGTCGTGGCATACAGTTCCACAACGTCCTTGCCGGCCACATCGCCGGTGTTGGTCACCTTCACCTGCACGGTGATGACCTGGGCGGGATCGGTAATCGCCTTGTCAGAAGTGGAGACGAGTTCCCAGTCGAAAGTGGTGTAGGAAAGGCCGTAGCCGAAGGGATACAGCACAGCTTCCTGATACCAGGCATCGCCGCTGCCGGCCTCCGCCGCGTTCATGTCGTCGGCCTTGGTCTCGTAATAGCGGTAGCCGTAGTAGATTCCCTCGCGGAATTCCACGTCGGAATACACGGTGGAGCTGCCATCGGGATAGGTCAGCCAGGAGGTCATGCGTTCGCCGTCTTCACCGATGTTCTGGCTCATGTCGGAGAAGTTGGTGAAGGTGGGATCCTTATGGAAGTCAGCAGGCCAGATGTCGGGGGTGTGGCCGGAGGGGTTCACGTCGCCCTTCAGGATCTGTGCCGCCACCTTGGTGCCCTGGTCGCCGATGCCGCCGACCCACAGGATGGCGTCAACGCCGTATTCGGTATCCACCGGCGCGTTCAGTTCGGGGATCTGCATGATCATGGAAGAGTTGACCATGACCACGACCTTCTTGAAGTTGGCCTTGGCCAGCTTGATCAGCTCATGCTCGTTGTCATCCAGCTGCAGATAGTGGTCGTTTGCATCTGCATGGCCTTCCACGCTGTTGGTCTTGGTGTCCATGTTCTCACGGCCGAAACGGCTGATGCAGACGATGGCCACATCATTGTAGGCATTGAAGGTGCTCGTAACGGACTTGCTGTAGTAGCTCATGTCCGGCTCCAGGAGCTTGCCGGAATCGTTCGTCTCATGAGCGCCGCCCATCACCACGAACAGGTTTTCGTACAGGGTCTTGGTTTTCGGGTTGATGTGGAACCCTTCCTGTTCGAAACCGGTGAACCAGTCGAGGGCGTATTTGGTGCCGGAAGCGAAGCCGGAACCGCCGCCCGCGCGGTTGTAGTCCACAGAAGCAATGCCCAGGAATGTAACATCGCGCTCATCTGCTGCCAGCGGCAGAGCGTTGTTCTCGTTCTTGAGCAGAACCTGGCCCTCCTGCGTCATTTCCACATGCAGGCGGTTGCCAGCCTCCAGCGCATCGTCCAGACTGACATAGTCAGAATAGAAGCGGCCCTGCGCTTCCATATGTCCGGACATCGTTGCGCCCATGGCAGGGACAGATGCCAGCGTCATTACGCACGCCAGCATCAGAGATACGAACTTTCTGAAGTTCATAGACATGGGTTCATCTTCCTTCCTTTGGTAGTGGGTGATTGGTATATAGCATCCGTCCCGCATGCGGCGGACGGTTATGCTCAGGTGAGCTCAAAGCGGTAGAATGAGATCGCACCGCTGCCTTTATATCGGAAATAAGGAACTGTAAAGAAATAAGTACTTGTTTTTAGAGACTTGTAATGGTATACTT
>CAMVHE010000019.1 GCA_947167215.1 uncultured Clostridia bacterium
GATTGATTATTCAGTTGCTAACCTTGTTTTTGAAGATGGCATCATTGCCACCATGGAAAATCACTGGTTGCTGCCGAATGCCCGACCTCTGAAATTGGACGCTTCACTGACTATCATTGGTGAAAAGGGAATGCTAGAAGCGGACTTAAACGCTCATCCGGTATACTGCACAGACTCACAGGGAAATGTTCAGTATTTTGACAGTTATCTGTCTGCCTATGATGCAGATGGACTTCCGCGTGGTGATATTTACAGAGAAATCCAGCATTTTATTTCATGTGTCAAAACAAAAAGTACCCCGTTGATTACGGCAAAACAGGCTGCTGAAGCAGTTTCAGCGATTGAGCTTGTTCTCAAAAACATGGAAATTTATTGATGCTAATCAATAAAAAATAAATTATGTAAGAGGAGGACAACCACATGAATCTCAAGAAGCTTGTCTCTATGCTGCTACTCATTGCTTTACTGTTTACTATTGCAATTGGAATTGCAGAAGAAGATCCCAAGAAGGCATACGCCGGCACAACTATTCATGTGTTATTGGAAAGCCATGTAACAAGCGAATCGATGGTTCAGCTAATGAATGAGTTCGAGGAAGAAACAGGCATCAAAGTCGAAGCGGAAGTCATTCCCTATGCTGAATTGCAAACAAAGGCCGCACTTTCATTCAGCCAGAACGATTCCTACTATGATGTGATTTTTAATAACTACATCTTCCTCAATGGTTTTGTAGAAAATGATTATATTGCTCAGCTGGATAGCTATATTGCCGATCCTAAACTCAATATGTATGTTGATCCGGATGATTTCATCGAAGGTTATCGAGAGGCTGGTCAATTCAATGGCAATACCTATATGCTTCCTGTATATGGAGAGAGCGTGTTCTTCATGTATCGCAAGGATCTGTTTGAAGAATACAATATCCAGGTGCCGAAAACTCTGGAAGAACTGTATCAGGCTGCAGCGACTGTCTATGAAAAAAGCAACGGAAGTATCTATGGGATTGCACTCCGAGGAAGCAAAAGCATGCTGACGGTGCCATATGCTGTATATCTTTGGAGTAATGGTGGCAGATGGTTTGACGAAAATGGAAAATGTGTTGTTGATAGCCCTGAAGGCATTAAGGCAGTTGAAATGTATGTGGAAATCATGAATAAATATGCGCCTGCCGGATATGCAAACTTTGGCTGGCCAGAAACACGTACCGCTTTCGATCAGGGTGTGGCAGCCATGTGCATTGATGCCACTGTCAATGGTGCTTATAACGAAACATCTGAAGAATCTACTGTTGCAGGTAAAGTCGGTTATGCAACAGTGCCGCTTCAGGTGCCTGAAGATCAGCTATATGGTTATCCCTGTTCTTTAACTGCTCACGGACTGTATCTTAATAAGCTAAGTGAGAATCCTGAAGCAGCCTTCCTGTTCATGAGCTGGGCGACCAGTGCTGTCTTCCAGAAGCAATCCCTCGAAATCTCAGCCGATTGCGGTGCTACTTCCAAAACAGTCTTTATGAGTGAAGCTTATCAAAATAGATATGGCGCTTTTGTCGATGCAATGGTTGATGCGGTCAATGTTGGCAATCCTGAATTTGCACCAACAATTGCTCAGGCTTCAGAAGTAAAGGCTTTGGTCTGTGCTGCCGTATCCAGTGTTCTGGCAGGCGAAGATACAGCAGAGCATGCGATGAAAACGGTCGCGGAAGAAATTAATAAAAATATTCTTGGCATTGAATAATACCTTTGCAGTGCTTTGAATCAATCGGGACGGGGAAATAATACAAATCACCCTATTTTACATAGGTTCTTGGGCGATGTATGACAAGTGCAGGCATTTCGGGTTAACCGAGTGGCAAGACTTGATTATCTCCACCATCAGGAAATGAAAACCAAACTTGATAATCATGCAAATCGTACTACGCAATGGGGTGGGATATTAGATTCCCACCCCATTGCAGTTATGAGAAGGTAATACGGATATGCAAAATGAAATAGTTGAAAGATCAGCATTGTCCGCTGTCAGTGTTCCTATCCCCATATGGATTTCCGGGCGAATTGTGCTGACGGATGAGATCATAGAAAACGGCTCTGTTCTGATCAGGGGAAGACATATCGAAGCGGTGAATACGCCATGTCCTGACGGTGCGATTACAATGGAAGCCGGCGATGGATATATCCTGCCGGGATTCATAGACATTCATTTGCATGGAGGCGGTGGCGCGGATTTCATGGATGCAGAAGAGGATTCTGTTGCCATTGTCGCACGGGCTCATATGCACCATGGAACTACTGCAATGGTTCCAACTACGATGACATGCGCAGATGAGTTGCTCGAGCAGGTGATTTCATGTATTCTTCCGACTTTGGAACGCCCAACAGGTGGGGCAAGGGTGCTAGGTCTGCATCTTGAAGGGCCGTTCTTTTCTGCAGCAGGCAAAGGTGCTCAACCGGTTTCTGAACAGCGGATACCGACAAAAAAAATACTGGAAAAATTCATCAGTCTGGCAGAAGGCCATATTCTGCGTTGGGATGAATCTCCGGAGTTGGAGAACACACTACTTTTTGCTGAAATTATGAAGGAGAATGGTATTCTCGCAGCTGTTGCACATACACAGGCCAATGCAAATCAGGCAATGGCAGCATATGATGCTGGTTTTTCCCATGCAACCCATTTTTATAATTCAATGTCAACAGTCCATAAAGAAAATGGTATCGTACATGCAGGTGTCATCGAAGCAACCTATTTGCGTGATGACGTGACGATAGAACTGATTGGCGATGGAAAGCATATTCCCAGAGAATCCATGCAATTGGCTTATCGTATCAAAGGCCCCGATCGTATATGTCTTATTACGGATGCCATGCGAGCTGCAGACACGGACTGTGTCCAATCTGTGCTTGGTGCAAAGAGTGGAGGTACGCCGGTTGTAATAAAGGACGGCGTTGCACAGTTGCCGGATCTGTCCTCCTATGCAGGAAGCATCTGCACCATGGATCGTGCTTTGCGGGTGGCACATCTGGAGTATGGTCTCCCGCTGACAGGAGTATCCCGGATGCTTTCGCTTACGCCTGCAAGACTTTGCGGCTGTGACGGGATGAAAGGAAGTATTGCTTCAGGAAAAGATGCCGATCTTGTAATCATGGACAGAGAATTCAACGTTCGAAAAGTGTTTGTAGAAGGTGAATTGTTATATCAGGCTTAATTCGAGGAGGTTAATCATGGAAAGAATACTTGATAACGGTATCCGCCTCAGACTCTTGAAATCAGAAAGTGATGTATACCTGGACATGGCATTGACAATGCTTGATACAATTTGTCGCTGTGAAAGAGAAAAGAGACCTTGCCCTATGATTGTGCCGGTGGGCCCGACTGCGCAGTATCCAATCCTGGCAGAACTTGTCAATCGGTTCAATGTATCTCTCAGGAATGTTCATATCTTTAACATGGATGAATACCTGATTTCACCATCACAGACTATTGCCGTAGAGCATCCGATGAGTTTTCATGGCCGGATGGAGAGAGATTTCTATTCCCGTCTCAGACCAGAGGTTACTGTTCCAGCCAGTCAGCGACATTTTCCAGAGCCCGGAAAAGAAGCAGAATATGACCGAATGATTGATGACGTAGGTGGAATTGAACTTTGTCTTGGAGGTCTCGGCATTAACGGACACATTGCCTTTAACGAGCCGCCCGAAAAGGACATAACAATGACGGCAGAGGAATTTGCCACTCTCAATACTCGCGTGTTGCCTATTACGCGAGAAACCAGGACGGTCAACGCCATTGGTTATCAACGTGGCGATATTCGTGGTATGCCAGAGTGGTGTATCACAGTGGGTATGCGGCAGATACTTGCTTCAAAGGATATATATATTGCATTGAACCGCGACTGGCAGTATGGCATTGCTCAGCATGTCCTGCATGATAACGTTCAGGCAGCCATTCCTGCTTCTTTGTTGCAAAACCATCCACATGTCACCTTCTGTGCTCCGGAAAGCATCGGAGCAGGGCTTTAATGTAACTAAGCCAAAGAACTGAGGAAATGATAGAGTATTATGGCTTCATGCCAAATAATTATATGTTTCTCAAGGATACCAATGCCAAGGCATTCGATACCATGCAGTTAATGGCAAAGGAAGCTTAGTGGGCGGAGAAGATGGACGAATTTGACGACGAGTTCAAAGATGCCGAATTGCTGTAATATGTAGATATTGCTGTAAAGGTAATGAAAAACACGGTTATTGATCATGCATTTATTGACACCCAAAGAGGATGCTTAACAGCTCCTCTTCTTTTTCGCCAGAAAACATGTCATATACATGAAAGCTCTGAAAAAACAGTCCCTAATACTCCGAGACGCTGTTCCTATTTGGCGATGAAAGTGTTCTTCTTACCACGGTATTTTCGGAAGGGCACATAGATGGTGGTTGCTGAGTTTCTCGGGCAGTGCTCAGGCAGTGAGTGAGCCGAACTTTATCATTCAAAGAAGCCCGCAATCATGAGAAAGACTTTCATGGAGATATTTCCAGACTGCTGCTAAGGGACCGCTCATACCTGCAAATTTCGGAAAAACGGTGCATTTGTTTCGGTCAATCGGTTCACTCATTTCACTTGAAACGGTATAGAGATATGGAACGGCCTTTTGACTGCTATTACTCATTATCCTGATTCCCTGTCAAGTCAAGCTCATGATATGGCGTAAGCGAAGGCTTGACGGGAAATTGGTATCAAGCTATCGACACTGAAGAGGCCGTTCCGTTTTCCTCGGAACATGCGTACTGATCAGACCGGAACGGCTGTTCCGCTAATTCCGGGATGGGCGAACCGATCTTCTGCAATTTGCAGAGAGAGCTTTATCTTTTTAAGACTATTCAGATTTAGGTACAGTGCGGGAGATTTTTCCAGGTTGGAAGCAGATTGTTAGCGTACCTGCTGCAAGCTGAATAAATAGAAATCCGGGCATGAATCAGTTTATGACTTATGCCCGGATTCTTTTTATAGAGGGAACAAACTACCACTCTCTGTGACCATCAAGAATCGAGTTCTTATTCATTTCAATGTTCAGATGGAATCGGAAGGTTGTTCTTGGAGCAACTCCCCTAACCATAGGTCACATTGCATTAGAGCTCTCGGAAGGTGATAGGCCGTCTTGAACTTGGAGCCTTTTACCGTAAATTCAGGCTCACCATGACGATCAAGATATCCATACCATTCCCCAAATTCATGATCGGGAAAGTGTGAAAATGTATATTCGTGTATTTTTGTAAACCATGACCAGAAGACGGGATTTTTTGTATACTTAAAGGCAAGAAGCATGGAACAGAGTGCCTCAGCATGGACCCACCATTGTCTCTGGTTGGATTCAAGTTTTTCAGTGGGGAGATTCAGAGCGTCCTTGTAAAGGGGAATACCTCCCAATTGTTCATCCCATCCGAAGTTTATTGTATCCAGCATGATATCTGTAATCTGATGGGCATGAACATCATCGCCCAGTGAAATGAGAATATCCAGCAGGAACCACATCGTTTCCAAAGTGTGCCCTGGTGTCATCAGACGGCCTTCCATATGGGAAAAATCATGCCTCCCATCAGGCAGCGGGCGCTCAAGAACCCGGCGGTTGGGATAATCGACATGAACTGAGAAGAAATGATCAATATTATAATTCAAAATAGCATGCAACTCTGCATCAGGGACGATGCCTTGCAATTCACGAAACATCATAAACTCGATCATTGTCATGTTCAGAGGAGAATAAGCACGCTTTCCAGAAATCTGCTTTGTCCAGATCCCCTTGGGATTTTTTTTCCTTTCCTGAATGCGGCGATATACTGAGATAGCTTTTTCTTTTGCCCATTCTTCCTGTGATGCCCTGTAGTATTCGGCAAGCCCTACGCAAATAAAGCATTCTGAGAAGATGTTATAGGGATGAACAAGAGGATCACCGTATTCGGTGAAAGAGAAATAGACATCATTGTCGGCTGTAAATGCATATTTTTGAATAAACTCGGCACCTAAACGGGCAGCGTCCAAATACATGGAGGAACGACCGTACACATTATACATTTTAGACATCGTCCATAATTCGCGCCCAAGCATCCACGCAAACTTGTCAGTTTCATAAATGCGACCATCTCGGGTGAGACAACAATAATATCCGCCATTTTTCCAGTCAAGTGAGTTGTTCAACCAGAAGGGGAGAACATATTCGAAAAGCTCTTTTTGATAGATTTGCTGCAATTGCAGATAGCGGGAAGAATCTGGCATATAGACATCTCCTTTGAATTACTTGATTGCACCTGCAGTCATGCCACGGATGAATTGCTTGGACATGAAAAGGTAGAGAATCATCATAGGTATTATGGAAATGGACAGGCCGGTAAACATCAGACTCCAATCGGTTTTATATTGACCAATAAAAGAATTGAGTCCGACAGGCATGGTCCGTAGTTTGTCAGTTTGAATGAATACCAGAGGAAAGAAAAAGTCATTCCAGATTGGTACAGCATTATAAATTGTGACAATTGCAATACCTGGCATGCAAACAGGCATTACAACCTGAGAGTATATCCGCCAGTCACTGCACCCATCAATACGGGCGGCATATTCAAGATCTATAGGGAAAGTTCGCATGAAGCCGGATAAGATAAACACCGTAGAAGGGAGGCCGGTTGCCAGATCGATCAGAATGATGCCCAGCAAGGAATTGCTCAGTTTCAACGAATTGATGATCATATACAATGGAATTAGTGCTGCTTTTAAAGGCAACATGATTCCCGAGAGAAAAAGCAGATAAACAAGGGTATTCCCACGGTATTGATAGCGGGAAACACCGTAAGCACCCATAGACCCAAACAATATAACAAAGAACATGGAAACTGCTGTAACAACTACACTGTTGATAAAATAGCGATAGAAACCTTTCTCAATAAATACGGTATAGTAGTTTTTAAAGGAAAAGGAAGAGGGCAACTGAAAAGGATATCGGATAATATCTCTGGTACTTTTAAAAGAAGACATGAACATGTTGAATAATGGATAGAGAATTATTGCTACATATACCCCCATCAGAGTAAAAGTTAGAAGTAAAACCAATTTCTTTTTTGCAGGCGCTTTCCGAATTCGAAAATCAGTATTCATAGTTCCGTCTCCTTCTGCCTGAGTCCCAGAATGGATATCATTGATGCGCTGAAGGTTAACAGATAGATGACAACAGCCATAGCAGAACCGATTCCGATAACAGGATTGCTGGAATCATAGGTACCGAATGCAGTTCGATAGAAAAGTGTCGTAATTGTATCCGTTGCATAATTAGGCTGACCGTCGACTCCTGCCATGACGTAGACCTGCTCAAAAACATTCAGACTTCCGATTACGGTTAGAACTGTGATTGTGGTGATAGCGGGTATAATGAGAGGAAGCACTATCTGGAAGAAGATTCGAGGTTCACTGGCACCATCAATGTATGCTGCTTCGATATTTTCCTGTTCGATGGCATCCACAGCGGACATAAAAACAAGCGTAGGAAAACCGGTCCATCTCCAGATGTTTACCAGGATAATAGTGAAGGTCGCTATTTTTCCATCTCCAAGCCATGCATGTTTGAGCTGTTCCTGACCAATGAGCGTCAGAAAGCTGTTTACCAAACCGTTAGGCTTTAAAAATAATCCCCAGAGAAAACCAACTGCTGTAATAGAAAACAGAACGGGAATAAAAAAGGTACGTTTAAAGAATTCGGAGCCGGTGATACGTCTGCTGAGCATGTATCCGAAAAAGAGCCCGATGACATTCTGGATCAGCATTGTCATGATGAACCATTTGATATTGTTTTGTATGGCATTCAGAAACTTTAAGGAATAGTAACTGCCATCAAATAATGCAGCAAAATTGTCGAGGAATATGAACTTTCCTCTTGTGAATTTTTCCCATTCAAAAAAACAGTTATAGAGGCTCATGAACAATGGCATAAGAATAAATACAAATACAATCAGAAGACCAGGAGTAACAAAGAAAACAATCCACAGTCGCTGCCGACTTTTTTTGCTGCCAAATAACATCCAATCACTTCCTCGGCGGTATATAAGAATGAAAAAGCAGAACTAGAAAGGCCGCCGCATGATAACGGCGGCCATAAAACGCATTCCTGTCATTTCTGGAATGGAGCATAGTAGGCAGCTATGCCATCCTGAACGGTTTTACAAAGTTCTTCGGCGGTGATTTCACCGGTCATAAAGCTTTGTCCTGCAGATTGGAAGAGAGAGGATCCTGTCGGTTGTTCATATCGGAATCCGACCGCAAACAGATAAGGAGTAGCATTTTCCTGTAATTTCAACACTTTCGCGATAAATGGCTGACTGGATGCATCAACACCAGGAACCATGGATACATTGGCAAGCTTCTCAACAGCGGCCTGACCAAATTCCTTTGTGGCAAGATATTTGAGGAACTTGATGGTAGCCTCCTGTTTTTCTGAATTTGCAGAAAGGCTGAAATTCAAATCAGAATAAGTAGCTACGTAACCCGGTTCACCGTCAACATTGGGGACAGCAAAAATGTCCATGTTTAAATCGGGATTCAAGCTAAGGAAAGTAGCATATTCATAGGATCCGCCGACAAAATGCCCTGCCAAACCATTTGTAAAGGATGCCTGCATATCTGTATAAGCCACACCTTCATACATGTCAGGCATGAAGGGAGTCAATTCTTTCATTTTATTTACAGCCGTGACAAATGCAGGATCTTCAAATGTTGTTTCACCCGATACAACAGCATCATAGAATTTGTTTGCACCAGTAAAACCAAGACAGCTGCCGCCAAAGAGGAATTCAACGCACCATCCTTCTTTGGTTCCATTGGCCAGTCCATCATAACCGGCGTCTTTGCAGGCTTGAAGATTAGCAATAAACTCATCCCATGTCGTTGGGACAGATAACCCAAGCTCATTATAGATATCAACGTTATAGTAACAAAGCATGGTTTGGTTCCAGCCGGGTACACCATAGATTTTGCCATCTTTATTAGAAGCAGCTCCTCGACGGGCACCATCTGAGAATTCTGACAGTTCGGGAATTAAATCATCCAAAGCAACTAAATAACCGGAGTCAATGTATGACTGCAATTGGCCGTAGCATTTCATCTGCATAACATCGGGGCCGCTCTGATTGGCCATAGCAGAAGCAAGCACGGTGAAGTATTCCGTATTGACAATGGGGGTCTGGTTTACTTTGATATCTGGATTTTCAGCTTCAAAAGCGGCAATTATTTCGTCATAGAATGCTACATCTTCGGGACGCCAGGTCCAAAACTCAAGAGTTACGGGGTCATCGGCCATTGCTATAGAGGTCAATGAGAGAACCATTGCTAAGGCAACAGCTAGGGTGATAAGCCTTTTCATAGGACAAGCCTCCTTCTAATTTGTATACTCATTCTCGAGCATCTGACTCATTCTAACAAGTTTGCAGAGATGCTGTAAAGTGAAACGGTGACGTGAAACAATGCATCATTTATTCTCTTTTATTGAGTGAATTTTTGTGCTATAATTACAAATTATGAATGGAGGAGGAGTTCAGTGGAAAGTAATTCTGTTGCTTATGTCGTACAACCGCCAACTCTTCATTCCTACTGGACCAAGCGGATTATCAAAGGCATGGAGCAGGAGGCAAATCATAAAAGGATTTTACTGTGCCAATTTGAGAGTATCTCGTCTTTTCTGAGGGATAAAAGGCAGAAATGCAGCCATGTCCTGTTAATAGGGCATTCTACACAATGGTTTTTTCAGGCGGCCGACATTCTTCGCAATCATTCCGTTGAGCCGATTTTTGTCAGTGCATACAGACCACAGGATGAACGATATAACAGCGTATGTTTTTCCATGCCCGGAGCAATCGAAGAGATGGTCACATACCTGAGCGCCGATGGAAAACAAAGAATAGCGTTTGTTGGATACAATCCGGATTCCCCTGCAGATATGGCTAAAGCAGCTGCATTTTTGCGTATTGCCCAGACAAAAAACTGTCTTGAGTCAGAACTGTTTCCCTGTAACAATATGTCTGTCAGTAAATGCGTTGAAGATGTTGTTGCTCAGATTAACCGCTTTGATGCCGTTATGTGTGCAAACGATCCTGTCGCTATTGTAACCATGGGTATTCTTCAAGGCAGAGGGATTCGTGTTCCTGCTGATGTTTATGTTACGGGAAGCGGGAATCTTCGACTGACAAAACTCTTTGAATTTCCAATAACAAGCATTGATTTTGACTATGTTTTATTGGGCCAGTGGGCTGTGCGTCTCTTTCTTCAGATTCATCAGGAAGAACCGGATATATTCCATCATGTTTTGCTTCCCTGCAAGGTAATTGTCAGAGCATCGACTAATCATTTCTCTCCGATTATTGTCAAAAATTCGCAGAAGGCAACAATACCTGACGAAGTAAATGTGTATTATTCAGATGAAATGATTGCCAAACTCAATGAAATGGAAGAATTGCTTCAGGAATGTGATGGTTGGGACTACCAGATTATGGAGATGATTCTGACAGGAAAAACCTTCAAGGAGATTGCAGAAAAACTGCATTTTACGGAAAGGACTATCAAGTACAGGGTGAAAACTCTCTGCGAAAAAGCAAATGTCAGGACAAAAAGGGAGCTTACGATGTTGCTTCAGAGCTACAGACACGTACAATAAAATTGAAATATCAGTTGAATAGTCTTGTTTGCATGTCCGTTTAGTTACTTGGATTTCATTATCGCTTATCCTTTTGTTTATCCACAACCTCCGCGGCATTTAGGTAGGAAATTCCAAGATATCGTCTGAATTGGAAACCAGATCATTCATAAACCCAGATTATTACCCCTATAAGTGGCTATTTCAGCCACTTTTTTATGTTTTAAGCCTTGCTATTTTTGCTCGAATTTGCTATAGTGTAGGTATACGATAGGTATACGAAAGGACGCATACAGATGAGCAATTCCAGCGGGAAATATGCAGTGTCGGCTGAGATCCTGAAGTTCAAACCAAGGGGAACTATGGGGGAACGGTTATCCTCAGGCAATGAAGAAAATCCAGCAAACAAACTCTGCCAAGTTCAAAGCTTTGAAAGAAAAAGCAGGGAAGGATCCAATATCGCTGCTGGAATCTCTTGATGAAGCAATGATAAAGGACGCTATGACCAAAGAGGCACTAAAATGCTTACATCAATTTGGTAGAGACTGCGAAATCAAACGGTGGATTCAGGAAAGAGAAATAATCGGATAAGGAAGCTCAGAGGAGCAGATGTTCGATTACAAAGCTACATTTTTCTTCGTGTATTGGACAGGCTGGAAACGAAACATTTGGAAGGCAGGTGGCTGGGAGCGAATTGTCAGCGTACCTGCTGCAAGCTGAACAAACAGAAATCCGGGCATGAATCAGTTTATGACTTATGCCCGGATTCTTTTTATAGACAAAAGGAAATGTAAAAATACTACCCGTATTTGTATATATGTATATTTCGGTGATTAGAAATGCAGTGTCGGAGATATTTCCAGGCTCTGCTGAGGGACCACGAGGAGGATTTCATCCGCTGACGCTTTGACGGCACTCCCGATTGGACGGACTGCAATGCGTTTTCCACCATGATCTTTAGTTCCCTATTGCATTCTACTAGCACATTGCAAACAAAATCCTTTATGGGAAGACCGTCTTATAATTTGTTTTCTGATAAAGTACCTGGCCAATAGGTGGCATTATGGGTTTAACTTTACCGAAGAGGCTTCTTTTTCGCGAGTCTTTTTATTGGGGGACCCTTTCGGACGGCCGGGACCTCGTTTCATGTGCTTTCCATTTGAGCTTTCTATAGCCATACGCTCCAAAGTCTTTTTATTCTTTGAACCCTTTGGCCTTCCGCGTCCACGCTTCTGTTTGTTCCCTTCAGCAGTAAGCGCGGCTTCTCGTTCAAGAGTCTTTCTATTTTTTGAACCCTTCGGGCGACCTCTGTGTGTATTCTTTCCATTCGTTTCGTCGTTTGACGGATCCGTCTTTCTTCTACGCTTCCTTTCCTTCGGGATTGTACCGGATTCTGGAGGAGTATATGACAGGCTGCCGTTTATTATCGGAATGGAATCAGGGCATATCAGTTTGAAAGCCCTGTATGTATCGTTTGCTTCACGCTGGGGCTCATCCGTAACGATTCGGTTTTCATAAATCGTGCATTTCTGGTTTCGCAGGCAGGCAAGACGAGATCCAAAGAACAGGTTCGCCTCCTTAAGCCGAAGCTGGATCATCTTAACCACGCATGTGGCGACATAGGACAACAGCAAATGCCCATTAAATGTAGCATTCGTATTTGTGCGCAGCGGAAGGAGCTTCGTATAGTTTTTTGCAAAGTCAAATATCTGCTCGGCGGCCTGGCGCTGGTAATAAGCAGGAAGTATTTCTTCACATTTGTAGTCCTCGCCGGACAATATCCCGAAAACACCGTCGTCCTGCATTGCTTCATATACTTCATCCGTGGTCAGTGAATCCCGCCCTGCGCGCTTTAAAAGTTTATGCCATTCATCCGACATCCGGCTGCAGTCAAGACCAAGATACATCCATGCCGGATTGTCTTTGCTGCTTCCTACCATCACGCGACGCTTTATAATGAACAGATACCGGTCTTCATATTTGACAAAGTTTTCTTTCACCTCAATGCCGGGAAGTTCTTTACTTATAAGCTCCTTGAAGTTCTTGTCCCCGGAACCAATTCGCGTAATGAAACCGATTCTGCACTTGTGATTATCGTCATAAAACAGGTCAAGGTTATCACCTGAATTATATCCGGCATCCATGATACAGGAGGATACATCTATGCCCATAGAATCGAGGTGAAGAAAAATGCGTGACAGGGTGGATGCGTTACGAGAAGGCTGAACCGGATGCAAAGATAAAATGCATCTGAGAAAAAGTTGGACAGCATCAGGTGTCAGAAAACATTGGTATGTCGGAATAGTTTTTTCCCGTCTGATCAATCAATGAAAAAAACATCCATAAGGTTTTCCATGCCAGAATTGGAGAATCCGGAATAGAATGTGTGCGATATATGTGAAGCGGGCTTTTTCTGAATCAGATTGGAATTTGCGGGGGTGGCAGAAATGCAAAAATCTTTTGTATCGCTATTGTCAATAATCAATATCAGATTGGGTGTACAGGCCATACAGTGTATATAATGGACAGAGATGGAAATGAGACGGCAAAATTTCAGGACATGACTTATGCCTATTATCCCGCATTGCATCCCAACGGTGAGATTGCAGCAGTCTATAGCAATAAGGGTATTATGGCTGTTTACTCTCTGTCAGAGAGACGACTGCTTAGGAAATTCCGGGTCTCCGCCGTCAAAGATACCCAAACCGACTGCGTTCCATGCTTTTCGCCGGATGGAAAATACCTGTACCATATCGAGGGTAGAAAAGGAGATATGCTTAACAGCCGTATTTCCCTCTATGCAACGACGGACTATCGGCCGGTTTTGAGGCTCTTTGAGCATGGCCCGAAAACGGTCTTTGACTGTATGGAGTTTGACGGGAACAGTGGACTGCTGTATCTCCTGGGTTACTTCCGCAAAGAAAAACGCAACGATTTTTTTGTCGCGCAATTGATTGGACAGTCCCTGCAGAACATTAGGACACTTGATGAAAAAATATATCATTTTTACCAGAGTGCTATACGGCTGAAACAGACAGGCTTTACCGAAGAATCATACAGGTGTTCTCTATTTACGATAATGCCCGAGTCGAAGGCTGAAATGGAACCGGCGCGTGATCATCCTGTTGATCGGAGTCCTCTCAAACAGGAATATACGCTGGATGTTCTGAAACGAATGGATCTATCACTGGCGCAGTTATTGGAATCAGGGTCGATACCAAGGTTCCCCACGAATTATCCGCTGTCGTAGACGATCTTGTGGCCCTATCCAAGGCTAACACTGCCCGGATCAAGCAACTGGACAACATGATCACCTTTGCTGAACACATCCACCGTATCCAGCCTATCATCGACAAAATGAACGCCATTCATTGGAAAGGCAGCCGGGAAAAGTTCCAGGCTGCCCATCAGCAGGAAATCGACCTGTATTATACCTCCCGGCGCATCCTGACAGAGAAGCATGGTGTGAAAAAGATCGATATTCTCAGGTGAAAAAAAGAGCAGACCGCTCTCCGGCACGAGGAAGAAGAACGGTCTGCCCAGTATAAGCCCCTTCGTGAAAAGCTGGATCTGATGCTGAACGTGAAATACTGCGTTGATGAAGCAAAGCGAAGGATAAATAAAGAATTAATCCAAACAAAACAGAAGCAAAAAAAACAGCCAGTTTTATAATTCTTCAATCCACACCGCCATATCCCCTTTTTCACGATTCGACCAGGCGAAATAAGGAATAGCGTTTAATGCATACGAAACAGCAGCCTGATTCTCTTGCCCGTTTAATTGCTTCGTCTTGTCTTTTCTAAAGATTCTCAGCCCGATCAAATCATCAGGGAGCCCCGGAATGGGCCTGAACTCCTGCGTGTCCGCATTACCAAGTAAACTTAGAGAGAAAACAGGCACCTTCTGATCCGTCTCTTCAAAACAATAGATCAGCGGCCCGCGTGCCAATGCTGCTTTTCCAACGCAGTCCCGCACCCGGGGATCTGCATGGATGCGGCGAACGGACAGATCAAAGGAGAGCTTCGCAATATCTCCCGGCTGCCAATTTCGGGAAACATAACAATACCCGTTTTTCATTTCGCCTTGGACGTCCTGTCCGTTGACGATAATATTGTACGACTGAACATAATGAGGAATACGGATTGCCAGCGAGAATTTACCTCCATCCAGCATTGTATAGCAGGCTTTCCCTTCCCAGGGGTATGCGCTTTCCAGCCGGATTCTTCCATGGCGGGTTATAGCCTCGCTGCCGATCAAAAGATGGCTATATAGCGTGCTCTCATCCTCGCTCCACAGATATTTTCCCAGGGAGGCGATGAGCCGTGCCAGATTGGGCGGGCAGCAGGCGCAGGCGTGCCAGGGCGGGCGCTGCGGCAGCACATGCTCATAGCCCGGCGCGACGCCGGATACGCCGATCTTCACTGCCAGAGGATTCACATAGAAAAACCGTTTGCCGTCCTGCTGCATGCCCGCCAGCGCGCCGTTGTACAGCTCCAGTTCCATCAGGTCGGCATACCGTCCGTCTGCCCTGAGTTTCAGCATTTCATGGGCGAAAAAGGTCATGGCCACCGCGGCACAGGTTTCGCCGTAGCACCGATCCGGGGGCAAATCATAATCCACTGTAAAAGATTCATGAAAAGCAGATGCACCGACTGCGCCGGTAACATACATCTGCTTTTGCGTAATGTTTTCAAACAATCGCTCGCATGCGGCCTGCAATTCCGTATCTTCGGTTTCCGCGGCGGCATCCGCCATGGCGGTGAGCATATACAGCTGCCGCACGGCGTGACCCCGGGCCACAGTCTGCTTGCGCACGGGTACGTCGGTTTGATTGTAGATCGTATCGTCTGCCAGAATGTCGTAGCCGCCGTAATGGACGCCGGGATGGGCAGGCGTATGCTTTTTGAACCAGTCCGGGTCCTGCCCCCGCAGGTTCAGGAACCGCAGGGCCATGTCCCGGTAGCGGATATTCCCTGTGGCATGGTACAGCCGCAGCAAACCGATCTCGATTTCCTGATGCCCCGGGATGCCGTCTTCTTTTTCAAAGCGGCCGCAGATATGATCCGCCAGGCGCACACAAATGTGCAGCAGTTCATCCTTTCTGGCCGCTTCGTGCAGGGCCACGCCCGCCTCCAGCAGGTGGCCAGCGCAGTACAATTCATGGCATTCCAGCAGGTTTTTCCATTTGTTTTCGGGCTCTTTCACCGTGAAATAGGTGTTCAGATAGCCGTCCGGTTGCTGGCAGCGGCCAATCAGCGCCACCGTTTCGTCCACCCTGCGGGATAAAGCGTCGTCCCATTTCAGGGCCAGGGAATAAGCCGCGGCTTCCAGCCATTTGGCCACATCGCTGTCCTGGAACACCATGCCGTAAAAATCTCCGGTTTCTTCTCCGGCAGCCATACGGAAATTGCTGATGGCGTGGGATTTTTCCACGCCGGGCACCTCGTCCCGGAGGATCTTTTCCATGTAGGGGATGGTCACGTCCGTCATGAGCCGCTGGCGGGGAGACCAGAAACCGTCCGTGATACGCACGTTTTTGAGCGGGATAGGCCGGATGCCCATGGCGTTTCCTCCTTCGTCAGTTTTTCATGCCGGTCATTACGATGCCTTCCACGAAATACCTTTGCCCGATCAGATAAAACACAATGCCTGGAATGAAGGACAGGCAGGTGGCGCACATGATGCTGCTCCAGTCGTCATTGAAGGAACCGCGGAAGATGTTCAGCCCCAGGGCCAGGGTGTAGCGGTCCCGTCGGGTGATGTAGGTGACCTGCTGCAAAAGGTCGTTCCACAATTCGATGAATTTCAGCAGCCCCACCACGATCATCGCGGATTTGATGGTGGGCACGATGATAAAGATCAGGATACGGAAAAAGCCGCAGCCATCAATGGTGGCCGCTTCGTCCAATTCCCGGGGCACGGTTTTTACAAACTGCCGGATCAGGAAGATATTGAACGCACCGCCGCCGCAGAAGTGCGGCAGGATCAGGGGCCAGTAGGTATTGACCAGGCCCAGCTTGCTCCAGGCGATGAACAGGGGAATCAGCGTTACCATGCTGGGCAGCAGCATGGAGCCCACGCACAGGGTGAACAGGAACTTTTTTCCCCGGAAGCGAAGCCGCGCGAAGGCATAGCCGCCCATGGTGGCGGTGATCACAGCGCCAATGACCGCGGGCACCAGGATCGTCATGGTATTGCCCAGAAATTGCAGATATTCAAAGGATTTCAACGTATCGGAATAGTTGCTGAACCGCCACTCCGGGGGCAGGAAAGCCGGCGGATAGGCATACAGTTCGCCGTTGGACATGAGAGACGAACGGAAAATCCAATAGATGGGAAACAGGACGATCAGCCCCAGCAGGATCAGTAGGATCAGGCACAGGATATTCGCCGCCTTTTCCCGCCGCTGTTTGGATGGCATGCGATGCTCTTTTTTCAGCGCTGTCGTGCTCATTCCTTAACATCTCCTTCGTAGAAGATCCAGCTGCCGCTGGTGGCGAACAGAAGGCCGGTAAAGATGGCGATGAGGAGGAACAGGATCACAGCGATAGCGCTGCCGTAGCCATATTTGTGAGATTTGAAGGCCTGGTTGTAAAGCATATAGCACATGAAATAGCTGCCGGTGCCGGGGCCGCCCTTGGTGAGGGACAGGGCCGGGGTGATCACCTGCAGGCTGCTGACCAGGCTCATCAGCAGATTATAGAAAATGATGGGCGTCATGCAGGGAATGGTGATTTTCCAGAACCGCTGCCAGGCGTTGGCCCCGTCGATTTCCGCCGCCTCGTGATAGGTGCGGGGCACGTTTTGAAGGCCCGCCAGGAAAATCACGATCAGGTTGCCGCTGAGCCATACGGCGATCAGCGCCAGCGACGGCGTGACCATGCCGCTGGAATCCAGAAATTTGACGGATGTGCCGCCCATCGATTTGATGACGTAATTGAAAAACCCGTGGTTATAGTCGTACAGCCATTTCCAGCCCAGGTAAACCGCCAGGGCGGGAAGAACGTAAGGCAGATAGAAGATGGCCCGGAAAAAGCCCCGGGCGGGCACCTTCCGGTTGAGCAGCATGGCGATGATCATGGAATACACCACGCTGCCGATCACCGCGATCCCCGCGTATTCCAGCGTGGTGAGCAGGGAACCGTAGAATTTCGTATCCCGGGTAAACAGACGGATATAGTTATCCGCTCCCACATAAGTCATATCGCCCAGCCCGTTCCAGCTGAACAGGCTCAGGGTGAAGGATGCCAGCATGGGCAGATAGGTGATGCAGGTCAGGCCGATCACCGAGGGCAGCAGCAGCAGCCACGCCGCCCTGGTTTCCGCGCGGCTGTATTTTACTTTCGCCTTTTTTGAAAGGGCCGTCATTCCTTGCGTCCCTCCATTCCATAGGTATTTGCAGGCATTTGATAAGTCGGGGGAACGCAGGCGCGTTCCCCCGACCCTGATAAGGCACTGTTATTCCACCTGAATGGCTTCCACCAGCTCGGGATAGATCTCGTTGATCACGTCCTCCGCCGTGCGCTCGCCGCTCCACACGCTCTGTAGCGCGGTGAACAGGATATCGTTGGTGGTGATCTGGGTATTGGGGGTATAGTACCAGCAGGTGGGCTTGGCGTAGTTCATGGTGTAGTCCACCAGTACCTTCCGGCCGGTTTCCATATCCTTATTGTAGGGATACTGCTCATTGCCCAGCCAGGCGTTTATGCCTTCTTCGGTCTTGTAGAAGTATTCGCTCTTGGGCAGCCAGATGCCGGTGAGCACCAGGGCGTCCCAGTTGCTTTCCTCACGGGTGTACCACTTGACGAAATCGTAGGCTTCCTGCTGATGCTGGCCCTTGAAAACGCCGGTCAGGCCGGAGGTGCAGATGGTGACCTCTTCCTTCATCATGGGCAGGGGCGCGATGCCGTAGTTGATGCCCAGGTTCGGGAAATCGGTGCCCAGGCGCCAGGTGCCGTCGGTGGTCATAGCCACAGTCTTGCTTCCGATGCCCACGCCCACGCCGTTATCCTCGGGGATCACATTGAGGGGCGCCACATGCTCCACCAGCGCCAGATCGGCCACCTTCTGGATGGATTCGATGGCTTCGGGGCTGTTGATCAGCACTTCGTTGCCGTCCTCGGAGAACCAGGCGCCGCCGTTGGACAGAGCCCATACTTCCATCTGCCAGGTCCAGTTGTTCACAAACGCGCCGTACTGCACGATCTTTTCGGGATCAAAGCCTTCCTCGCCGGGGTGCTTTCCATTCTCATCGAAGGTCAGCCGCTTGGCTACTGCCACAAATTCATCCCAGGTATAGGGGGTATCGGCGGAGGGATATGGCTCGTTCGCCGCATCGAACATATCCTTGTTGTAGTACAGGATCAGGATCTCGTTGCTGCTGGAATAGCCGACGGGAACACCGGCATCCTTGAAAGTAATGCAGTCCATGGGCTGCAATTCTTCCCCGGCGAACATATCGGACACGTCCGCCATGACGCCGTTGCGGGAGAAGTACAGCACAGCGTTTTCATTCACCATGCCGCAGTCCGGCAGCTTGTTGGCGATGGCATAGTTGACCAGGGTCTGGGTGTATTCCTCGTTGGGGATCTGCATGGGCTCCACGAACACCTTGTCCTGGCTTTGGTTGTATTCGTCCAGGGATTTCTGCACGGCTTCCGCCTCCGTCTGGTTGCCCCAGAAGGAATAGGTGATGTGCACCCGGCCGTCGCCTTCCGCCAAGGCCAGGACGGGCAGCATCAGCGCCAGGCACAGGACGATTGCCAACAGTTTTTTCATGGTTCTTCCTCCTTTTATGCTGGTGATCCGTTTTGATTTGTGGTTATACGATTAACCACTCCGTTGACAATAAGATACCACCGCAACGGTAGATTGTCAAGGATGTTTTCACGATTTTTCCTTGGAATTTCATGGTTAATTTTTTAACCAGACAGTACTTGACGAATTTCCTTTTTTCGTTTATAATCGTTTCAAACGATTAACCTCACAGAAGGGTGGTATGCCTATGGCAACCATGCGGGATGTAGCAGAGCTGGCGGGGGTATCCACCGCGACAGTATCCCATGTGATCAACGGCTCCAAAAAGCTCTCCCCCGAAACCACAGAACGGGTGCTGCGGGCCATATCCCAGGTGAATTATACGCCCAACACCGTGGCAAAATCCCTGCGCATGGGCCAGACATTTACCATCGGCGTGCTGGTGGAGGATATCCGCGGTCTGCCTGTGGCAGCCATCGTCAGCGGCATCAGCGAAACTCTATCTAAGGCGGGATACAAAACGATTTTCCATGATTTGCACCTGCTGGAAAAGCTGTATAACCAATATGAGCAGATCGGCACCTACCGGGAGCGCATCAATGAAGGCGTCCTGCTGCTCAAATCCTCCAACGTGGACGGCATCATCTATGTGGCGATGCACGACCGCCACCTGGATTATCTGCTGGACCCCATGGATACGCCCCTGGTGTACGCCTACTCTCACGGAACGGAAAATGACACGTATGTAACCTATTCAAACAAAGATTCTGCGGCCGATATGATCCGCTATTTACTCAGCAAAGGGCATGAGCGAATTGCGGTCATCGCCGGGCATCCCCATTCCTATCCCACCGGGCAGCGGCTGCTGGGCATTCAGATGGCCATGCAGCAGGCCGCATTGACGCTGCCGCCGGAATACATTCGATACGGCGATTGGGAATATGAATCCGGCAAAACGCAAACAAAAGCTCTTTTGGAATTGCCTTCTCCGCCAACCGCAATTTTCGCCATGAACGATCTGATGGCTGCCGGCTCCCTGTCCGCCATTCAAACTATGGGCCTGCAAATTCCCAAAGACATCGCCATCGTCGGTTTTGATAACAGGGAGATTGCAAGCTACCTCCAGCCGCCCCTGACCACCGTGGCACTGCCCACCCCAGCAATCGGCGCAAAAGCCGCTCTGCACATTATTGATATGATCAGCAATCCCTATGCCCACCCGGTTCGGGAAATTATCCCGTGTTCCATTATTGAGCGAGATTCCGTATAATCGTTTCATTCATCCATGATGTGAGGAACAAAAGATGACTTACAGATTGCTCCGTGCTTCGAACACCCACAATCCTGTCCAGAATTCGGAATTCGAGGGTCTCTCACCCCACTTCTTCATCATATCAAGGTGCGTCATATAGCTACTCCTCCACTAGCAAGCAAGTTTACCGTGAAATCGGACTTTTGCCCCTTAAATCATCCATGAGGGAGCTGAATTATCCTGCGACCTCCGCTCCTTTGGTGCGTTCAGATCGGCTTCCCAGTCCGTTTTGCATCATGATGATGTGAAAGCCGTCAACACGGAGAGTCATCCAAACAATGTCGTTCCTATGACTTGTAAGCGTGATTCAAGGTAGCAATATGATCGTTTTGCCTGCCGCATCTTGGAATGTCATTCGTGATAATATCTCATCGGTCATTTTGTTCGCCATCAGGTACCAGTAATTCGTTCATATTCAAAGAAGCCCTCATCAATCAGGATAATGCTTTGCATGATTTTTCAGAGCAAGAAATCTTGTGAGATGAGTTTTTTTCTTGTAAAGATCGTTCTTTCTCAGCAGTCTGTAAAAAGCAGTCCCGGTAAGC
Source organism: uncultured Clostridia bacterium (assembly GCA_947167215.1). GTDB lineage: Bacteria > Bacillota > Clostridia > Christensenellales > Aristaeellaceae > Ventricola. The sequence goes on from CAMVHE010000019.1 coordinate 21,269, forward strand.
ATCCGAGAAGGAACAATACAAATCGAACAGGGAAGAGCATGATGAAAAAGCCAGCACCTTGAAGCGCTGGCTTGAAAAACAGGCATATACCCGGAGGGTGTTCTATTCCTTGTACGCGGAGGGAGGACAGTTTGTTACCTTTTTGAATGCCCTGCGGAAGCTCTTGTCGCTTCCATAACCGACCTCCAGGGCAATGGCTTCGACGGTCTTGGTGCCGTCCTGAAGAAGCTCTTTGGCTTTGTCGATTCTCAGCTTTTCCAGATATTTCGAGAAGGTCATTCCGGTCTGGTCAAGCACAATAGCGGCAACCTTGCGCTCGGTGAGTCCGAAACGGATGGCTAGCTTTGTCTGAGTCAGCTCATAATCCCCCAGGTGAGTCCGGATTTCATCCATCAGAGCAGTAATCTGCTGCTGTTCTTCCTGCTGTTCGGAATACCGGTTTTGCACACACAGAGAAGTGTAAGCACCGCTGAGCAAATCGAAAAAGTGGTCAAGGGGAACTTCGGAGAGGTTCCGGGTCAGTTCTCCTGGCAGGGCATCCTGATAACCGGAATCAATCAGGGTGCGGATCATATGACTGTACATCAGCTGCCGTTCAAAGGCCGAGCGTGCATTCTCTCCGCTGTTGCGGGCGAGCAGATCCAGAAGCCGAGCCTTCACGGCGTCCGCATCGCCGGTACTGGCCTTCTGACGGAGAAACCGGGCATCTTCACCGGTATAATCATAGATCGGCGAGCGGGCAGGTACGTCACTGAAGATCAGATATCCGTTGTTTCCGTTCCCGTGAACCAGCATGAGCTCACGGGCTGTCTTGAAGGAATAGTATACCTCCTCCAGCGTGTTCGTTTCGGCACCAATGCAGATGCGCACATCGCTGTTGAAGGCCTGATTGAGTTCCCAGCAGAGGTGGGAAAGGCAGTCATGCAGTTCCTTTGTCCTGCCTGGAACGTCATCCAGGAGGGCGAGGAACAGCATCTGTTCCGGTCCGTCCATTTTGATATAATGGATACGGGAAGAAGCCTTGCGGACAAGATCCAGAATCAGCATGTGCATCTGACTGGAGACGGGAAGAAAACCATTGCTGTCCGGATCACGGATCATCAGAATCAGGGCACAGAAACAGTCGGCATTATAGACGATGCCATACTCCGCCAGCTTTTCTTCGAGTGGGAAGCTGGGAATCTTCTTCCGATAGACCAGCATGGACAGGACTGCTTCCTGCATTTCGGAACGGCTGACCTGCAGCATCTGGATCTGCCGCTGGTTCACATCGGACAGGTACATGATGGACTGCTGAACGTATTTGAAGGGATTCCATGTCTTTATATCCGGAGAACCCTGGGCGAAGTCAATGGCCTCTCTCAGGGGCTGATGGCTGTAGCGGACAATGAAGAACAGGAGAAAGAGGGAAAGCAGGGTTAGGGGAAGCGTGTTCCACAGTGTTTTCGCAGACATGTGCAGGGCATGGTTAATGAAGTACGCTTTGCGCATTCCGGTGTAGAGTGTCAGGCCGTAATCCGGAAGCGTGGAGGAAAAGAGGATCTGTTTCCCGTCATCTCCGGATACCTCCAGATGACCGGTGATGTGGGCATACCGGGTGTAAAGATTGTCTTTTTCCTGCGGCGTGCGGTTGGTATTGGTATACAGAAGGGAACCTTTGTCATCATACAGAGCTATGCTGCGGAAGAGATCCTCGGTATCGCTGCCGCTCATCAGGGAATGGAACTGCCTGCCATCCAGATAAAAGATGATCCGTCCGCCGGTAATGGGATAGACCGGCAGCGGACGGGAATAGAGGATGACATCCTGACCCTTTTCGTCCAGCGTCTGCAGGAAAACCGGGCCATCCTGGCTCTGAAGAACCCGGCTTTTCCATTCTTCCTGTGTCATATCGCCGAGGCGGAAGATTTTCTCATAGTGAAGTTTCAGGTCAAGATAGCCGCTGTAGCGGTCGATGATGGAATCGCTGCTGCGGCTGTAAATATATACGCGGTCGATGAGATGGGTCTGGTCGGTAAGAATCGGGAAGGCATCGTGCATGGTCAGCATCCGGGATACGAGGTGATTCCCCGGGGATGCGGGAGAGGAGACATACGACTGCAGATATCCTGTGCTGGAGAGGGCATTGGTATAGGCGTCCGCATACTGGAGGGAAGAGTGGAGGATGTCCAGGCTCTTGACGGCCAGCTGGGCCTGTATTTCGATTTCCCGCTCAATGGCGTAGTGCAGGGAGGTATTGAAGACGGAGATGAATACGATGACGGGAAGAATCGCAATGAGTGCATAGAAGGAATACAGAGCCAGACGAAGCCTTGCCTGTCTTGAAAGTCTGCTCATGAAGCGCACTTCCTTTCTCCGAATTCAAGGGTCACAGGACATAAATCATTGTCTTATTGTAACATAAAATGGTGAAAAAAAGGGGTAAAACTGCAAAAATGGGTGCTGAAAAGCGAAAATGTCCGGTACCCGGACACTGACGGGATTGGAAATGTCTGTCCGATTTCCGGATTGAACCCTATCTAATGCATGCCGTGGCAGGTAGAATGGAACCAACAAAAAAATAAGGAGGGACCCTTATGAAGAGAATCGTTTTTCTGTTTCTGGCGCTGGGAATATGCCTGCTTTCCTTCGGCGTGCAGGCTGAACTGACAGAGCCTGGCACACTGCCCATCGTTACAGAACCTGCGGAACTGACTGTCTGGGCAGCTCCATCCGTCGGTCAGGATGATTACGATGTGTGCAGGATGACCAAGTGGGTTGAGGAAAAGACCGGAATTCACCTCAACTTTATCCAGGTCAGCAATGTGGAGACCAGCACCCTGTTCAATACCTCCGTGGCGAGCCGTCAGTGGCCGGATATCTACATGGTAGGGGTGAGCGGACCGCAGGCACTTCAGTATGCCGCGGATGGCGTCCTGCTTCCGATTACCGACCTTATCGAAAGCCAGGGCTACTATCTCAAAAAGGCATTCGAAGAATACCCGATGGTTAAAGAAGAAATTACCGCCCCGGATGGCAACATCTATGCATTCCCCACGAAACGCTATACCTATTCCGGCGCTGTGGTGAACAAGCTTTGGGTATACAAGGACTGGCTGGACCGCTACATGAGCGAGACCGGAAAAGAAGCGCCGGATACGCCGGAAGAACTCAAGGATATGCTCATTTTCTTCCGGGACAACGACATGAACGGAAACGGGGACACCACGGATGAAATCACCATGACGGGCAACTATAACTGGGGACACGAAGGCGGTGCACCGCAGTATTACATCCTCAATGCCTTCTGTTTTATTCCGTCTTTCCCGTTCCAGTTCTTCTATATTAATGACGAGAATCATGTGACCACGGATGTTGTCACGGACGGCTACCGGGAAGGCCTGCGTTTCCTGAACGATCTCTATAAGGAAGGTCTGTTCCCGGAGGAGATCTTTGTTCAGGACCTGAATACGATGCGCTCTCTGACTTCCACCACGAAGGACAAGGTCATTGTGGCTACCGCTGGAGCACCATATTCTCCCCGGCTCCTGACGGCGAGCAGCGAAGAAAATACCGTTACCTATGCAGATTATGTTCCAATGCAGCCGCTGAAGCATGAAGATGGCGTTGCGGCATATCCAACAAGGCCCAATGATGTGGTCGGAATGCGCAACTTCATCACCACGTCCTGTAAGAATCCAGAACTGGCGTTCCGGTTCCTTGATTTCATTTACAGCGATGAATTCCAGACCTACATGGCCTTCTCTGGCGAAGAGGGGACCGATTGGGAGTGGGTGGATTCTCCGTCCTTTGACGGCAGCCCGAAATCTGTCCGCATTCTGCAGAGCACCGAAGAGAAACTGAAGAATATGTGGGATGGAAACTGGTGCGGTGCCCTGTTCCAGGGACGTGAAAACATCATGTGCCTGGAAGCGGCTACGTCAGATCAGCGTTTCAGCTGGGCCGCCAATGACCTTTATATGGCAAACAGCAAACTGACGAAAGTTCCTACGCTGGTCTGGTGCAGTGATGAGGATGTTTCAACGGAGTTTGCAGAGAGCCAGAAGCTCTTCAAGAATTACATTGAGACAGCAATGAGTGAATTCGTGCTGGGCATCCGGGATATCAATGATGACGCGGAGTGGAACTCCTACATTGAGCAGATGAACAAGATGGGGCTGCAGGATTTCATGGCACTGGCTGAGAAGTATTACGGCATTGCCGAATAAATGGACCTGATCCTGACTGCTCGGTCAGCGCTTTCAAGGGACCGGAAGCCGGAGGGGTTTTCCGGTCCTTTCTGATTCGCTGACTTCCTGCTGCTGTTTCCACCGAGGAGGGAGAGCTATGTTTCCCCAAAAAAGCCGTATTGTGAAACACATGAAACGCTATGGCGCTCTGTACCTGATGCTGATTGTTCCGCTGGCCGTACTCATCATCTTCAAGTATGTCCCCATGTACGGCGTACAGATCGCCTTTCGCAATTACCGGATCACCCGGACCATTGAAGACAGTCCCTGGGTGGGACTCAAACATTTCAGGAAGTTTATCGATTATTATGATTTCTGGCCAATCATGCGAAATACGCTGTCGATCAATCTGTATTCACTGATGGTATTTCCTCTGCCGCTGGTGCTGGCGGTTCTGCTGACGCATCTGCCGTACCGGCGCTTTGCGAAAACCGTTCAGAATGTCACCTATATTCCGCATTTTATTTCCACCGTTGTACTGTGTTCCATGGTCATCCAGTTCACCAATGCGAGAACGGGCCTTGTCAATCATTTTATTGCCCTGCTTGGAATGAAGCCGGTGAATTTCATGTCCAGGAAGGAGTACTTCTATCCGGTTTACGTGATCAGCGGTCTATGGCATGATATGGGCTACAATTCCATTGTCTATATCGCGGCGCTGGCCGGCGTATCCCCGGATCTTCATGAAGCGGCGATTGTGGATGGGGCAAGCCTGGTGAAGCGTATATGGCACATTGACATTCCCAGCATTCTTCCCACCTTCTGCACCCTGCTGATCCTGCGCTGCGGAGCCCTGCTGAGCGTGGGCCACGAAAAAGTACTGCTGCTGCAGAACACGCTTAATCTGCCCTGCTCTGAGGTGATAAGTACCTATTCCTACAATATTTCCCTCAACTCCAGTACGCCTCAGTTTTCGTATGCTGCAGCGATCGGACTGTTTGTTGCCGTGATCAATCTCGTTCTGCTGACGGGCGTCAACGGGATTGTGGGACGCATCAGCGGCAATTCTGTGTGGTGAGGTGATCGAAGTGAAAAGAAAATCCACACTTCAGAGGTATTCATCGGCGGATAAGCTTTTTCTGCTGCTGGATATTGTCGTGCTGAGTGTCATTTTTGTGATCATTCTCTATCCGCTTCTTTACGTTGTCTTTTCCTCCTTTTCAGGCGGGAAAATGCTCACGGGACTGAATCTGATTCCGGAACGGTTTTCATTTGAGGGGTATCGGGTTGTCTTTCAATACCGTGACATCTGGGTCAGCTATGCCAATTCGGTCCTTTACACCCTGACGGGGACAGCCATTGCCATGGTGGTCACGGTGCTGTGTGCCTATCCGCTTTCCCGCAGTGATTTTTCTTTCAGCAAGGTTGCACTGGGCCTGTGCGTTTTCACCATGTACTTTTCGGGCGGACTGATTCCCACCTACCTGAATATCCGTTCGCTGGGACTGCTGAACACCATGTGGGCCATTGTACTGCCGTCCTCTCTCAATGTTTACAACATGCTGGTTATGCGCACCTATTTCAGGTCCCAGATACCGGGAGAACTGAGGGATTCGGCGCAGATCGACGGATGCGGGGAATGGCGGTATCTGATCCGCATCGTGATTCCCCTTTCCGGCAGTGTACTGGGGGTTGTGGCACTTTACTATGGCGTGGCCAGATGGAATGCTTACTTTGATTCCATGATTTACATTCAGAACCGCGCCAAACTGCCGCTGCAGAACATTCTTCGGGAAATCCTCATTGTCAACACCACGGTGGCGGACCTGGGGATGGATGCCGAAACGGAAGCCATTGCCGCAGAACGGGCAGAGCTTTTGAAGTATTCCATTATTGTCCTGGCTTCCATTCCGATGATGCTGATTTATCCGTTCATTCAGAAGTCGTTTGTCAAGGGGGTCATGGTCGGCTCCGTCAAGGGGTGATCCGGATTGGAGAAAAAGATGAAGGTTATGCAATATACAACGGTGGGGGATGTGCATCTGCGTCCCTTTGAGATGAAGCCGATGGGGACGGAAATGAGCGGCATCCTGACCCTCCGACTGTCCGGAAAGAAGCGCAGGGAGGAAATCCTCGGGTTCGGAGTGGCACTGACCGGAAGCTCCTGCTACCACCTGAACCGGATGAATCCGGAAAGCCGGCATGCATTCCTGAAGGAAATATACGGAAGGGACGGCCTTCGCCTGTCTGTGGGACGCCTGTCGGTTGGATCAAGCGACTATTCCGCAGAGCTTTACAGTTACGATGATGTGCAGGACGATACGTCGCTCAGCCATTTTTCCGTGGCACGGGATGAAGCATATATCCTGCCCATGATTCGTGAGGTGCTCCGCATCCGGAAGGATCTTTTTCTTCTTGCGTCGCCCTGGTCCCCGCCCGGATGGATGAAAAGCGGCGGGTCCCTGTGCGGCGGTTTCATGCGGGACCGGTATGTGGACTGTTATGCGGACTACATTGTGAAATTCCTGAAAGCATACCGGGAGCATGGGGTACCCGTCCGGGCAGTGACGCCTCAGAATGAACCGGAGGCGGGAACGAAAGGGAAATATGCCTCCGCGATCTGGTCCCCGGATACGGAGGCGGAGTTCATCCTGGCTTTGAAGCACCAGCTCCTGGCTGCAGGACTGGACACGGAAATATGGATGTTCGATCACAATTTCGACGGCTGGCACCGGGTAGCCTGGCAGCTGAAGGAATATCCGAAACTGCTTGAGAATACCCACAGCGTGGCCTTTCATTATTATCTGCATGCGGTGGAACAGATCGAGAGGCTGCGGGAACTGTATCCCGGGCTGGAGTTCCACTTCACGGAAGGCGGTCCGCGTCTGTATGATCATTATGCCACGGATTTCTGCAAATGGGGGATCATGATCGCTCGGGCGATGAATCACGGCATGCGCTCCTTCTGTGGCTGGAACCTGATGCTGGATGAACTTGGAGGGCCGAATCTGGGCCCCCATGCCTGCGGAGGACTGGTGACGAGGAACAGTGCAAGCGGCGAGCTGACCTTTTCGGGGCAGTACAAGGCGCTGGGACATTTTTCCCGTTTTGTGGATCCTGGTGCACGGGTCCTGGAAAGCGAAATGCTGGGAGACGGTCAATGCATGTTCCGGTATCCTGATATGGGACTGCCGACGGAAGCCTGCGTCCTCCAGAATCCGGATGGCGGCACGGTGATGGTTGTTACGAACCCGAATGCCGAGAAGCGGCAGGTTCAGGTCTTTTACCGGGGATCCTGGTGGTATTGCGAAATGCTTCCGGAATCGGTATCGACGCTGGTATTTCCGGGCGGAGAGGAGCAGAAAGCATGACATATCCTCTGCTGGAGGCGCTGCGTATGAAGGCAGATGCCGAACCTTATGAAAATCAGGTTTTCCGCTGCGGAGAGTTCCGGATTACGGTCATAACGCCGCAGCTTATCCGCATCGAACAGGGGACATTTACCGATGAAGCGACCCTGACCGTTGTGCACCGGAAATTGGAGAAAGCAGCCTGTGAAACCGGACAGGAGCACGGCTGCTTTTTTCTGAAGACGGCTTTCCTGACGCTGACGCTGGATGCTTCCCTGCCGCCGGAGAAAGGGCTGGTGATCCGAAATGAGGGTTCACCGGCCTTCCGGTGGCACTTCGGGGAGAAGCCGCGGTGGAATCTCGGAGGAACAGCGGTGACGCTGGACGGGACGGACGGGGAATGCGCCATCGGGGATGGCGTATGCGCGCTGGATGGATTTGCGGTGCTGGATGACAGCAATACCCCTGTCATGCTGAAGGACGGATGGTTTGCTTCCAGGCAGCCGGGAAAGGATATCTATTTCTTTGGCTACGGGCACCGTTATACCCGGTGTGTTCAGGATTACTGTTTGCTGACGGGGAGAGTGCCCATGTTGCCGGCATATGCCCTGGGCAACTGGTGGAGCCGGTATTATGCCTATTCCCAGGAGGAGTATCTTGCGCTCCTGGAACGCTTTGAGAAGGAAGACATCCCCCTCAGTACCGCGGTCCTGGATATGGACTGGCATGTAACGGCAGGGGAAGGCCGTCCGTACCGGAGTGACTTTCTCCACGACGGATGGACCGGATTTACCTGGAACGAAGCGCTGTTCCCGGATTACCGGGAGCTGATCCGGGACATGCACCGGCGGGGACTCCACCTGGCCCTCAACCTGCATCCTGCAGGCGGCATCCGCTCCCATGAGCGGCAGTATGAAGAGGCGGCAAAAGCCATGGGCCTGAATCCGGAGGAGAAGAGTCCGATCCCCTTCAACAGCCTGGACCCGCTGTTTCTCAGCACGTATTTCGAAAAGCTGCTCTTTCCCTATGAAGAAGACGGCGTGGATTTCTGGTGGATTGACTGGCAGCAGGGAAACGATCTCCGGCGGATAGCGGGGGAAGCTTACTGCCCGCATGCACCGAAATCCATTTCACCGAACTGGATGCTTAATCACATGCATTATCTGGCGTCCGTGCGGAACGGACGCCGCGGCCTGATCTTCTCCCGGAATGCGGGCTTCGGCAGTCAGCGCTATCCAATCGGGTTTTCGGGCGATACGTATATGACGTGGGAGAGTCTCCGGTTCCAGCCGTACTTTACGGCAACGGCGGCCAACATCGGTTATGGATGGTGGAGCCATGATATCGGCGGTCACATGGGAGGGGTGCGGGATGATGAGCTTATGGTCCGCTGGGTCCAGTTCGGGGTCTTCTCGCCGATCTTCCGCCTTCACAGCTCAAACAGCCCCTTCAACCGGCGGGAACCCTGGACATTCAATCCGCGCTGCGAAACGGTGATCGCCCGCTTCATGCGCCTTCGTCACCAGCTGTTTCCCTACCTGTATACCATGAACAGGCGGGTACAGGAGACGCAGATTCCCCTGATACTGCCGATGTATCATACCCATCCGGAAGAGAAGGATGCATATCGGGTACCCAATCAGTACTGGTTCGGCACGGAGATGATTGCCGCACCTGTCTGTGAACCGGCGGATGGAAGCGGCCTGGCCAAAGCCACCGTCTTCTTCCCGGAAGGAATCTGGACGGACTTTTTTTCCGGAGTGATCTATCATGGCGGGCAGACGCTGGCTGTCTGCAGACCGCTGGAGGAGATGCCCCTTTTCCTGAAGGCCGGCGCCATTGTTCCCCTGCAGGCACACTGTCCGGGAAGCCGGAAACTGGGAGGGGCGAAGGAAATGGAGCTGCTGGTTGCACCGGGAAAGAGCGGACACTTCGATATCTGGGAAGATGACGGCGAAACGGATGCCTGGCGGGATGGGATATTCTGCAGGACGTCGATCTGTTTTGCCTGGACGAAGGATAAAGCGGTACTTGAGATTGAAAGGCCGCAGGAAACGCATGGCCTGATTCCCGTCACACGCAGGTACACCATTCATTTCATCGGGTTTTCGTCAGACTGCGTATGCAGAAGGGACGGTAACCCCATGGAAGCCAGTTATGAACTGGAACGCAGTACGGTGACCGTCGCAGCGGAGGATTCCGGGGGCACCATCCGCATTTCAATAGAAGGAAGAAACGGTCTTATCCGTCAGAACCGGGACCTGGAAGAACGCTGCATGGACCGACTGATGCGTGCCCAGATGCCCATGGAGGCAAAAGGCCGGATGTATGAGAAGCTGAAGAATGCAGTGGCACGCATGCGGGAGGGGAAAAGGGTGAGTCCCGGACAGCTGGGCAGTGACGGCTACACAACGCTTGGCCTGGCGCTCTTTGAACTGATCATGCAGGGCGGTGAGGCATATTATGGAGGCAGATCATGATGATTCCGAGAAGCGAGTATCCCCGTCCCCAGTTTGTGCGCAGTCAGTGGATGAACCTGAACGGATGGTGGCAGTTTGAAATGGATCCGGGGGACTCCGGACGGGAACGGGGACTGATTGAAAAGGAGACCCTGACCGGAAGAATTCTGGTTCCATTCTGCCCGGAAAGCCGGCTGTCCGGCATTGGAAATACGGATTTCATGCGGGCGGTATGGTACAAACGGACGATTGTCATGCCGGAGGAATCGAAAGGCAAGCGGGTACTTCTCCATTTCGGAGCGGTGGATTACCACTGTGAGGTCTGGGTTAACGGGACCGGGGTGGGTTCCCATAAGGGCGGTTATACCTCTTTTTCCATGGATATCACGGACGCACTGCATGGCGGAGAGAATCTGCTGACCGTCTGTGCCAGGGATGATACCCGTAGTCCGCACCAGCCCAGCGGAAAGCAAAGCACCCGGTATGCATCCTACGGCTGCTATTACACGCGTACAACCGGCATCTGGCAGACAGTCTGGCTGGAGTGGGTCGATCCCTGCCACATTCGGGAGATCGACATCACCCCTCACGCTGCAGAGGGAACGGTTCAGATTGAACTGACGGCAAGCATGCCATGTACGCTGGAAGCTGCTGCGTTCTACGAGGGGAAAAAAATGGCATGTGTCCGGGCACAGACGGACGGAAAGGCAGCGGGGGTCCTCCTGTCTCTTGCTGAAAAACATCTCTGGAATGTGGGGGAACCGGCACTCTATGATCTTACCCTGACGCTTGAAAGAGACGGGAGAGTCACGGACCGTGTCGAAAGCTACTTCGGACTGCGCAGTGTCTGGTTTGACGGGATGCGCTTCATGATCAACGGCAGGCCCGTTTTCCAGCGTCTGGTGCTGGATCAGGGATTCTATCCGGATGGAATCTACACTGCCCCGACGGACGATGACCTGCGGAGGGACATACTGCTGGCCATGGATATGGGCTTTAATGGTGCCAGGCTGCATCAGAAAGTTTTCGAGGCACGGTATCTGTATCATGCGGACCATCTTGGATTTCTGTGCTGGGGGGAAATGGCCAGCTGGGGCCTTGATCACAGTGCAGACGGTTCTCTGGCAGATTTTCTCCATGACTGGATTCCTGCGGTGAAGCGTGATTACAGTTCGCCGAGCATTATCGGGTGGTGCCCATTCAACGAAACCTGGGATTTCGAGAGAAGGGCGCAGCGGGAGGATGTGCTCCGCATGGTGTACCGTATTACAAAGGCCATGGATCCAACACGGCCATGTATAGATACTTCGGGAAACTATCATGTGGAGACGGATGTGTTTGATGTGCATGAGTACGAACAGAATCCGGACCGGTTTTCCGCTCGTTACGGCAGAGGAGTGCCGTTGCTTTCAGACCGGTTTTCCGCCCGGCAGACGTATACGCCCGGTCTTCCCGTCTTTGTCAGCGAATATGGCGGCATCTGGTGGAGTGATACGGACAGGTCCGGGTGGGGATACGGTGAGCGGGTGAAGAGCAGGGAAGAGTTTCTTGAACGGTATCGGCGTCTTACGGAGACACTTCTCGACAATCCTGAGCATTTCGGTTTCTGCTATACGCAGCTGACGGATGTTGAGCAGGAACAGAATGGACTGTATACCGCAGACAGAAAACCCAAATTCGATGCTGCAGTCATCCGAAGCATCAATGCCAGAAAGGCCGCATGCGAAATGGAAGAACAATGAGATACCACCGCAGCTTTCCATAACGGGGATCTGTTTGGAATTTCCTGCAGGTGGGAAAAGCTCATGAGCAGGATGTAAAAAAGTCAAAAAAGCAAAAAACAGGGTATCTGCCGGCAGAGCAGGTACCCTGTTCGTTCTTCGGTCAATGATTGGAGAATGCGTATTCCTGAGATTGCGGTTATCCTTCTCAAGGCGGACGGAACGCTTTCCGGAGTCCTGTAAGAGAATAGCTAAGTGCAGGAGTGGCATCTATCGAGGATAATGTCGTGTGCTGCCGGGAAGAAATAGGTAAAAACAACACGGTACTCAAAACTATTCTCTGCAATAATGGAAAGGTTAAAACATAGACAAGAAAAACAGTCAGGATTGATCCCGACTGTTCCTTGCAAATTGATGAGAAAACAGGATTACTCGAAAAATCCCGATCCGATGAAATATCCTTTTGCTGACCCCTGTTATGAAGCCTGCTTATCAGCATACTTCATAACAGGACTCTGGTGTATGACAAAATGGACAGGGCTGGGACTTCAGAAAGCAAATTCACTCCATCATCTGCTCAAAATGCTCCTCGCATGCCTTCTCGAGTGCCTTGACAATGATTTTCAGTGTCCGGATGCGGGCATATTTTTTGTCATTGGATTCAATGATATGCCATGGTGCATTTTTCGTGCTGGTCTTCTGCAGCATTTCATCCACAGCTACTTCATACTGATCCCATTTTTCCCGGTTGCGCCAGTCCTCTTCCGTAATCTTCCACTGCTTTTCCGGCGTATTCTGACGTTCAGTAAACCGCGCCAGCTGGGTATCCTGGTCGATGTGAATCCAGAATTTGATCAGTACCGCACCCCAGTCGGTAAGCTGCCGTTCGAATTCATTGATTTCATTGTAGGCCCGTTGCCAGTCCTTTTCGGAACAGAAGCCTTCCAGACGTTCAACCATCACGCGGCCGTACCAGGTGCGGTCAAAAATACAGATGTGGCCTGAACGGGGCAGTCTGGTCCAGAACCGCCACAGGTAGTGCCGGCTCAGTTCATGTGGAAGCGGGGAAGCGATAGGCTGCACATCAAAGCCGCGGGGATCCAGGGGATAGGCGACCCGTCGGATGTTTCCGCCCTTTCCCGCTGCATCCCAGCCTTCGTAGCAAAGAATCACGGGGATTTTCTTCCGGTAGATGATGTTGTGCAGTTCGCTCAGGCGCTTCTGCAGCCGCTTCAGCTCTTTTTTGTATTCTTCGTCCGTAATGGTGGGAGACAGATCCACATCGGCGAGCCTGGGCATTTTCTTCAGTGGGAATTCCTCTTCAAAGGGATCTCCGGTGAACCTTCCGTTGTCGAGCCCGTCCTGAATCGTTTCCTTCAGAAGTTTCAGGGCGTCCCGAGCAGCTGTTTTCCGGCGGCTTCCATCCAGTATGTGCCATGGGATCAACTCATCGGTCTTCTTCATAAAGTCGTCGTAGGCATCCATGAAGCGCCTGTATTCGCGATGCTGCCACAGGTCCTCCTGGGTGACGCGCCATTCTGTTTCAGGGTTGTCTACCAGAACATGCAGCCGTTCGAACTGTTCTTTTTTCTCAATATGCAGAAAAATCTTCAGTACCAGGTAACCGCCATCCCGAAGCTGTCGTTCAAATTCGTTGATCTGGCGGATACGGCTGCGATATTCCTCTTTGGTGATTTCGTGGCGCAGGTATTTCCGTACTACGCTCTCCATCCAGCCCGAATCCAGGAAGGTAATCTTTCCGTTTTCGGGAATGGCAGTGAAAAACGGATACAGAAAAGGAAAGCGTTCTTCCTTTTCCGGCACAATTGCCGGCGAAACCACATGATAAAAACGGGGATCGATTTCGCTGATCAGTTCATTGATCAGACTGCCCTTTCCAGCAGCTGCCCAGCCTTCGATCAGCACGATCACGGGAAGCTTTGCATCCCGCAGCAATTGCTGCTGGCCTAGCAGCTGCTCCCGGATATGCTTGATTTCTGCGGATAATGTGTCCTTGTCTTCTGCTTTCTTTCTTTCAAAATCCTTGAGCATTTGGAACCTCCTCCTGTCTCTTAAAAGGAAAAACGCCTCGGCATTCCAATTGCTGTCATTATAACGCAAATGGCAGGTATTGTACAATGGATTTGCTACTGGTTTTGAACAAATTAAACAAAAAATTCGCTTCATGTCGAGTCGGAGATTCCACAGTACCGGTACAGTATCTGTAGAGGAAAGCAGTAATGTGTTGCAGTCTCAAGCAAAGGAACTTCCAAATGGCGAGGAGTTTTTTCAGAAACACCGGGAGAGAATGATTCCTGCATGTAATCTGCGTCATATATCTAGCCATCTGCTTCCCAGGGAAGTGGACGAAGGCTTTTCGCTGTGATATGATACCTGAGGAGAACGGACGCAAAGTCCGCAGGGCGGTCAGCAATCCAAAGCGGAATGCGATGGATAATTCATAATGGAGAACACAAAGGAAGAATTGCTTCAACGGTACTTCTTTGTTCCTGCAGACCGGATGTGTTCCGTCAGGATCTGAGAAGAGACAGTTTCCTCCGGATGAAATCCTTCCGTCCCTTTACGGCAAAACCTGATTTTCAGAGAAGAATTTACAATAGAAGTTTTCAAAGAACAAGACGCTGGATATCGTTCAGCAAGGAGAAGAGAATGATGCAGAACCAGACATTCCGGTTTGACAAAATGACGATGGGGGTCTGCTATTACCCCGAGCACTGGCCGAAGTCCCTGTGGAGGGAGGATTTGCGCCGTATGAAGGATGCGGGCATCTCCGTGATCCGGATCGGGGAATTTTCCTGGTCAATTCTGGAGCCCAGAAAAGGGGAATTCCATTTTGAATTTTTCGATGGCTTTCTTGACCTGTGCCAGGAAGAAAACATAAAGGTCATTTTCGGCACGCCTACCGCTACGCCGCCAGCCTGGCTGACAGAAACCTATCCGGAAGTGCTTAATGCGCTGAAGGACGGGACACTGCTGCGCCATGGAGCCCGGCGCCACTACAACTATAACTCCGGGATTTACCGCAAGCTTTCTGCACGCATGGTGGAGGAACTGGCTGCGCATTATGGCCGTCATCCTGCGATCATCGGATGGCAGATTGACAATGAGCTGAACTGTGAAACGGATGAGTTTTACTCGGACGCCGATCACGAGGCGTTCCGGGAATTCGTCAGAAATCGCTATCAGACCCTGGATGCCCTGAATGAAGCCTGGGGAACGGTATTCTGGAGTGAAACCTATACAGCCTGGAGCCAGGTCTTCTGTCCCCGTCCGGTGCTCAATGGAGGATATAACCCCCATCTGTTACTGGACTATTCCAGGTTCATATCCGAAAGCTGCGTGAACTTTGCAGCACTGCAGGCGGGAATCCTTCGCAGATACAGAAAGCCGGGGGATTTTATCACAACCAACGGCATGTTCGGCAACCTCGATAATCACCGGCTTCAGCAGGAGGCACTGGATATCTATACGTATGATTCCTACCCGGATTTTGCCTTTGAGTTGGATAAGAAACAGAACACCTCCCCGGATGTGAAAGACCGCAAATGGAGCAGGAACCTGACGGAAGTGCGTTCCATCTGTCCCCATTTCGGCATCATGGAACAACAGTCCGGCGGCGGAGGCTGGGTGAACCGGATGGAAATGCCGTCTCCCAGGCCGGGACAGCTGACCCTCTGGGCCATGCAGAGCGTTGCCCATGGCGCAGATTTTGTTTCCTTCTTCCGGTGGCGTACCTGCACCTTTGGTACGGAAATATACTGGCACGGCATTCTGGATTATGACAACCGGGATAACCGCAAACTCAAGGAAGTCAAAGCCTTCGGAAAGCGGCTGCATAGCCTTGACCCGGTCTGCGGATCGGATCATGTGGCCGCGTTTGCCCTGATCAAGGACTATGACAATGAATGGGATGCCCGGCTGGATACCGTGCACCGCCGCTTTGGGAAATATTCGGAGGCCGAACTCTTTGCTGCCAGTCAGCTCTCCCACACACCGTATGATATTGTTTATCTTCGGGATGATACCCTGCCGGCGGAACTGGCAAAGTACCCGGTGGCGTTCTATCTGCATCCTGTGCTGATGAACGAAAAGCGGGAAGAGGTTCTCCGTGCCTATGTGGAAGAGGGAGGCACGCTTGTTCTCGGCTGCAGGTCCGGATTAAAGGATATGAGGGGGCAGTGTGTCATGAAGCCCCAGCCCGGTCTTCTGCAGCAGCTTACAGGCACGGATGTGAAGGAATTCAGCGCCATTGGTCCTGATGAGGAAGGTGATCCGGATGCACCCGTATGGAATGATGCGCTGACCGCACTGCCGGGTACCATGGTTCTGAGACGTTATGCAGCAGGTTATTATCCTGGACAGCCATGCCTGACGGAGAAACGGAACGGGAAGGGACGCGTGCTGCATCTGGGTTCTGCTTTCTCCCAGAACATGGTGCGCTATCTGTTCGAATACACCGGTATCCTGAACCTTTTTGCACCCTATGCAGATGCACCGGAAGGGATTGAACTGGTGATGAGGGATAAAAATGGCAGGCGGTTTATCTTTGCCCTGAATTATCTGCCAACCGAACAGGACATGGTTCTGAAGGTTCCTGCCAGGGACATGTTTAAGGGGGAAAAGACAGAAGGAACCTTTACACTTCCGCCCTATGGAACAGCAGTATTCGAACCGGAACAGGAATAGCTGCGTTTTCCTACCCGGAAACCAGTGGAAGGCTGAATTCTTCTTTCTGCCAATTCTTTGCGCTACTGCTGAAAAAAAACGTCAACCTCAAAGTGTATGAATAGCCCCATAGAGAATAAAGCAGAAAGTGGTGTATGTCTTCATGTCAGAACCGGATAATGGATTATCGGGGTGGACAATTCGAAGGAGCTGGAGGGGCTGAAGAACGATAACCACACCCTCTATGAAAAAAAGCCATGCTGCAGAAGTAAATCGAGTCGCAGCCAGAATCGCGCATCATGCTGATGGATAGAATAAAAAACTTCCTTGAAAAGCCGTTTCAAGGAAGTTTTTATTTGAATATGAGAAAAGGGATATAGTAATTTGGGTCTCTCCGGGAAAAACCGGAATGTTTTACAACATAGCTATGAGGTATTCCGGAATGCAATAAAGACCTCAAACAGGAGATTAACGATTGAAAGCGAATCCTGATTTTTAGACAACTTTCTTCGCAAGAAATGAGAAACCGGAGATTTAGGCGATTCCTGCAGCCTTATTTCTTTCTCCTTTGGATTCGGAAGTAATTATATTTCCCGTTTTTTGAAAGGTACAAATCGGGATGAGCATAAGAGCTGCCTGCATTCTTCTGCGCAAGAATCTGCGTAATTTAGATCAAGGAAAAGAAAAAAGGAATTCCGGTTATTAAGAAAAGGAATTTCGAATTACCGGAAAGATGAAATGACAAAGATCGGGGTATTAGAAATGATTGTCAGCTTTTTAAGGTCTCCAGAGTAGTTCGGATGTTCTGCAGATGGACACGCATGGCCTCAGCGGCTTCCTCAGTATTTCTGGATTTAACAGCAGAAAAGATACGACGCATTTCCTGCTCAGATGGTACGATCCGGTTTCGCCATTGAATATTTGCCCGGCGAATGCGTTGAATCTCGGAACCATACCGGCTGATAATTTCCGGAATGATACTGTTCCCGCTGCGTACATGCAGGAGCGAATGAAGCTCAATATCCACCGAGGAGACAAATAAGCTGCGCTCAGGAGAGCCGAGGGGCAACGCGTCTAATTGAGCAAAGAGCATTTCGATATGAAAGATGTCATTGTCGGTAATATGAGGAATAGCCTGGCGGACAGCGTAAGGCTCCAGAAGCAGACGGACGTCGAGGATATCCATTGCACGTTCAATGGATATCGGGCACACGATACTGCCGCTCTGAGGGCGGATATCAATCAGTCCATCTTCCTGCAGCCGCCGGAGTGCGGAACGAATGGGTGCGCGGCTGACATTATATTTCTGAGAAAGTTTCGTTTCGGAAAGCTTTTCTCCCGGAGCAAGATTTAAATGGATGATGTCATATTTGATCTGTTCGTAGGCGGAATCCCCGATGGTTTGCTTTTCAAGCATATTGTTACCCTTTCTAAACTGACATAAAAAAGTATACTAGCATTCTAGCACGAAAAAAAGGAAAAGGAAAGATGCAGGAAGGAGTTTCTTTGGAAAGGAGAAAGGCGTACAAATGAAGCCGAAAGCCACAGAAAGATTTTGATAAATAGAACAGGAGGACGATAAAATACATGATATTTTAGCGGATAAGACACTTTTAGTAATCGAAATTAGAGGATAGTCACAAATTCAGAAAAAAATAATTGACATCACAAAACTGAAATGTTAGAATACAAGCATGTTAGATTGACAGCAAAACAGACTGACCGGCTTCCTACAGCATGCAGAAAGGATAATGTAAGGTTATGGATACGGTGGTTAAGATTATCAAAAATGCGGATGATCTGGCGGCCCATGGTCAGACTAAGACCAGAAAAGCCGCATTGGCCATTGCGGAAGCTGCCATTCGCCGGGCAATTCCCTATGATGAGACCAAGAAGCTGGTAAATTGTGATGATCAATATCTGTACATCGGCGAGAAAAAGATATGCCTTCAGGAGATTGAGCATATTTATGTGGTTGGGGTAGGCAAAGGTGCCTATCCGATCGCTGCGGCGCTGGAAGAAAAGCTGGGTGACCGTATTGATCAGGGAATCGTATTGGTGAAGAAAGGAGATACCCGAAGGCTTCGGTATATTGAGATCATCGAGTCGGGACATCCTTTGCCGGACCAGTCTGGAATAGAAGGTGCCAAGCGCATTCTGGAGATATTGCAGAAAGCAGGGGAAAAGGACCTGATTTTTGCTCCGATTACCGGAGGCTCCTCGGCCATGCTCAACCTGCCCTATGACGGAATTACCCTGGAGGACCTGCAGACAATTAATGATCAGCTGCTTAAGAGTGGGGCCAGTATCGGGAAGATGAATGCCGTCAGAAAGCACTTATGCCGCATGAAGGGCGGCAGGTTTGTCGAATATGCAAATCCTGCTGAAATTCATACCCTGACACTGAACACGGCACCTCCGGATATGCCATGGCCGGATCTGGCGCTCGCTGATCCCACAACCTTCCAGGATGCCATCGATATGCTGAAGCAGTACAATCTGTGGGACAGGGCGCCTGAATCGGTACGGGCTCATCTTCAGGAAGGACTTCTGCATCCGGAATGGGAAACGCCGAAGACCCTGACGAATCCAAAGGCATATATTCACAGTGTGGCAGACCCACAGTCCACCTGTCTGGCAGCAGTTGAGGAAGCGGAACGCCTTGGATATCAGCCTTATGTGATCTCCACGGCTATGGAGGGAGACGCTGCAAATCTGGGAATCTATTTTGCCGGCATGGTGAATGAAATTGTCAGAACAGGCCGTCCTTTTAAAGCACCATGTGCGCTGATTTCTGCTGGAGAAACGACAGTGACCATTCAGGGCCCGTGTGGAAAAGGTGGTCCGAATCAGGAAACCGCTCTGGCTTTCCCGACAAAACTATATGTTCCGGATGAAGCCGTGTGCCTGTCCATGGACAGTGACGGTACAGACGGTCCCAGCGATATTGCTGGTGGAATTTCGGATGGATGGACAAAAAAGAGAGCACAGGAGCTTGGACTGGATCTGGTGAGTTCTCTGAAACAGCATGACAGTTCCACAGCACTGCTGCAGCTGGGGGATGCAATTATTACCGGACACACCGGCACCAACATCATGAATTTCCGTGTCGTGGTGGTAGATGGGAAGGATGATGCAGAATGAAAACGACGATTGAGGCTCTTCGCGGAAGAGAAATCCTGAATTCCCGCGGAAAACCAACGGTGGAGGTAGTACTCAGATGCTCGAATGGTGTCGAGGTTACGGCTTCGGTGCCGAGCGGTGCATCCACCGGTAAATATGAGGCGCTTGAGATATATGACGGAGGAGAACGTTATCGCGGATATGGCACGAAAACTGCTGCGATGCATGTTACGAAGGAAATTGCGCCGAAGCTGATCGGTCTGGATGTAAGAGACCAGCGCCGGATTGATCAGATCATGATTGACCTGGATGGAAGCAGGCAGAAGTCAAGGCTGGGCGGTAATGCCATTCTGGGGGTGTCTATGGCCGCTGCAAGAGCGGGTGCCCTGGCAGCAGAGATTCCCCTCTACCAATATCTGGGGGGCTTGAGAGTCACCAGAATCCCCAATGTAATGTCTACCGTGATTTCGGGAGGCGCATTTTCACCTTCCGGACTGGAGTTTGAGGATTATCTGCTTGCGCTGGAAGGCTTTGACAGCTTTGCGGACCAGGTTGAAGCGATCAGCGGCATGCGCTGGCACCTCGAAAAACTCTGCAAGACCAAGTATGGTCCGGTTGCAGAGGATGGAGGAGCACTGGCTCCGCCTCTTAGAAACACGCCGGAAGCTTTTGAATGCATGCTGGAAGCAGCCAGACTTACCGGCTGTGAGGACCATGTGAAACTGGGACTGGATGTTGCTGCAAACGAGCTGTACCGTCAGGATCGCGGCGTGTACGAGATGACGTCCGGTGAAATGGAACCGGAGGCATTGCTGGCTTATTACCAGCGGCTCGCCGCAGATTATCCGCTGGTATACATCGAAGATGCATTCCATGAAGATGACTGGGAGAGCTTTACCAAACTGACTGCTGCTTTGCCCCAGCTTGAGATTGTAGGGGACGACCTCTTTGCGACGAATGTGGAACGGCTGAAAAAGGGAATTGAACAGAAGGCAGCAAATACGCTGCTGTTTAAGGTAAATCAGATTGGTACGGTGACGGAAGCACTGAGAACTGCGGAATATGCTACAAATCACAGGTTTGAGATTGTCGCATCCCTGCGTTCAGGTGAGACGAATGATGTATTTCAGGCAGATCTGGCTGTAGCGGTCGGAGCAAAACGGATGAAACTTGGGTCTCCGGTTCGCGGGGAACGCAATGGCAAATATAACCGGCTGATGGCGATTGAAGAAGAGATACGGCTGAAGGACTGGATGTAACTGGGAACCTATATTGTCTAAGGACAATAGGAAAATAAAAAGGAGGACTCTGTTATGAAAAAGGTATTGTGCATGATGATCGCGCTGCTCATGGTGACTTTGCCGCTTTTCGGCATGGCTGAAACGGATTTCCCCAAAAAGGAAATCACGATCATTGTCCCCTTCAGCGCAGGCGGGGCAACGGACCTGATGGCCCGTCAGCTTCAGCCCGTTTTCAAGGACAAGCTGAATGTGGACATCGTAGTACAGGATGTTCCCGGCGGCGGCTCTGTTACCGGCATTACCCAGGCGATGACATCCAAACCGGATGGATATACGATTGCACTGGTGACAAGCTCGTATATTGCTCTTGCAGCACAGGATCAGGTTCCGCTTCCACTTGATTCCTTTACGAACATTACATCGCTGAGCGAAGATCCCCTTTGCATTGTCGTGAAATCCACGGCGGCCGGCGGCAAGTATGCCACCATTCAGGACCTGATGGATGACATGAAAGCGCGTCCGGGCGAGGTTGTGGTTGCTCAGGCAGGCAACAACAATGCCAATCAGGCCTGCGTTGGCGTCTGGGCCGAAGAAGCAGAGCTTGAACTTAATGATGTTCCCTATGATGGGGCTTCTAGAGTCGTCACTGAAATCATTGGCGGACATATTGAGGCAGGCTGCATGAAACCCGCGGATTGCCTCAGTCAGGTGCAGGCTGGTGAGATTTCCATTCTGGCGTTCTTTACCCGTGAACGTGTATCGCTCTATCCGGATGTTCCGACGTTTGCAGAGTTAGGGTATGACATCTTCAAGTATGGCGATATTGCTATGGTCACATTCCTGGCAGCTCCTCAGGGTACAGATCCCGAGGTAAAGGCCAAGCTGTCCGAGATGTTCTATACAGTACTGTCTTCTGAGGAATGGCAGGCGGTTGCGGCAGAGCGTTCTTTCGTGACGAATCCGATTAATGGAGAAGAGCTGGATGCCTATATCAACAGCGTATACGAAGGCTTGAAAGTAGCGGCTGAAAAGATTTTCCAATAACAACATGTAAAATGCCGGCGCTGCTTTTGAAAAGTAGCGCCGGATTTTGCTTTGGAAACGTATTCCTCATTTTGGAAGTGGAGGAAAAAAAGAATGAATTTAAAAAAGCAACGCATTGAAATCGCGGTAACGTCACTGATAATGGGTATTGCATGCTATCTGCAATATGTTGCCTATACTTCCAAGGTAAGGACGAAAGTACAGGGCATGAAATCCATGACGTTTCCAAAGGTTATTCTGTACGGGATCATCGTTTTATGTGCAGTAACGCTGATCAGGGGAATCCTTAATTACCGGAAATTGAAAAAGCAGGAAGCAGGTACGGCTGAGAAGACCACAGGGAAGGTGGATTTCCGGATACCGATGACCGTGGGAATGATCATACTGTACGCGCTCCTTTGGAATGTTCTTGGCTTTGTAATCAGCTCCATGCTGTTTGTCTGCGTGGAGAGTATCCTGCTGGACCGGTCAAAGCCATGGTGGCAGGCATTAATCATTGGGGTAGCTTATGTGATCATTGTTTATCTGATCTTTGGTGCAGGCTTCAAGGTCAATTTCCCGGAACCAATCCTTGATGCGGTCATCGGTTAGGAGGATGCTACATGGCAAATGTGTTGACATACGTGCTGGAGGCAATTACGAATCCCCTGGCCATCGTTATGGTGCTGGCAGGGACTTTCATGGGATTGGTCTTTGGTGCGCTTCCAGGCCTTTCTGCAACGATGGCGGTTGCACTTTTGATTCCCATGACGTTCACCCTGGATTCCGTACCGGCAATTGGTGCTATGGTGGGCGGTTATATCGGAGGTATGGCAGGCGGAGCGGTAGCAAGCATCCTTCTGAATATCCCTGGGACACCTTCCGCAGTGGTAACCACCTTTGACGGGTATCCCATGGCAAAGTCAGGGCGCGGGGCAGAAGCTCTGGGCTGGGCCGCCTTTGCAAGCGGCTTTGGTTCCCTGATCAGCTGGGCTATCCTTGTGTTTGCTGCGCCGAAGCTGGCGGCACTGTGCACAAGCTTTTCGGCACCGGAATATACTGCGCTGGCATTCTTTGGTCTTACGATCATTTCCTCGGTATCGGGAAAGTCAATGACAAAAGGCCTGATTGCCGGCATGATCGGTATTGTTCTTTCGATGGCAGGTACAGACCCGATCTGGGGAGACCTGCGCTTTACGTTCGGCAACTACAATCTGCTGTCCGGCATTTCGACGATGCCTGCTTTAATCGGCTTGTATTCGATTCCACAGATTCTAAAGGGCTGCCTCGAGAAGAATACCGTCGGCAAAGTGGACGTGAAAATAAAGAACTTTGTTCCTTCACCAAGGAAGCTGTGGGAACATCGGATTAATATTTTAAGGACGTCACTCATCGGAACTGCCATAGGTATTATCCCGGCGACCGGAGGAAATATTGCTGCATTTATAGCATACGACCAGGCAAAACGGTTTTCCAAGCACCCGGAAAACTTTGGAAAAGGCGAAATTGATGGTATCATTGCCTCAGAAGCCGCCAATAACTCTGTATGCGGCGGCGCACTGATTCCCCTTCTTACACTCGGTATTCCCGGTGACAGCCCTACGGCAGTTTTCCTGGGGGGACTGATGATTCATGGACTTACGCCGGGACCGGCGATGTTTACGGAAAAGTACAATGTAGTAGTGGGAATATTTACCATGCTGCTGTTAGCGACGATCTTCATGGTCCTGCTTCAGATGGTAGGTATCAAGCTTTTCACGAAAGTTCTGGCAGTACCAACGAATTATCTGTCGGCTGCGCTGGTTGTCCTTTCCTTAGTAGGTTCCTATGCACTGCGGTCCAATATGTTTGACGTGATGATGACCATCGGGCTTGGCATCTTTGGATACTTCCTGATGAAGGCAGAATTCCCAATTGCACCCGCTGTACTTGGACTGGTATTGGGAAGCATGTTTGAAAGGGAATTCCGCACAGCATTAAGGACAAGTCATAGCGACTGGACAGTTTTCTTCACACGCCCGGTTTCCTGCGTGATTTTCCTTGTGGCGGTGGGAGTGCTCATCTGGACGATCATTAAAAACTATCGGGATAAGAAAAAGAATATGGTGATGGATCAGGTAATCTGATCCTCATCCCAGAATGGTATTTCAGAGGCTTAGAGCAGAGAACGATTGACGTAAAAGCAGGACAGGTCCTGGTGAACATGGTTTGTTTCCTGATTGTATCCTGCAGGTCCTGAGCAGGAAGCGGCTGTAACGGCTGGGCAAATGATATTGCCCAGCCGTTTTAAAATTCCGAACCGTCGATTTTAGTGAAGGCAGTAAATGCGGGAGAAGGAGCAGATGAACAGCCGGAAAAGAAATGTAGAATGGACCTAGGGAAAATCGTTCCCGACAGGTATAACAACGGCGCCGTTCTTTGGAACGACGCCGTTGGAATAATTACACGGACATTACTTTCTGCAATAGGTCTCAATGGCCTGATAAACAAATTCCGCAGTGCCTTCGCCTGCATAGCTGTCAATATTTGTGGTAAAATCTCCGCCGCCGGCATACATTGTGCCGAGGCTGTGCAGAATCTCATTCGAACACGTGTACAGATGATCCGAAATGTAACTCTGCAGCTTTCTTACCAGCTTCTGTGCCGCATCACCGGATGGATCTTCTTTACGGATAGCACCAAATTCAGTGAAAATATCCATCATCTGTTTTTGAATCACGGCATTCTCTTCTGCCGTTCTGCCTTTGGATCTTTTTTCATATTCCCGGTATTCTTTCGTCGTTCCCCAGGAAGCCTTGGCCTGGGCGGCATATTCGTCGATCTTATTGGTATCAAATGGTTCAAAGTTCATGATATGTTTCACTCCCATCGCTTTTAGTCCACGGGCAAGGTCAATCAGGTTTTCAATGTGTTCTTTTTTCAGGGTCAGCAGTGTGATCTGCTGTTCCAGCGCTTTGTTCCTGTCAAAATCCGGACTGTCCAGAATCCGGCGGATGTCTTTGAGCGAAAACTCCAATGCCCGGAACAGCAGAATCTGCTGCAGCTTTTCCAGGGACGTGTCATCATACAGCCGGTATCCGGATTCCGTATACTGTGCAGGATGGAGAAGGCCGATTTTGTCATAATACTGCAGCGTGCGTATACTCACGCCTGTCAGCTTGCTCACTTCATGGACTGTCCTCACGATGATACCTCCCTGTTCGTGATGACTCTATGATACAGTATTACGCAGCGTAAGAGTCAACCAGTTTTTTTCATTTTTCAGTACAAATTTTATGTTGATTGCGCGGAAAGAAAAAACGCGGCTATTCCTTGATTCATCCCGAGCTCCTTTTCCAAGGAGAAAAGGAGTTCGGGAGAAGTTGCTCTTCTTTTCAATTCTACCGGCAGGAAGAAGGAGATGCGCCGTTCAGCAGAATTCTTAAAGCAGGTTCGCCTCCGGTAGAGCATGAGGGATGGGGGATGACGAAAAGCCCCGGAACAGAGAACGGGTTTCCTTAATCACTTTCAATGAAATTCCGAAATGGAATATCATGATATTCATTATAACTATTGGCATGCAACTGTGAAAACAGTTATAATTGCATGGGAAATTCGATTCCGGTAAAGAAACACGGGCATTTCGCAGACAGACAAACGGATGCAGGACCGGAAGGAATCAGGCTGCCCCCAACGAAGGAAATGCGACGGAGCTGGAACAGGAAGATCCTGCGGGCGGCCGGAAACCCATACAGGATATACAAGCAGAATATCGTGGAGGATAATAACATGATTTACAGGGATTTTCAGGGGCTGAAGCTTTCTGCACTGGGGTTTGGCGCCATGCGCCTTCCGGTGATCGACGGCGATGACAGCCGGATCGATGAAACTGCTGCGATGAGCATGGTGGATTCTGCCATGCAGAACGGCATCAATTATTATGATACGGCGTGGGGCTATCATGGAGAAAACTCCGAGCTGGTAATGGGCAGGGCGCTGGCACGCTATCCCAGGGACAGCTTCTATGTGGCTACCAAGTTTCCCGGCTATGATGCGTCCTGCTGGGGAAAGGTAAAAGAAATCTTTGCCCGTCAGCTTGAAAAGGTCGGGGTAGATTACTTTGATTTCTATCTTTTCCATAATGTTTGCGAAATGAACATTGATGCCTATCTGGACGATAAGAAATACGGCATTTACAGTTATCTGATGGAGCAGAAGCGCCAGGGACGCATTAAGCATCTGGGCTTTTCCTGCCATGGAGAGCTGGAAGTGCTGAAGCGTTTCCTGGACGCCTATAGCAAGGATATGGAATTCTGCCAGCTGCAGC
>CAMVHE010000020.1 GCA_947167215.1 uncultured Clostridia bacterium
CCCCCCCCCCCGCAAATGCTCCTCCCTACTTTCCCTGCTGATAAGAGGACTTCGGATGCCGGCTGAAGGAAACCGCTTCGGCGCTGCTTTCCGGCTGCCGAAGTGAGGATTCTCCGCCTGCAGGCCCAAAGCACAGCACCGGCAGAAACCCATCCGTCAGGATATACTCCATTCTGCTTCTGTGGATAATAAAAAAGAATCCGGAGAATTTTCCGGATTCAAAAAGGGATCAAATCGAAAGGTTTAAACGGAGAAAGATACGTCCTTACCAAATACACAGTCTCTCTGCTTATTCGGCCTCTATCGTATTCTTAATCTCCTCTGCAATGCTTTCTGCCTTTTCCGCAGCAGCCTTGCCCGCTTCTTCTACGGATTCAGAGATACCCTGGGCAACATTCTCCAGTGCATCCTGTGCCTTCTCTGCGGATTTCTCTGCATCTGCAAGAACCGCGTCAATAGCTTCCGCCGCGCCCTGCGCATCCGCCTGCAGATCTTCTTTCAGTGCAGTTTCGGCATTGTCAATCAGGTCTTCGGCAGCTGCCACCTGTTCTTCCACCTTGTCAACGGTCTTTTCTGCCTTGGCTTTGGCTTCATCCGCAATCTTCTTCAGATCTTCCGCAGTCATGCCTGCTTCTGCCATGAAGGCAGGGGCACGAACTACATACTCTTCTTCCTTCTTTTCCACGGTTTCAGCTACTTCTTCCCCTTTGTCTTCCACTTTGCGAAAGGCATCGTCCGCCATTTTGCGGATATTTTCAGCGCTTTCCTTGATCTTGTCGGTAATATCTTCCGTGTTGAAGGAGCTGAGGGTTTCCTCCATTTTATCCTTTACATTCTTGGCGTTCTCTGTAAAGCGCTTATCAATTTCGGACTTTGTAAGAAAATCCTGTACCTGGTTTTTTACATTCTGTGCGCCGTCCATGATCTTTTCGTCAATGTCGGTCTTATTCAGTGCCTCACTGACCTTGGCCTTCACATTCTGAGCACCCTCGACAATCTTTTCATCAACATCTGTCTTTGCCAGTACGTCGCTGACCTTGGATTTCACGTTCTTTGCGCTTTCAATAATCTTCTCGTCAATGTCTGTCTTGTCCAGCAGTTCATTGAGCTTTTCCTTTGCGGTGTCAAAGATTCCCATATTTATTCTTCCTTTCTGCGCCTTCATGCTCAGGCACCCGTTTCTTTCATTATACTGATTTTGCAGAAAAAAACAATGCTCAATTTGAGAAAAATCAGGTTTCCAGGTCTCATCCTGTGCGTTGCTCCGCTTTCAGCAGGACCATGCCGTTTTTTATCAGGAAATACAAAGCCATTCTTCCCTGTTTTCCCATCCGTTCCGCCAGGGAAAAGCCCGTTCAGAACAGGCGGACAGCATTGCGGCTTTTCCCGGTCCATGCCCCATTTTCTCTTTTGGTCGTATCCTTCCTGCAGAATCCACGTCGCAGTCCTCCTTTTCCTCTGCTTTGAGGTTCTGCAGATTTTTCATTAATTCCTTTCGAAAAATCCAAATTGCTTTCGCATTTTTCCATGATTCTTTCATGGCTCGTTCACATTTATGTCAGAATTCGATGCTATCATTACGCCATCCTACAGGGAGACCTGTAGCAAGGAGGTCATCAGAATGAGTTATACAGCAACTTTTGAACGCATTGAAAAAAAGCTTTTAATGACCGAAGATCAGTACCGGGCGCTGCTTCCCGTTCTGAGAAAATATATGTGCCCCGACATTTATTTCAGTTCCACCAACTGCAGCCTGTATATGGATACTCCGGATTTTCTTCTCGTAAGGCGCGCCCTTTCAAAACCGGAGTATAAAGAAAAGATGCGGCTGCGCAGTTACGGGGTTCCCGGAATGAATGATCCTGTTTTTCTTGAAATCAAGAAAAAGTATGACCGGATCGTTTACAAGCGCCGGATTTCCCTCGGAGCGGAAGATGCCATGAATTACCTAGAGAAGGGCATGGTACCAACTCCTTCAACCCAGATTCTGCGGGAGATTGACTATATGCGCAGCCGTTACCAGCTGATCCCAGCAATGGTTCTCTGTTATGATCGTCATTCCTATGCAGAACGTGAGGAATCGGTCAACAGCCTGCGGATCACCATTGACAAAAACATCCGTTATCGGATGGATCGCCTGGATCTCCGCAAGGGAGATGACGGGACGCTGCTGCTGGCTCCGGGGACCCGCCTCATGGAGGTAAAAACCACGCAGGCAATCCCCCTCTGGCTTGCACATGCCATGACAGAAACCGGCATTTCCATGACCAGCTTTTCCAAGTATGGCCATGCTTATGAGACCGTCTCGGCAGCTTCCTCGCAGCATATCATTCTTTCCGCTTAATCAGTAATTGTCTATAGGAGGTATTCCCATCATGTTTACCGCACTTTTTAATATGAGTAACGGCATGTCTCTTCAAAGTGCTTTCCTGCTCCTTGTCTTTGCTGCTGTCTGTGGTCTGATAATTGCAGCCACTGCCCTTCTGACGGGCCCATGCAGCCGTCATTTTGCAGGGGCGCTGGTTGTCCTTCCCATGATCATCCAGGTCGTCATCCTCATGGTTAATGGAAATATAGGGACCGGTGTAGCTGTCATGGGAGCCTTCGGGCTTGTCCGGTTCCGTTCCGCACAGGGATCTGCCAGAGAAATCGTTCTGGTTTTCCTCGCAATGGCGGTAGGCCTGGCAACCGGCATGGCCTATGCCACTTATGCATTATTTGTTACGCTCATCATATGCCTTGTCATGGTTCTCATCTCCCGGATCGATCTTTCCGAAAAACTGCAGCCTCTCCATCTCCGGATCAGCATTCCGGAAGACCTGGATGAAATGGGCCTCTTTGACGATATTCTTTCCAAATACACCAGAAAAGCCACGTTTGAAGGAATCAAGAGCATCGGCATGGGAACCGTCTTCGAGATGAATTATCAGATCATCATGAAGGATAACCGTCAGCAGAAAGCCATGATGGATGAAATCCGCGTCCGCAATGGAAACCTGACTGTCGCACTTTCCCATAATACCCCCACCCACCAGAGCTTATAACAGGACCTGTTCGAAAGAAGGCGATCTTATGAAAAAGAACTTTATTTCTGTTTTCCTTATTGGTATTCTATTCCTTTTCAGCTTATGCGGCCTTGCAGAAGACGATGACGGACTGTTCTCCATGAAGGACCTGACCATCGTTGATGCAGAGGACGCAGAAAAGATTGCGTTATCAGGAGAAAGCATTACGATAACGGAGGCCGGTTCCTACGTGCTTTCCGGAACCATCGAAGATGGAAGCATCAATATTGCCCTGGAAGAAAAAGGAACCGTATATCTTCTTCTGAACGGCGTTACTGTCAGCAACAGCCAGGGTTCGGCCATGACGGTAAGCGGATGCAGCAAGCTGATTCTTACCTTGTGCCCCATGAGCGTCAATACGCTGACACAGGGCAGTGAAACCCCTGAAGCAGAGGATAATACGGCTGCCATTTACAGCAGCAGCGATCTTACCATCACCGGGACCGGCACATTGGTTGTTAACGGAAATTATGAAGACGGTATCTACTGCAAGGACACTCTCCGTATTGTCGACGGCACCCTTGCCGTTACCGCTGAGCAGGACGGACTTGTCGGCAAAGACTCCCTGATCGTCGGCGGCGGTACCATCACCGTTGCCACATCGAACGGCGATGCCATCAAATCTACCAAAAAGAATGATGAGGAAAATGGCAATGTCATTATTGCCGGCGGCGTCATCAACCTGTCTACCGGCAATGGAGCTTCCTCTGTCGTCCACACGGCTGAAAATCCCTTCAACAACATGATGACAGACAGCTCCACCACTTCGGAAGATTCTGTCAGTCTGAAAGGCCTCAAGGCACAGAATACCATCAATATTTCCGGCGGCACCATTACCATCGACAGTGAAGATGATGCGATTCACAGTAATAACAATATCATAATTTCCGGCGGAACCATTTCTATCGCTTCCGGAGATGACGGTATCCATGCGGATAATACCCTTACACTTTCCGATGGAATCATCGATATCACGGAATCCTATGAAGGCATCGAAGCTACCGATATCATTCTCAGCGGCGGAACCCTCTCGATTGTCGCCTTTGATGATGGTATAAACGGAGCGGGCGGAGATTCCGCCAGTGACAGCTCTCAGGCATCCGGGAATATGGGATTCGGAAGGATGGATATGTTTTCCACCTCCACCGGTACCCTGGAAGTCTCCGGAGGAAACATCCTGGTTTACTCCAATGGTGACGGCATTGATATCAACGGAAACATCCAGATGACCGGCGGTTCCGTTTATGTGGCAAGCACTTCTTCCGGTGCCAATGCGGCCCTTGACTATGACGGAAGCTTCACCCTTGTCAGCGGTACTGTTGTGGCTGTAGGCAGCTCCGGAATGGCTCTTGGTGTCAATGATCCTTCCATTCCCGGCGCGATGCTGACCGTATCCGGCGGAGATCTTTCCGTTTCCGATTCCAGCGGCAACAATTTGCTCTCTTTTTCCAACCTGGGCAGCTATAATTCAGCCGTCCTGTACAGCGATCTCTTCACCGAGAATGAAACCTACCTGGTCACAACGGGAGCAAACACACAATCGGTTCAGATGACTACCACCGCTACGACCGGCTTCTCCATGGGCGGCTTTGGCGGCGGAGGTCGCGGAGATTTCGGAAGATGGGACAATACAATGAATAATCAGCAGAACGGGAATCCCTTTGGAAATGGTCAGAGACCCGGCGGTTTTCGACGTTGAATTTCTCAAAAAAGGAAGCAGACGCTTCCTTTTTTTATAATAAAAAGAAAACTGGGAAAAGTGAAGTCCATCCCGCCGGAGAATCAGAATACCCGTATTGCATGTATCGGTGGGAATCATTTATAATCTCCAACAAACCATTCAAGGTTCTGCGCAGCAACGGACTCCGTACACCGCAGGGTTTTCCCGGAAAAGGAGACTATTTATAAAACGCTTTCTTTCCCTGCTCCTCAACCGTCGATGAAAGCGCCATCATGGTGAATACCTCCGACGCCGCGACCCTTATCAATCCAACCATCACCAGGAGCGGAGATTCCGATGGCGGAGACAGCTGCAACTTCTACGGGCTGAACGCAGCTTTGCCGGTCATGGGCGGTTCCACCACCACCATTACCAGCGGATCAGTCCACTCCGCGGCGAATGGCGCCAACGGCTTTACGCTTTTGGTAAACGGTATCCCACAGCTGATACATACGCTTTCCCCCATCCGCGTTAACCCTCGCGGCTGAGTTTTCCTTCCGTATTCCTTTCAGGAAGCATCTTCCCCCAATTAACTTCGCAATATACCCCGTTTTTTTCCTCCGCACTTTCGAATATACTGATGCAACCAGGCCAGGCTTCGCCTTCCTTCTCTAAGAATGACTTCGGATATCAAGAAAGGACCGTCCAAAGTGGAGTCGAAACAAACACCCGATCTGCGCGCACTGGAAGCGCAGAAAAATGAGGACGTCATGAACCAGTTTGTCGATGAAAACAAAGATTTCATCAAGCGCTGCGCTTCCGTCGTCTGCAAGCGTTTTATCACCGACAGCGATGAAGAATATGAGGTTGCCCTGGTAGCTTTCTGGGAAGCAGTGCGACATTATAACGCCCAGGCTGGCAGCTTCCGTTCCTTCGCATCGCTGGTTATCCGCAGAAGACTCCTGGATTCCTTTGACAGCAAATCCCGACGTCGTCAGGAAA
Organism: uncultured Clostridia bacterium; assembly: GCA_947167215.1. GTDB lineage: Bacteria > Bacillota > Clostridia > Christensenellales > Aristaeellaceae > Ventricola. Next base: position 5,728 of record CAMVHE010000020.1, read on the forward strand.
TCCCTGCCGGCCATTCCATGACCTGGGACGATGCAGAGGAGACTTCCGGAGGCATCATGACCGAAATCCAGCGGTCAATTGTTCAGAAAGCCGAGGAAGACCCTCAGACAATCCGGGATGAAATTCAAGATTTGAGTGAAGTACTGAAAGAATACGGCTTCTCCTTTTTCGATCTGGCCGAAGCTTCTCCCAAAGCACTGAAAACAAAGAAATGCTGTGCAAAGGCAGTCAACTGGATGCTCGCTGTTGCAGAGCGGATCCTTCAAATGCGAAAAACACACAGTCTTCCAGTCGCAGCAATCTCTCTCGCTCTTTCCATTGCAAGAAAGATTCTTGAACGTCATCGCCGGTATATTATTGCTGCAACTGAAATTCTGGACGGAGACTATCCACATTTGGCGGAATACATGGATTACATCAGAAAGGAGCGGGAAGAATGAAAGCAGTTGTAATGGAGACCCGGAAAAACGAGGCAGCTGTCCTCCTGAAAGACGGAACTTTCCGCAACATCAAGGGAAAATACAGTGTTGGAGAAATCATTGATATTCCTGAAAGGAAGCATTTCTTCCAGCCAAAGCGGATAGCTGCCGCCGCTGCCGTTATTCTCATGGTCAGCACCGGAGGCGGATTCTGGTACGACAGAAACTATGTGGCATATGCTGAAATCAGTATGGATGCAGATTCTTCCATCGTCTACACGGTTAACAAACGCGGTCAGGTACTCGAAATCAAAGCGGTAAATGAGACAGCTTCTGATGTCGTGAACACTTTGAACAATGCTGGAATCCGCTTCATGCCCATCTCAGAAGCCATTGAAAAAACCATTACCGTCTTTGCAGAGGAAGGAGCTCTTGATACAGAAAACGATGACTATATTCTGATGAATGTATCTTCTGACAACGGCAACCTTCAGGAAAAACTGACTTCGGAAATTGAAAACGGCATGGTTCATGCAATGGAAAAGGATCCCTCTCTGGAGTATCGCATTGATCATTCGGACCGCGCAACTGCAAAGCGTGCCCGGGATAATCACATGAGCATCGGCCGTTATGCTGTCTGGGAGCGTGAAGGCGGTGAACGGGAGCCTGCGGAATTTGCTGAAATGCCGGTCCGGGAAATGCTGGGAAAACCCGATGATCCTGCTTCTGCTCCTTCCAAAGATAATCCAGTACAGGAAACCGATGGAAATATAAGTGCTGATCCTGTTGAGAGCCTATCAGATCAGAGCCGAACAGATTCTCCGGACCCGCAGCCATCAGATATACAGGCACCTAAAACTCACACGGATTCTTCTGTAACAACCGATCCCCGGACTGACACTTCCGGACAAATGCAGTTAACCACTCCTCCTGCAAATTCTGCCATGGAGGTGCCGCCTTCCTCTCCGGTAATCCCCAATGATTCTTCCTATCTCAGCGTCCAGTCATCCCCCGATACTGTTGGCCCATCCTTCCCGGATTTTCCTTCTGGAGATACAGACTTCTCCCCTGAGCACAGCAGTCCTGAACAAAGTTCAACCTCCTCCTTTAGAAGAGAACAGGGAGATGGGATGATAACAGAAAATCATGATGATGCACCCAATGCCCAGGAAAATCCACCAGCTCGGTAGTCTTCTCTCCGTTCACAAAAATGTGAACGGATTTTTTTTAACCCCATTTTTTTTACCTGCAAATCCGAATCAGATAATGTAAGGTTAAAAAAAACAGGGCACCGAAAAGCAAGAACCGAAATTGCCCCTATCTCTCTTCGACGGATGCTTCCGGGTTTTCGTTCCTCCGTACGAAAACCTTTGAATGGGATGAGATCGATTCATGCAGGTTCATCCTGTTCAGGAAGTGGATCCGTTTTCACATTCTCTGTTTCTTCAATCATCATGAAAGGAAAATCAGCCATGAAAAAATATCTGTTTGCCATACTTGCATTGATCTTCATCGCCTCCAGTGCTTTTGCTGAAGATAATACTTACACGGCAGCTCTGGAAGATCAGAGTGCCGTAGAGGTATGCGGTACGGACAATGTCACTATTCAGGACGCGGTTATCCGCAAAACAGACGGCAGTGCTTCCAGTGCAGATTCCGCCAGCTTCACCGGAGTGAATTCGGCCGTCCGGGTTTACGATCAGGGAAAACTATCCCTCTCAGATTCCGTCATCGAGTCCAGCGCCCAGAATGCAACCGGCGTATTTGCATATGACCAGGGGATCATCTTCCTCTCCAACTGCATCATAAACGTCACGGGCGGAGGTGCAGGCGGTGTTCAGGTTGCCGGAGGCGGAACACTTTACGGGAGTGAGCTCTCCGTAACCAGTGCCAGCAAAGCAGCCATTCGCTCAGACCGCGGCGGCGGCACGATCCTTCTTGAAGGCGGCACCTATACATCCACCGGAAAGAATGGCTGTCCTGCCATATACAGTACGGCGGATATCACCGTAAGTAATGCAACCTGCATTTCTGAGCAATCCCGTGCGGTGATCATTGAAGGAAAAAACAGTGTAACCCTGAACAATGTCATCATCGAGGGAAATGATCAATCCAGTAAAGCCGGAAGCATCCATGCCAATGTACTGCTGTACCAGAGCGCTTCCGGCGATGCGAAAGAAGGAACCAGTGTTTTCACCATGAACGGCGGTGAAATGACTTCCCAACACGGAGCCATGTTTTACTGCACCAATACTTCCAGCGTAATCAACCTCTCAAATGCAGAGCTCCACCTGTCTGATACGGAAAAGCTGCTGATTGTTTCGTCCGGCCGTTGGGGTAAGGATGGCAGGAACGGCGGCACCTGTACGCTGAATGCCACAGACCAGTTGCTGACAGGCTCCGTATTCGTTGACAGCATTTCTGAATTGACGATGAATCTGACGAATTCCAGTTTTACAGGATCGATCAACTCAGACGGAACCAGCGGAAATGTTCTGCTGACAATGGATGCGGAGAGCATATGGACCCTGACCGCCGACAGCTATCTGACTTCGTTCGAGGGAAACCTGCATCAGATCGAAACGAACGGTTATCACCTTTTCATCCAGGACGAACTGGTTCTGTAAAACTTCCTTTCCAGTCGCCGGTAAATCGAAAACACTGTCCATATAAAAATACCGCGCAATCTGCATCGCATCAGATTGCGTGGTATTGCTTCTGTGTCCCTGTGATTGCCGGAATGCTTACAATACTCCTCTTCGGTGAATACTTTTCCTTTATTCTCGCCCGGTTCTCCCACCGTGCCGGATGGATAGGATTTCCGTCCTTGCAACGCAAACCGTTTTCTGGAAGAAGACATTCATTTCCTGCGGTAGAGATAGAAGAGTTTGTTGAGACGGTGATCGTCATCATAGCCTACATCTTTTAAAATCAGATCATATCCTGTAAACTGCTCCGGCAATTCCCGCCATGTAACAAGGACATAATCCGGTTCTGCGTCTGCAACCATGCGGTCCAGTTCTTCTGTCATTTCATCATAGGCTACATTCAGCCTGCAGAAAAAACGGTTCTTCGGAAGTGCACCGCTTACCAGATAAAGGCCATCGTCCAGATGGCTGTACTGCAGCAAGGAGCTTCCCTTCGTCATGGCGGCAGCCAAACGGCCCTGAACCGTCTCCTCCAATGGCACAAACCGCAGGAAAGCATTGGGCGTCAGCAGCACTGCCGCGATACAGACGACAGAGGCAGCAGCAGGCAGCAATAATGCTTTCCCCTTCCATGCCGCATGCCTGTCCAGCAGAGCCATTCCTTCCATCAGGCCGATAAAGGTGAAAGGCGTCAGTATGAGAAGGGTATATGGCCACATGCGGCCGGTAAACAGCAATACCGCCAGCTGGATTACAGCACCTGAAATTACAGCAATACGGAGTGTCAAAGGCTCCTCTCGACTCGCAAGCATGGCAGCCAATCCGCCCGCTGCAAAGATTCCCCACCATGCATTATCTCTGAAAAGACGCAGCGTGTCCGCCACGGACATTCTTATGGCGCCTGCATAATGAAGCGTATTATTGACGATATACGCGATAAAAGCATCACCGAGCGCATCATGATAAAGAAAATATACGGTCCACAGGAGGAAGGGAATCATCATGCCTGCAAGAAAGGTCCCAGCACTGTGCAGAAGTTTCGGAATTCCCCCCTTCTGCCAGGTTGCAGCAGCAACAGCCAGACAGATTCCAAGCCATATCCCAAGAATGGTATATTTAATGGTTCCCACAAAGCCCGCAGCCAGACCGCAGAGCCAGATGCTGCGGGTCGTCAGTTCCTTTTCATCCATCATATAGAGGGAAGCCATGATAAATGGCAGGCAGAACTCCTCCGCACTGTCGCCGCTTGCAAAAGCAGGGGACGATACGAGCAGTGCGGCCACCAGCACAGTGCCAAAGAATGCCTTGAAAGAAGAAAGCCTTCTCGCCATCATTCGGTATGCCAGTACCATCACCGCCGAAAGTGCACAGCCTTCCAGAAGATATACCCCCAAAAAGCCGGATTCGGAAATGCATGCCGCAATCCAATGTAAGAGATAGAGCGTCGGACCTTTCTGCTCATAAACATCCCGATACAGCACTGCACCGTGCTTCATCATTCGCCCTACCGTCAGCAGACAGTTGGCATCATCCCAGATATTGAGCGGGAAGAGCGGTGAACATTGTGAGCAGAAAAGAAGCAGCAGAAAAGCTGAAGCGATGAGGATACAGACGATTTTTTTCTGAGAAAGCTCTTTCATAAATAGCGCCTCCTCCTTCCCTTTCCTCCCCGGAGAAGCCAATCCTCCCGATAAAGCACATTCAGGCAGGCACTTTTGGTTTCTCCATAACCCGTCACATAGGAAATCCGCCGGAGAAAAGTAAATCCGCAGCGCATCTGGACATGTGCCGAACGGGTATTCTCTTCAAACTGTCCACAGGCCACGGCGTCCAGCCCGGCTTCCTCAAACAGATACTGAAGCACTGCCTGAAGCGCTTCCGGCATCAGCTGTTTGCCCCAGTGTTCTTTGGAAAGCGCATAATATACCTGGCGGCAGGACAGATCCGAAAACTCGGGGATTTCGTTTTCCCGATATTTTCCGATTCCTATGGACCCGATGGCCTCCCCTTCAAGAACCAGCGCAAGCTCTTTTTTCTCCCGGATCATCTGCTCCAGGAGGATTTGAGCTTCTTCAAGACTCTTCGGTGCCCGCTGTCCGGTGGGCTCTGCAACATCCTCCGAAAAGTAGTGATAAAAACTTTGCAGGTCCTCCGCACAGAAAGGCCGGATGTGAAGTCTTTCCGTACTAAGATGAACATCGGACACATTGATGTTTGCGTTCATTTTTTCCCCTCAGCTGTTTTACTGACTTCTGTTTCTTTTCGGTTGTCAAAAAGGATAGAACATGATAAACTACGTCCGTCATGCTATAGTGCATAATACAAGGAGGAATTTCCATGTCTCAACTCATTACCAGTCCTTATGTGACGAAAGATATGCTCGTCGGTGAAATCATTCGCCAGTATCCTTCTGCCTCCATCGCCCTCATGGGCTGCGGCATGGGCTGTGTTCACTGTCCTTCCGCTCAGGGCGAAAGTCTGGAACAGGCTTCCATGGTACATGGTCTGGATGTCAATGAAGTTCTGGAGTTTGTCAACGGCTGGATTGCGGAGAAAGGTCCTGACCTTCCCAGCTACAACTGAGATGCTAAACGATACACCTGACAGAAATGTCAGGTGTTTTCTTTATCATTTTGAAGTTTCCCCCGGATCCGGCAACTGCAGGCAATATGACTGCCTGCAGTTGTTCCATTCTTTCCGCCAATCCCGGGCGGAAGCATCCTCAGGAACAGGCGCCGTTCCCTCTTTTCTAGCCTTCACACGACAAATGTGTTGGAGAGGACGCCTGCCTAATCAAGCTCCGGTTTAGCTTCTCTATGGCGCCTCATATCAAGAACCGAAAGGAGAAGGAGGAGAATGCCGCCGCAGGTACTGATCAGCGTTGCCACTGTCCATTTGACAGGCGTCTTGAACCATACGTGGAAAGAGGCTTCCCCAGACATATCTTCCACGTTCAGCAGGATTACATTGTTATTGCCCCGGGCCATGGTAATGCTGCCGCATCCTTCCCCTTCAGCGGCATAACCCGGATAATACAGCAGAGGCAGTTCAATACTATGCTCTCCGGGAGTAGTCTTGACGGTAAATGTCAGATCATTTCCATTCTTTTCATAGGCAGTAATTTCATATGGATCCGTTCCTTTTACCCGCAGGTCTCCCGGCCACAGAGCCTCGCTCTGGGTAAAGAAATAGATATATTCATATTGTCCGACGAAGGAAGTCATGTAGCTGTCCTGATAAAGAAGCGGGAGCCTTTCCACCTGCGACTGCATGGTATAGGATGCAGTAAGTACACTTACCGTAACAAGTACCGTCATCGCTGTCTTTTTCAGTTTTTCTTCCCGCAATGCGCCCCAGGCTGCAGTTACAGAAAGAAGCGGTACGGCAACGCTCATCAGACGCCACGGGAACTGCATCTGCCCTACCACCGTCGTGAAAGGCCGGTGCGTGCGTATGAACTTCCAGGGGAAAACATCCGTTGCCATGAACATTGCCAGCCCGCCCAGCAGAAGCAGCTTGGTACAGAACCTGTCCATTTTCTCCGTTTCCGCATTGCGGGCAAGATTTCCTTCCTGATAGCGCCGTATTCCGAAAAGCGCAATGCCCAGCATGATCGCCATTCCGGGTATGACACCGACGGAATATGCATAATCATCCGAGTTTTCCACTACCCAGCCTTTCAGGCCAGGGAATGCGATCATATAGCCGCCCATACGAAGGGCATGTTTTTCCGGATTCAGGGAGACATTGGTGTTGATTCCATCGCGGATATAGTCCAGCATGGGAATCAGGAAACCCACAAAGCAGACCGCCGTTACTCCTGCCGCCAGCAGTATGGAAACAATGCGTCTTTTTTCCCGGAAAAGCTTCGGCAGGCAGAGCAACGCTGCCAGTGCACAGAACACCGTGCAGAAAAGAACGCTGAGCAGGTGCGATGCGCAGATGCATGTCATCGCCAGGGCCAGAAGAGGCCATCTGCTTTCATCGCCTTCAAGAACTTCCCACATTGCCCAGATCAGCAGCGGGAAAAAAATCATTGCAAGGCTTTCCCCATAGGTTGCCCGGGTGTACAGATTCGCAATCCGGTAGCTGCTCGTGACGTAAAGCATGGTCACTGCCAGGGAAAGGTCCCTGCGTCTGCTGATCTTCCGGATGCTGATATAACAGCACAATACCGTCGCCGCATTGATGACCACGACAAAAATGCGCAGGGCACCGCTCAGCGTAATGCCGAGATTGCGCAGCAGCGCAGGAAAATACAGGAAGAATTCCGGATAGAAAATGGAAGCCGCATATCCGTAGCCCTGCAGTGTGGATGCATGGATGCGGACCGGAATCTGCCCCATCCTCAGCGCAGAAGCAATGCCCTCAATACGGTTTGCATGAAACTGCAGATCATGCCCGTCATATACCCCCCGCCACATCATGGGGCCGGATATGAAAACAATAAGGAGCAGAAGGATCAAAGCCGCGCCGCGGCGCTCCCTGCTGTCGCTGCGATTTTCCTCCGAGAGAATAATCAGCACCGTCAGGGCGATTCCTGCAAGAATCATGAATGCAACCAGGTCGGGATCAATGATGGTCGTTCCGCATTTGGAAACGGTAACACTTACAACCTGGTCCGGTGCATTCGTAGCGAAACGGATGCTTTCCACCGATTCTTTCACGGTAAAACGGCCATGGACCTCCGTCTGGCCGTCCGTGCTGATCTTCCCGTTTTCAATAAGCCGGGATTTTCCTGCACAGACTACTTCCCCTTCAAATTTCTCCGGCTCTGCCAGCGTCAGGGTGATATCATAGTCACCCCACATGAGGTTCAGCCCGTTTTCGTCCATCGCCCGCCTCGAAACCACAACGTCTCTGGCGTTATTCTCTTCGTCGCCCCAAATCCCGCTGTTGGTTCGCCGGTTTGCATCCGCCTGCACCAGATACATGCGGTCCAGGGCTTCTTTTTCTGCTGTTTCAGCATCCTCCAGGCTTTCCACAAATGTCTGGAGGTTCTCTCCCTCAAAAACATACGTCTGCGCTTCCCTGTCAGAGAATATCCAGACTGCGGCGCATACCAGCAGCCAGCATAGCAGCAGTTTGACTTTTTTATTCAACATGTTATTCACAAAGAAATCCTTTCCTAATGAAACAAAGTGCGCTCATCATAGCATGAAGCCATCTTATTTGCAACCGTATTACCATATTCCCGGAACGGTCTGTCCGGGCATCCTTCTCCTTCTGAAGCTTTCTCCCGGCGGTGGATTCCTACATTGCCATCCTCTCAGATTCCTTCCTTATATTATCAGAAACTGTTTCTTCATCATTTAACCATATTGTTAAATTAAATTCACAACTTTTTATTAACTTCTTGAAAGACTCGTAACAACATGTTATACTATGCCCGTCACTTATGGATGTGCATTGCACTTCCGGCAAGAAAAAGGAGGAAAACATCGTGAAAAAGTTTCTTGTCATGCTCCTGACCCTCGCGCTGGCACTGTGTGCTTTTGCTGCAGTGGCAGAGTCTGTCAACCCGGACGACATCGCCAATGAAATGACCGATGCCAATGGCGTATATGAACTCGCCTTCGTTACCGACGTTGGACAGCTCATGGACAAGTCCTTCAACCAGGGCACCTGGAATGGTGTCAAGATCTATGCCGCCAACAACGGACTTTCCTATAAGTACTATCAGCCCGCGAACGGCGAGCAGGCTACGGATGAGGATCGCTATGATGCTATGAAGGCTGCTGCTGACGCTGGTGCCAAGGTTGTTGTCTGTGCAGGCTTCCTGCAGGCTTCCGCCCTGTCCCGTGCTGCTGCCGAATATCCGGACGTCAACTGGGTATTTATCGATGGCTGGACGCAGACCGATGCAAACGGAAACGTCCTGACGAACGTTGCTCCTATTGCTTTCAAGGAAGAGCAGAGCGGCTACCTCGCCGGCTATGCTATCGTTAAGGAAGGCTTCACCAAGCTCGGCTTCATGGGCGGCGGCGGTGGAACCAATGCTGCTTGCTGCCGTTATGGCTATGGCTTTGCTCAGGGCGTCAGCGCTGCCGCTAAGGAAATGGGCGTTGAAGTTGAGCTGAAGTACACCTGGCAGTATGGCGCTGCTTTCGCAGCTTCCCAGGAACTGCAGACCATGGCCAATGGCTGGTACATGGGCGGCACCGAAGTCATCTTCTCCTGCGGCGGATCCATCTTCAGCTCCATCACTGCTGCTGCCGCTGCCAACGAAGGATTTGTCATCGGTGTTGACGTTGACCAGAGCAACGAATCCGAGTATGTTATCACTTCCGCTCTCAAGGGCATTACCGCTGCTACCAACTGGGCTATCACCAAGTACTATGCTGGTGAGTGGGCCGAAATCGGCGGCATCAACATGAGCCTCGGCGCAAATGATGACGCTGTTGGCCTGCCGGTTGACACCTGGTCCCTCGAGAATTTCACCGTTGCCGAGTATGAAGCTCTGATGGCTGCTATCAAGGATGGCACCCTCACCATCGATAACACCGTTATGGAAAATGACGCTGTTGTCAATGCCGGCCTCGAGAACGTGACCATAATCTACGAGTAAGAATCGCCTTATTCAAAAATCCGCTGGAGTTCCAGCGGATTTTTTATTTATTGAAGACTTGTTACTGAAGGATCTGCCATCTGCTGCGGTCTGTCAGATCATTCCCCGTATCAATCAGCGCCATTCCCTGGTATCCCAGGCTGTTCGGATAATTGGTTCTTGCGCTTTCCACACTGAACATACAAACGCCTTCCGGCGTCCATTTCTGGCCTTCCGCAAAAATCTCAAACCAGACAAACAGGAGTCCGTCATGAAGGTCCTCTGCAGCTCTTACACTGGCGAATCCGCCTTCCGTTCTGCCAGATGGCGAATTGACAAGGTAATATCCATCCACATAGGGATAACTGCCTGACTGCATGTCGCTGATCTCTCTGCCAAACAGCCGGCCTGCAGCTTCGTATACTTCCTTCCCAGGAATGCGTACTCCCTGACCATCTTTTTCTGCTTCCGCCTTTTCCGTATATACAAGCGTTCCGATGGCTGCGTCAATCATTTCCCTGTCCGTGCATTCATCCCGCAAAAAAGCGGTATCTCTTGCAAAGCCCTGCGAAGTAAACTGTGTCAGATAAAGATTCAGGTGGATCGTCAGGGCGCTGTCCATGGAAAGGAGTTCGCCCTCCATTTTTCTCTGCCTCTTCAGGTATTTTTCGAGAACAAATCCATTCTCCCCCTGATAGGCAACCTGTGTAAAATCATTTTCCGGTTCCGACAGCACCGTCACCACAGCGCCAAGCGGAATCTTTTTCAATGCTTTTCCCTTTTTATCCGGCTTATTACGCAATGTCACATATTCTGTTACGTCTGTCACTTCCGCCAGTTGGATATCCGCTGCCCTTACCTCTGATACGGTGCACAGCAGCGCCACCAGCAGGAGTACAAATCTCCATTTCTTCACGATTTTCCTCTCTTTCTCCGTACTCTTTACAGGCAGAAAACATGTAGTTTTTCCGCCTGATCATCCCCCGCAGCATTCCTTCTTCTGCGGTTTCCCTGTCCTGCATTATACACAGATTCCGATACCCCATCAAGTAACAGGCTCCGCTGCGCTGAATCTCCTCCGCCTGACACCTCTTCCCGGATTATCTGTTTCTCCGGCCTTTCCAGAAAGGCTGTAACGTGCTGCCATCGGATTACAGGCGTCAGGAAGCGCCCGGAAAACATATCCTGAACGGAATAGCCGTCTTTTCTGCAGGTCCTGCACTCCCCTCCCTGATAAGAACTTCTGTCCCTGAGAATTTCATGTCATGAAGACTTGCCGCACCCTGTTTTCCTGATCCTGTCGCGTCCTGTTTGTCAGGAAAGCGCTTACCGGCTGAATACACGAAGTACACCCTTTTTGCTTTCCCGGTATCCCCTTCACCTGCATGGAGTTTGCTGCCTAAAACGGGCAAAATTCTGCTCTTTCTTTTTGCTTTTTACTGTTAACGATTGACAAATGAGGCTGTTTCATCGCATAATATAATCTGTTTGTCAGCTTAATTCAGAGACGCGCATACCTTCCGCGGTGTCTTAGCATGCCTCAGATCATGCGGTCTTCTCCCTGTGGAAAAGCATAATGTAGTTGCATTCTGCAATGGAGGCAGCATTTCCCTGCCTTCGGTTCTTCCTTTTTTACTGCACATTTTACACCATATTTTTTCCAGTGATGAGGTTTTCATGTCTATTTTTCAGCTGATTGGCGTCGGTGTCGCTGCTGCTTTCCTGTACAGTCTCTGTCCCAGACGGATCAAATGGGTTTTCCTGCTGATTATCAGCCTTGCGTGGTATGCCTATTCCGGTATAAAAGCTCTGCCTTTTTTATTTGTCACTGCCTTTTCCACCTGGTTCGCTGCGAAGCAGATTTCTTCCATTTCGGTAAAAAGCAAAGAACGGATACGTTCCGAAGGATTGACTGGGCAGGCACGTAAAGAGTACAAAAACGCAGTCCGGAATCAGCAGCGCCATTGGCTGCTTGCTGCATTGCTTTTAAATTTCGGTCTGCTTGCCCTGCTCAAGTATACTCCGCCGCTCTTTGCCTTGATGGATCGCCCCATCGATCTCCTGCTTCCTCTTGGCATTTCCTTTTATACCTTTCAGTCCACCGGTTATCTTCTGGACGTTTATAATGCCAAAATACAGCCCGAACAGAACCCGCTGCGCTATCTCCTTTTCGTCTCCTTTTTCCCGCAGCTGATCCAGGGGCCGATTGCACGCTATGATCAGCTGGCTTCCCAGCTGAACGAACCCCATGAATTTGACATGGCACAGTTTGAGAAGGGACTTCTTCTCATTCTTTTCGGCTTCTTCAAGAAGCGCGTTATCGCAGACCGGGCCGCGCCTTTTGTTTCTGCTGTATTTGCAGATGCATCCTCTCAGGGAGGGCTTGTCATAGTCCTTGCAGTTCTCCTTTACTCGCTGCAGCAGTACTGCGACTTCTCCGGCGGCATTGACATTGTCACAGGCATTGCAGAAATGATGGGGATTCGGCTCACTCCCAATTTCCGGCGTCCCTATTTTGCCGTCTCACTGGGTGACTTCTGGCGGCGCTGGCATATCAGTCTGGGATCCTGGATGCGGGATTATGTATTCTATCCCTTTGCACTGTGCGCACCGGTTGCCCGTCTTTCCAAAGCGCTGAAGACGAAGCATCCCGGTCTGGCAAGAACCCTGCCTGCAGCCCTCGGCAACATCCTTGTTTTTCTGTTAGTGGGTATCTGGCATGGCGCCCAGATGAACTATGTCCTGTGGGGACTCTACAATGGCCTGATTCTGGCTGTTTCCGCTTTATTGGAACCGCAGTATAAGAGTTTTCAGACCGGACACGCATCCCTTGCCGCGAGTCCCGGATTCCATGTATTCCGGGTTCTCCGGACCTTCCTGATTGTAAACATCGGCTGGTTTTTTGACCGTTCCGAGCATGCACTGGATGCCTTCATCCTTTTCAAACGTACACTGACCGTTTCCGTTCCGGTAAACAGTGATCTTCTTCTCTCTCTGGGACTTTCTGCACGGGATACGCACATCCTCCTTTTTTCTGCCGTCCTGCTGCTGATCATTTCCCTTCTGGAAGAGCGCGGGGTTCCTGTAAGAGAGCGGGTTCTGGGACTTCACATTGTCCCCCGCTGGTGTCTCCTCTTTCTGTTTATTCTGTTTGTCGTCGCCACTTTCACCGGATTGAACCCGGAGAATTCCGGTTTCATGTACGCAGTTTTCTAAGTCTGCAGTCTGTAAAACGGAAGCTATTCTTCTTCTTTTCAAGATTCGGAGGCCTTTGTGTTTAAATCCATTCTCCGTTTTGTTCTCTTTTTTGTCCTGTTGGCAGGGTTACTGCTCTTTGCGGATTACAATCTGATAAAGACGGACACCGTAACTGCCATCACCCTTCATGACTTTACTTCCAGAGATGATATGGAACTGGCCGTCGTGGGCTCCTCCGTTGTTCTTTATCATTTTAATCCCGAGATTCTGACGAAGGAAACCGGACTCAAAGCCGGGAACGTCACCGCGACGAATGTCTCCCTGCAGGGCTGTTATGCCCTTACACAGAAAATGTACAAGACGAACCATCCGGAATGGGTCGTTCTGGTGGTGGAGCCCTATACCTTCAATTCGACAAAGGAAAGCACGGAATCCTGGTTTAAGATTTCTCCTTTCCTTCAGGATCCGGAGATTCTCCGACGTTATTATTTTTCCACCTGCAGGGAAGACGGTCAGTATATCGAAAGGGCCCTGACTTTCCGGACCATGTATCCCACGTCCCTGAAAGACCTTTCTAAAACCTGGGCACTGCGCCATCATCCCGAGGAAGCATTTGCCCGATACAGCGAAGATTTTGATGAAGGCTTTGAGTACATGGGCAACGGCTACCTCCGCGTTTCGCAGGATAATGCGGAGCTCAGGGAGATTATCCGCACCAACATGTACAAACAGATTGCTCCCTATGATTATTTCCCTCTGCTGGATGGTTCCAAGGAAATGCTTCGCGAATACCGGGATCTGGTTGAGTCCCAAGGCTCCCATTTTATGGTGGCTGTCTGTCCTAACCATACTTCCCACGTTCTGGCAGAAGTCTCCTTTATTCCCTATACCGAGAGCCTGATGCATTTCTGCAAGGATGAAGGCATCCCCTGCTACAATTTCCAGTATGCCACACCGGAGCTGCTCCCGAATATGGATGAGACCTTTTTTGATCTCTACCATATGAACGGCGAAGGATCCGACACCCTTTCTGCAGCCTTCTCCCGGGTTTTCAACAAGGTCCGCGCAGGGGAAGATGTCAGCGATCTCTTCCATTACAACAGCTGGCATTATCTGCGGTCCATTGATTACATCGTCAACGCCTGGGTAATTCCCACGGAAGAGCCTGATACCTATCTTGCAGAATGCAATACGGGCAGCATTACCACACCACTGTACAGCTTCGTCCTCCGGGACGCAGAAGGCAAGGAAACGCTTCTGAGAGACTATGATCCGGATCCAAACTTTGTCTATCATCTTCCGGAAGGCTGTCAGCTGAGGGTATACGCACGTTCCGTTGAAAACCCGGATGCGCCGTCCGTCTATTATGATTACCCCGGTGATTACAACGAAGACTATTATCGGCTCCGCTACAATTATGATAATTAGCAGTTGAGGTATACCATGTTCTATAACATTCTCGATTATTTTGAGGAAACGGTACGCCGGCATCCGGATTCTACCGCTTTCACCGATCCGGAGGAAAGCATTTCCTTTGAAATGCTCCAGCAGAAAGCACAGCGGGTTGCCGGGGCTCTGATTTCCCTGATTCCTTCCCGCAGCGTCATCGGTTTTTATCTCGATAAGGGAGTCCCCGCTATCGTCGGCTTTCTTGGAGCAGTCTATGCAGGATGCGCCTATTCCCAGTTAAATCCCAGGCTTCCTGTAGCACGCATTGCCGCCATGCTGGAGCATCTGGGCACGCCGGTGGCCGTAACCGATTCGGAACACCGGGAAGACCTTCTGGCAACCGGTTACACCGGCAGAATTCTGCTCATTGAGGAATTGACAGCGGCAGATCTCTGTCCTTCCCTGCTGGATACCATCCGTCAGAATATGCTGGATATCGATCCGCTGTATGTCAATTTTACTTCCGGCAGTACAGGAACGCCCAAAGGCGTGGTGGTATCCCATCGCAATGTCATGGACTTTATTCCCTGCTTCACGGAAATCTTCCACATCACCGAAGACGATGTGCTGGCCAATCAGGCTCCCTTTGACTTCGATGTTTCGGTCAAGGATATCTATTCCGGCCTCTTCACCGGTGCCCAGGTACTCATTATCCCCACGGCATATTTTACGCAGCCCGTCCGGCTCATGGATTACCTCTGCGATCACCAGGTGACAGTAATGGTCTGGGCAGTCAGTGCACTCTGCTTCCTGACCACCATGAACGCCCTTGATTACCGTAAGCCGGAAAAGCTCCGTGCGATTCTGTTTTCCGGTGAAGTCATGCCCATCAAACACCTCAAGAAACTGCAGAAGGCCCTGCCCGACATTACCTATGTCAATCTGTACGGCCCCACGGAGATAACCTGCAACTGTTCCTATTACATTGTGGACCGGGAATTTGCGCTGGATGAAACCCTGCCCATCGGCATCCCCTTCCCCAATGAGCGCCTGATCCTGCTGGGAGACAACGATGAAGCAGTCAGCGAGCCCGGCGGTATGGGTGAGCTCTGCGTAGCCGGTTCCTCCGTTGCTTTGGGCTATTACCGGGATCCTGAGCGTACCCGTCAGGCTTTCGTCCAGAACCCGCTGCATACCGACTATGATGAACGGATTTACCGGACCGGTGATCTGGTTCGCATCAATGAGCGGGGCGAATATGTCTATGTCACCCGGAAGGATTTCCAGATCAAGCACATGGGACACCGCATCGAGCTGGGCGAAATCGAAACGGCTCTGTCCGGGATTCCCGGAGTCAACCGTGCCGTCTGCCTTTATCTGAGTGACAAGGGGCGCATTCTTGCATTCATTGAAGGAGATGCCACCAAAGACGATATTGTTGCAAAACTCAAGGTTAATCTGCCGGAATATATGATTCCCAATGTATTCACCACCGTTGAACAAATGCCGCTCAACAAAAACGGGAAAATAGACCGGCAGGCACTGATGACTTCCTACCTGGAAAGGAAGGGAAAACGTCATGGATAAAGCAGAGCTTTCCTCCATCGTGCAGGAATACGGCACCCCCTGTTATCTTTTCGACACCGATGAACTGGCAGCCCGTATCGCAGGCTGCCGGGAAATCCTCCAGGACCGCATTCCGCTGTGCTATTCTATCAAAGCCAATCCCTTTCTGGTTCCCCGAATGGCCAAAGAGGTCCCTCTGCTGGAAGTCTGCAGTCCCGGTGAGTTTCTGATCTGCAAACAGTGCGGCGTTCCTGCCGGGGCCATTCTCCTGTCCGGAGTGAATAAAACGGAAGAAGATATAAAGGAAGCGCTCGCTTATGGGGTTCGCCTTTTTACTGCAGAATCCGTTTTGCACGCTTTCTTGCTGCAGAAATGTGCCGCAGACATGGGCATTCATGACCTTCCGGTTCTGCTGCGGCTGACTGCCGGGTCCCAGTTTGGCATGGACGAGAAGGACCTTCTCTCCCTGATAGAGCATGCGGAGGATTATCCCTCCCTGTACTTCTATGGCATTCATTATTTTTCCGGAACCCAGCGCAAAAAGCTGACCAGCCAGCAGAAAGAGCTCGACAGGCTGACTGCCTTCTGCCATATGCTGGAAAAGGAAAAACACTTTTCGATCAAGCACCTGGAATACGGAACCGGTCTTTATTACCCTTATTTTGAAAATGAGGATTTCAGCGATACCCTTTCCCCTCTCCGAGAGCTTGCCCCCACGCTTTTTTCCGTTGCAGAACAGTTTCCGCTGACCATTGAGATGGGACGTTTCTTTGCTTCCTCCTGCGGCACGTTCCTGACCCGCGTCATGGATACCAAGATCAATTGCGATCAGGGGTACGCCATTCTGGACGGCGGCATCCATCATCTCAATTATTACGGCGGCAACATGGGAATGCGGAAGCCGGTGATCACCCATCTGCCTTCCACAGACCAAACGGAACCCCGGGAATGGATGCTCTGCGGATCCCTCTGCACCACAGCAGACATTCTTGTCCGCGGCATGACGCTCTCCGGACTGGCTGCCGGAGATATACTGGCTTTCCATCACTGCGGTGCATACAGTGTCACCGAAGCGCCAGCGCTCTTCCTCAGCCGCCGTCTTCCTGCCATCGTCCTCAAGGAAAACGGAAACCTTCACCTTGCCCGCAGCGCACAGGAAAGTGCGTTTCTCAATTGTCCCATGAACTAAAAAAGGAGATTACATTATGCTTGACACTATTCTTTCCCTTCTCGAAGACATTAAAGACGATGTAGATTTTGCCTCCTGCACCACCCTAATCGATGACGGAATTCTCTCTTCCCTGGATATTATTCAGCTCATCGGTGCCCTGAATGATGAGTTTGATATTTCCATTCCTGCCACGGAGATCATTCCTACGAACTTTAACAGCGCTGCCGCCATGGAAGCCATGGTAAAGCGCCTTCAGGACGAATAAAAAACAAAGCGGATCAGCTGATCCGCTTTAATTTTTTTATGAGAGAATGGAAAGCTGTCTGAGGATCTGTTCCACATGGGTAACCGGAATGATCGTCAGCTTTTCGCGGACCTCCTGCGCAACATCCCGCAGGTCTTCCATATTATCCTGGGGAATGAAGACCTTCGTCACGCCAGCCCGTTCTGCTGCCATCAGTTTCTCCGGCAGGCCGCCAATGGCGCCCACCGTTCCCTGTAAAGTTACTTCTCCCGTCATTCCTACCGAAGGCGGAACCGGTACATTGGAAACCAACGAAGCCAGCGCCGTAGTCAGGGTAACACCTGCAGAAGGTCCGTCCTTGGGCGTAGCTCCGTCCGGAACATGGATATGCAGATCCTGTTTTTCCAGCTTTTCGGCTTCCTCCGGGAAAAATGCCTTAACCAGACTTACGGCAATCATCGCCGATTCCTTCATGACATCCCCCAGCTTGCCGGTTACAATCAGCTGATGGTTGCCTTTGGTTGCCAGCGTTTCGATGTAAAGGATTTCGCCTCCAACGGCTGTCCAGGCCAGTCCGGTAACCACTCCGGGTCTTGCACTCTCGGGAACATGGCGATGCGGCATAGGATGGGCATCCAGGAGTTCCCGGAGATTCTCCGGAGTTGCCACGACACAGGATTCCTGCCCCCGGACAATACGCACTGCAGCAGTCCTGCACAGGGTATCCATGCACTTTTTGAGGCCTCTTACCCCGGCTTCCCGGGTATAATCCGAAATGATGGCTGCCAGTGCCTCATCGGTGACCGTCAGGTTTTCCGCAGTGATTCCCACGGACTCCTCTGCTCTCGGTATAAGATGCTCTCTGGCGATATGTTCCTTTTCAATCGGTGTATATCCGGTGAATCGGATGACTTCCATACGGTCCAGCAGCGGTCCCGGAATACTGTCCAGCGTATTGGCGGTGCAGATAAACAGAACATCCGAAAGATCATATGGCACATTCATGTAGTGATCGGTAAACGTATTGTTCTGCTCCGGATCCAGGACTTCCAGCAGAGCGCTGGCCGGATCTCCATTATAAGAATTCCCCAGCTTGTCAATTTCATCCAGCACCATGACCGGGTTGGAGACTCCGCTTTTGCGGATTCCATCCATGATTCTGCCCGGCATGGCCCCGATGTACGTTCTGCGGTGTCCCCGAATATCTGCTTCGTCCCGGACTCCGCCCAGGGATACGCGGACGTATTCCCGGTGGAGTGCTTTGGCAATGCTCTGCCCAATGCTGGTTTTTCCGGTTCCCGGAGCACCGACAAAGCAAAGGATGGAACCGGACTGTTTTCCCCGAAGGTTCATCACTGCGATCTGCTGCAGAATTCTCTGCTTCACCTTGCCAAGTCCGTAATGGTCTTCGTTCAGTACTTTCTCTGCCTCATCCAGAGAAATGCGCGGCATCTCTTCCTTACGCCAGGAAAGACTGGTTACAAAGTCAAGATAATCATAAAGCATCCCGGATTCCGGCGTGTTCTTGCCATCCTGCTTCAGACGGTTAAGCACCTTGGTGGCTTCACGCCTTGCCGTTTCATTCATGCCGGATTCTTCGATCTTTATCTCGAATTTGCGGGCGTCCGACATTTCCTCCGGATGCATCTCATCCAGTTCATTCTGGAGATACTGCATCTGTTTTTTAAGGGCACTCTCCCGATAAAGCTTCTGATAATCTTCCTGCTGAGCACTTCGCGCTTCTTTGTTGACCTTGCTCATCTCGACATTTTCGAGAATCATGCTTTCCAGTATTTCCGAGCGCGCATTCAGGCTGTCCTCTTCCAGCGGACGATACCGTTCCTGCGTACTGTTGATCATCCATGGAGACATGGCGACTGCGATCTCTTCCATGCTGTTAAGCTGGGCAATGTAGCTTCTCGTGAACTTTCCGTTCGGGAATCCATCGGCAAAATGAACCAGTTCCGCCTTAATGCGTTTTAACCTCTCCCCTTCTTTTTCCGGATCCCGGTCCTCGATGTCCTGCCGTCTTGAAATCTGAACATCAATCTGATTGTTTTCAATGCGTATTTCTTCAAGATTTACGCGGTTCCTTGTGCGGATAACAAAAAAGCCATTGGGATTAACCTGCGTTACCACACCCGCCAGGCCAACCGGGAAGAAGCTGTCTGCCGTTAATTTTTCAGTTCCTCTTTTATCCTTCTGGAGCACAAGAATGATCTTTTCGTCCACAAAAGGCTGGCGCCCAATCACCCGCTGCACCTGTTCCGTTTTCAGAAACAGGTTTGTCTCCGGAAGAACCAGAATATTATAGATCGGTATAACAGACATATTTTCCTCCACAAGCGAAGTGTTGCTAGCACTCTCTTTCTTTGAGTGCCAGAACTTCCTGAAAAAAAGAAGAATCTTTTTGATTCCTTTAAAAAAATACTTTTTCATGGGCAAAGCTTACCACCTTTTTCCTCTGCTGTCAATCGGAACATAAAGAAGGTCAGTCAAGAACAGTCTGGTTCACCCTGTATTTTTCTGATTGGAAATGCCCCATGGAAGAAGAAGCTCCCTGCTTTTCTCCCATGGGGCACCGTACTGCAAATTCTTACCGTTATCCCGGATTACCGCCCGGTGTGGCTGTCTATCCCTACCAGTGCCGTTGCGATATTGATGGCCTGGTCAGAGCATCTCTCCAGATCCGTACACATGTCTGTGAAAATGACGCCGCCAAGCGGATCGCAGTTTTCCTTCATCAGCCGCTCAACGTGGTTCTGGATGAACTGTTCCTGCATGTCATCCACACGCTGCTCAAGCGCTTCTGCCTCTGGAAGCCGGTCAAACCGTTCTTCCTCGAAAACCTGCATGGAAATATCCAGTGTCGCAAGTACTTCGTCCGCCATGGTCTTGAGTTCCTGCATGGCAATATCCGAAATGACTGCCCCTGCATTCTTGATTTTCTCTGCAAATTCAATGATGTTTTCCGCGTGGTCACTGATCCGTTCAAAGTTGGACGTGACCCGCATCAGTTTGGACAGACGGAACAGGTCCCGCTCAGACAGCTGAAGGCTGCGGAGCGTCACCAGCTTGTCCGTAATGGCATGGTCAAGGTAATCGACCGTCTTCTCGGTTACGAGCACTTTTTCTGCCAGTTCCGTATTGGATCTGTCAAAGAAGTAGTCCAGCGCATCCTTGAGGTTGTACCTTGCGATCCTGCCCATACGGTTCACTTCCAGCAGTGCCTGCTTCATCGCCACGGCGGGAACGCTCTTCTCCACATTCACCAGATAGACAAGACGCTGTTCTTCCTGGGCGCGGGTTTCGCTTTCCTGAAGCGGAATCGTCAGCTCCGACAAACGAACCAGGAGCGGAGCAAAAGGCAGCATGATGGCCACTGCAAATATGGCGAAGAACGAATGGGTGTTAGCCACCTGTCTTGCAATATCATTGGGGGAAAGCTTCTGGATGAATTCCAGGATAACAGGGAAAATGGAAATCAGCAGAAGAAGCACACACGCTCTGGCCAGATTGAAATACAGATTGAGCAGCGCTGTTCGCTTGCCGCTTCTCCCTGTCGTCAGGGATGCCAGGAAATTCGGCATCACGGATCCGATTGCAGCACCGATAACAAGATAAACACACTGCTGGTATGTCAGCAGCCCCTCTACGGCAAATGCCTGGAAAATTACGACCGAAGAAGAAGAACTCTGCAGCAGCGCCGTAAACAGTACGCCGAAGAGCACTGCAGTAAGCGGATGTGAGAGACCTGCAATGAGTGAAATGAACGTGGGACTGCCCGACAGTGGAACAATCGATGTTTTAATCAGGCCGATTCCTACAAACAGCATGCCAAATCCCAGGATCACGGCACCGATGTTTTTCACGAGGTTCTTCTTCATAAAGAGGTTCATTACGGCCCCTATGAACAGAAGAAAAGGAGCGAAAGCCGTCAGATTGAAAGCCGTGATCTGCGCCGTGATGGTTGTACCGATATTGGCGCCCATGATGACCCCGACAGCCTGCAACAGCGTCATGAGTCCGGACGAAACAAAACCGATCACCATCATATCCGTTGCCGAGGAGCTCTGGATCAGCATCGTCACCAGAATGCCGATGGCAACCGCTGCCAGCCGGTTTCCGGTTACTTTTTCGAGAATGCCCCTCATCTGATCGCCTGCTGCGTTTTTAAGCCCCGTAGACATGAGCGTCATGCCATACAGAAACAGTCCAACACCGCCCAGAAGGGAAATTACTTCCCAGATTGTCATAATTTCATTCCTTTCTCAGGCGGCACCTGCCGCCTTTCCGGTTGTAAAAAAAGAGAGCATGGCTTCCCGCCATACCCTGTCTATATACGGAGACGCGTCATGGTCAAGCCAGCTGAGTCTCACAATTTCAAGTTTGCCGGGATAAGCCTCCGTGATGACGACAAAACTCCACGCATAAACGTGCCTGTTACTCCCTCATCCTAATATTAGCACAGATTTATAAGATTTTTCCATCTGCAAATGTTCATAAATGTCTTCTGCCTTTTTTAGGTCTTTTTTTGACAAGGATGCTTTTGCAGCGCGTTGCAAACGTCTTCTGTTCATTTTTTCACACCGGAAGCCGGTTTTCCCGCTCCATGCCCGTTCCCCTTCTCCCAGAATCGGATTTTCCCGCCTTCCTTTCCGTTTTTCAGCAAAACGATATCCTTTTCCTGTCTCCGGTCGCCACCCTCTCTTTTCCGAATTATTTTCCCCGTGCCCTGCCGTCTGCAGGGGCAGCACTTTCCTGAAGCCCCTGTCTCCTGTGCAACCGGCAGCCCCCAGGGTATCCGGCTCCTTTATCCACCGGCGGTTTCCCGTGCTTTCAATTTAAGAACAAGTGTGCTATGATACCGCTATGTTCAGAACAAAAAGTAGGGAGGCCTTCCGTGCACGCTTTTATCCTGTCCGCCTACCAGAAACCAGAAGTGATTTCTGAGGCCCTGTCCATCTACAGTGCTTTGGGGCCCTGCTATCTGCATCTCGACCGGGCTGCACATCTGGATGCTTATCTTCCCGAGTGGAACCGCATGCACAACGTGCTGGCCGAATCCAGATACCGAACCAACTGGGGCAGCATATATCATCTTGAAGCATTGCTGCGTGGTATTCGTCTGCTGCTTTCAGACAGAAGCATTACCCATTTTCATCTCATCAGTGCCCAGGATTTTCCAACCGTTTCCATGAAGGATTTCACCGCATTTTTTGAAGGGGACGACCGCATTTGGCTCCAGAACCTGGTAACGGCAGATTATCCGGAACTTACCGCCCGCTATACCCATTATTATTTTATGCACCTTATCAACTACCGGGATATGGGCGACAAAACCCAGAACCTGATCGGGAGACTTGACCGCCTTCAGGATCTGCTTCATATTCACCGCAACCTGGTTCTTCCACGCAAGGGCATGGTATATGGTTCCCTTCCCCGCGAAGCAGCCGCCCATGCACTCCAATGCACGGAACTCCTGAAAAAGCTTCGTTTTACCTACATTCCCGAGGAATTCTTCTTCCAGAATGCCTTTTTTGACACCCCTTATGAGGAGAAAGTCACCGGAAAGGACCTTCGTTTTTCCATCTGGGACAATCCTTCCCGCGGGCTTCCTGCTTATCTCGATCTTACGGATCTTCCCTCAATCACGTCAGACGGCCATCTGTTCTGCCGCAAAGTCATTGATCCCCAGCTCATTCAGGTCCTGAAGGACAGGTGGTTTGCAAATTAGACCTTTCTAAAAAAGGAGTGGTTTTCCCATGATCACACTTTCTTCCACCGGCGTTTATCTGGCCAATGGCACTTCCGTATATACGGATTCTCAGCAGCTCACCCACGAAACGGGCCTGTCTGTGGATCATGATGCCGCTGTTCGCGGTACCATGGCATACCGCATCCTTCAGGCACATAACACCAGTGACAGCATGGATGCACTTTGTCTCCGGTTCGACTCCATGACCAGCCATGACATCACTTACGTGGGAATCATCCAGACCGCCCGGGCATCCGGCATGACCTCCTTCCCCATGCCCTATGTCATGACCAACTGTCACAACAGCCTGTGTGCCGTTGGCGGCACCATCAATGAGGATGACCACAAGTTCGCTCTCTCCGCCGCACACAAATACGGAGGTATCTATGTTCCTCCGAACCTTGCCAATATTCACAGCTATAACCGGGAAGCCATGGCCGGCTGCGGCAAAATGATTCTGGGGTCTGATTCCCATACCCGTTATGGCGCCCTCGGAACCATGGCCGTCGGAGAAGGCGGCGGAGAACTTGCCAAGCAGCTGGTAGGCCGCACCTATGATTTTAACCGTCCTCCGGTCATCTGCGTCTATCTGACCGGAAAGCCGAAGCCGGGCGTCGGCCCCCATGATGTTGCCCTCTCCCTGGTGGGTGCCGTTTACCAGAACGGTTATGTCAAAAACAAAGTGATGGAGTTTGTGGGCCCGGGCATTGCAAATCTGTCTCTCGAATACCGCAATGCCATTGATGTCATGACGACGGAAACCACCTGCTGGTCCTCCATCTGGGTAACCGATGAAAAGACGAAGGAATACCTTGCCATGCATGGCCGTCCGGAGGATTATCATCCCCTTGCGCCGGAAGCCGTTGCCTACTATGACGGCTGCATCACGCTGGACCTGTCTTCCATTGAATGCACTATTGCCATGCCCATGCATCCTTCCTACACCTTCACGATCCATGAACTGCAGGAAAATGCGGCTGACATTCTCCACAGCGTGGAGGAGCGCGCCAATGCCCAGCTGAAAGGCGTGCACATGGACCTTCTCAGCAAGCTCCGTGGCGGACATATCTATGTGGACCAGGGAGAAATTGCCGGCTGTGCCGGCGGCACCTTTGAAAACATCTGTGCTGCAGCAGATATCCTGCGGGGCAGGAGCTGCGGCAACGGTGCTTTTTCCCTGAGCATCTATCCCGGTTCCATGCCTGCCCTGGCTGAGGTCATCCGTAACGGCGCCGCATCGGATCTTATTTCTGCCGGTGCCCTGATGCGCGAATGCTTCTGCGGTCCCTGCTTCGGAGCCGGAGACTGCCCTGCCAACGGTGAATTCTCCATCCGCCATACCACCAGGAACTTCCCGAACCGGGAAGGCAGCAAGCCAGGAGAAGGCCAGATCAGCGCAGTCGCCCTGATGGATGCCCGCTCTATCGCTGCCACCGCAGCCAACGGCGGAAGACTGACCGCCGCCAGCGATCTGGATATCCGGTACACCAACCCGGACTATCATTATGACGCGGGTATTTATGAGAAGCGTGTCTATAACGGATACTCCCGTCCCGAACCCGAAGCTCCCCTTCAGTTCGGTCCGAATATCAAAGACTGGCCGGAAATGCCGGAGCTCACGGAGGATCTGCTGGTCAGAATCTGCTCCTACATTACCGATCCGGTTACCACCACCGACGAACTGATTCCGTCCGGAGAAACTTCCTCCTATCGTTCCAATCCCGAGCGCCTTTCCGAATTTGCCCTCTCCCGCCGGGATCCCGATTACGTTCCCCGGAGCAAAGTGCTCCGGAAGGCCGAACGCGACCGGAAAAACAGCCAGACCCTCTCGCCGGAGATACTCGCGGTATATGATGCCCTCACCCGTGCCGGCATTGCCAATGATCCGCTGCATACGGATATCGGCTCCGCCATTTATGCCAATATGCCCGGTGACGGCTCCGCCCGTGAGCAGGCAGCCAGCTGCCAGCGGGTCATGGGCGGCAGTGCAAATTTTGCAAGGCAGTATGCCACCAAACGCTACCGTTCCAACTGCATTAACTGGGGAATGACGCCTTTCCTGGTAGAGCATCCGGAATCCTTTGCCCTGGGAGATTATATCTTCGTTCCTTCCCTCCGTTCGGCACTCCTCTCCGGACAGAAGACCATCCCGGCCTACATTGTCCATGCGGACGGCAGTGTCACCTCCCTGAACACTTCCGTGGGCGACCTGACGGATATTGAAAAGCAGATCATCGTGGATGGCTGCCTCATCAATTATTACCGGAATCACCAATAACGGAAATCGCGATCATTCCGATACCGCCTTCTTTCTTCCCACATAAAAAAGAGCATGGTCCATTCCATGCTCTTTTTGTGTGTAGCCTCTGCCCGGAAATCGCCGGCACTGTTTTGGCGCAGCCCGGCATCCGCCCTTCCGCCTGTTCGTTGAGGATGAATCCTACTGCAGGCTGCCTGAGAGCAGTTCCCTGCGTCCGGTTTTCCATTTTCCTACGCTTTTCCGGATATGGTAACTCCTCCGAAGGCGATGGATGGGAGAGAGCCCCCTCCGTCTTCCAGCACTTCCCTGCTGATGCCCTCGATGTTCCGGAGCATCCGGGCTACATTTCCGCTGATCATCGTCTCTGTCAGCGCACCGGAAATGCGTCCGTCTTCAATCAGGAAGCTGTTTTTGGCGACGCCGGAGAAGTCACCGGCCGGCGTTGGCTGACCGCCCGAGAAGCGTCCCACCAGGATGCCGTGCCTGGTTCTGCCAATGATATCCTCCAGTGATTCGGCACCTGCTTCCACAATCACCGAAGAAGTCTGGTTGCCTGCACGCTTTCCGCCGGTCTTGTTGGCCGCATACTGGGAAAGCGCAAATCCCATCAGCCGGCCTTTCTGAATGACGTCCCAGTCTTCGGTCAGATATCCTTCACTGGTAAACTGCTGACCGCATACAATCCTCGGATCATGCGGCTTCAGCGAGAAGGTCAGGCGTTCGTCTGCCACCTGTTCCCCCAGCGCATTTTTCCAGATCGAGGTGCCATCGATCAGGCTTCCGGAGGAAATAAAGCCCATGACCGTCCCCAGCACCAGACTGGCCATCGCACCGGGCAGGAGGATCACCGTCCCCTCGGTCTTTCCTGCATAGGGCTTTGCATCCAGCTGCCGTACAACATCCGACAGTTCCTTATCAATCATGCCGCATTCTATGACGGGGCGGGAAAGGTCGGTCAGCGTCACATCGGAGGAGAAGAAAGAGGTGCCCTTCTCTCCTTCATGTGCGGAATACATCAGGGAAAATGCATACCATCCGGCATTCTCCTCATAGGTAACGCCGTGGGTATTCATATACACTTCTTTTCCGCAGACATGGTCGGTAATCATCTGTTCTATCAGAATGGACGGATACCTCTCCCGGACATTCCTGAGCAGCTCCTCGGACCGCATGAAGAGCATGTCAAGATCACAGTCGACGGTTCCCTCCGAAAAGATACGGTGGTCCGCCTCGCGATTCATCTCCCAGTCCGGATCCGGCTGGGCACTCAGGCATCCTGCCATGGCTCCCCGCACCGCTTCCTGAAGCGCTTCGTCGTCAAAACGGTTCAGGGAAACGGTTCCTTTCCGGTGGTCCTTATAAACACTTACGCTCAGCGTCCGGTCAACCAGGGTGCGCATCAGCGTAAAGGCTCCCCCTTCCACGTTGAATTCCCGCTTCTCGCTCTCATTGAGCACAACTGCTGCTTCGTCCGCTCCCTGCGCCAGTGCTTCCTTCAGGACCCGACTGGCCAATACCTTCATTTCTTCCATTTCAGCGTCCTCCCATCATGACTCTGCACCGCAAGGCCGGACCTCCCATGCCGACGGGCATTGGCTGCTTCTTCCCGCAGAAACCGGAGCTGCTCCAGGTCAGCGTGTCCCCCACCATATCCACGGTTTTCAGCATGTCGAAAGCAACGCCGGAGATCGTCGTATCCAGCAGCGCTCTTCCCAGTTTTCCATGACGGATCTCATATCCCTGTGTCACTCCGAACATGAATTCCCCGGTGGTGTCCGCCTGACCGTTATTCGAGCTGATCAGATAATAACCGTCCTCCACCGAAGCAATCATATCCTCGAGCTTGCTGGTACCCGGATGTACCGCCGTGTTCCGCATGCGAATCAGCGGCTCATCCGAGAACTGCCAGGCCCTGGCGTTTCCGGCAGGTTCCATCCCGAAGCGGGCTGCCGTCTCCCGGTTATTCATGTATCCAACCAGTATTCCGTGATCAATAAGCAGTGCATCCTTTGCAGGTGTTCCCTCGTCATCCACGTAAACCGGAAGCGGTGTGCTTTCCCCAAATGCGGATCCGGCAAAATCCGTCATGGTCACCAGCTCGCTGGCTACCTGCTTATTCAGCATGTGTCCGGCAACACTGCCTCCCAGCACCAGATCCGCTTCCACGGTATGGCCTACTGCCTCGTGGCTGAGCATCCCGGTCATCATTCCTCCAAGAATAACGGTTTTCACTCCTGCTTCCGGATAAACGCCTTCGCGTTTCAGCATCAGGGAATCATAAAGCGCATCAATGGCCTCATAATATGCCTCCGGTGCTGTAAAGTTCTTTCCGAATGTTCCTTTTCCGCCGAAGGCCTGGAAACGCTCCACCGGATTTCCGTCCCTGCCTTCCGCTGTCAGAATGACATAGCAGTAGGAGCGTGGAATGGTGGTATGCGTACGTACACCGTCGGAGGTGACCAGCACCTTCTCCTGGGAATCTTCCATGGCCACCAGCGTCCGGGAAATGATTCCGGGGCAATGCTCTGTCACATAGGCATCCAGTGCCCGTGCAAACTCAATGTAAGTCTTCTGTTCGGTTTCTTCAATGATATCCCCGCAGGAGATATCCACCGGTGCCACTGCCGGAAACAGCGGAACATTCTTTCCTGTGTGGCTGTCCATAAAAGCGGCATTGTCCGCAGCGGCCTGGAGGACCCGGTGGCCGGCTTCTGCAGAATACTCCGCCATTGCAGAAAAGCCGCATGTGCCGTTTTTCCATACTCTGGCAGACATTCCCATCTTATCCGACCGGGTATTGCCCACCAGGTTCCCGGCCATGATATTGACCCGTCTGGAGCGGTTAATCTGTCCTCTCAGCTCCGCATGTGTTCCCGCCGGAAAATTCCAACGGCCGTCCCAAAGAACTCCCTGCTGCAAGAATGCCATATTTTCACTCCCATCCGCGTATTTTGATATCGCACGCTTTTTTTACTCTGGCACTATATACCGCATTTTTCTGCTTGTCAACCTGCTTCGTTCCCCGGTCAGCGGCCTCCCCGAAGAATCTTGACCGGATATTTTTTTGCCTTTATAATGCATGCATCTTCAATTAGATGGAGGTTTATATGGAAATCCGTCACACTGCAACGCAGGACCTTGAAACCGTCATGACGCTGTACGAAAACGCCAGAGCCTTTATGGCTGCTCACGGCAACCCCAACCAGTGGGGACCAACCAACTGGCCGCCCCGTTCCCTCATTGAAAAGGATATTGCCAGCGGCCACAGCTATGTCTGTGTGGATGGCACGGAAATACTGGCAGTGTTTTATTATATCGCCGGCCCGGATATCGAACCCACCTATGCCACGATTGAAAACGGACAGTGGAAGGATCCTTCCCCCTACGGCGTGGTTCACCGCATTGCAACCAGTCACAAGGTTCACGGTGCCGGTGCCTTCTGCATCAACTGGGCCTTTTCCCAGTGCCGTCACCTGCGGATTGACACCCATACCGACAATGTCGTCATGCAGAATCTCCTTCGCAAACTGGGGTTCTCCTACTGCGGCATCATCTATGTCCACGAGGATCATGACCCACGCCTGGCTTTTGAAAAGGTCGGTGATCCAGAATGATCCAGGATATCGCGCCCCATCATCTTGATAATGTTTTCCGGCCCGGGGTCGGCATCCAGACAGACAGTCCCCTCCTCTGCTTTTCAGGCAATCAGGTACTGCTCCGGGAAACGGAGGATGGCCTCCTTCCTCCCCTTGCCGGTGAGTTTTCTTCTCTCCCTTCCCATCGTTTTCTCTTCTTTCTCGACGGAACCCCCTGGTTTGGCGTTCCGGAAGACCTCACACAGCTGCCGGAAGGCACTTCCTTCTTCAGCCTGCAGGCACTCCGGATGGATTCCCGGATGCATCGCGAAACCTACTTCGGAATCTACACGGCACTGCAGCTGACCCGCTGGTATCAGCAGAACCGTTACTGTGGCAGCTGTGCTTCTCCCACCGAACCCGGTGAACGTGAGCGCAGTCTCGTGTGTCCCCGGTGCGGGCGCGTCATTTACCCCCATATCCAACCGGCGGTCATTGTCGGAGTGATTCACGGGGATGAGCTGCTCATTACCAAATACGCAGGGCGCCCCAATGCCATGCCCGCTCTGGTTGCCGGCTTTACGGAGATCGGAGAGACCCTTGAAGAAACGGTTGCCCGGGAAGTGATGGAAGAAACCGGCCTGCAGGTCTGCAACATCCGCTACTACAAATCGCAGCCCTGGGGCATTGCAGATGATCTTCTCATGGGATTCTACTGCGATGTGTCCGGAAGCACCGCCATCCGGCTGGATCAGCAGGAGCTGAAAGAAGCAGTATGGGTGAAGCGGGAAGACATTACCGGCCAGGGAAAGGATTACAGCCTGACCCATGAAATGATGATGACCTTCCGGGACGGACTGGAACCGCCTGTAAAGGAGAATGTCCATGTCTGATTATGATTCCATTGAAGCCCTGGATGAATTATCCACGGAGCTCTCCTTCGCAGAAATCATCGGCGTTTCCTCCAAGGGGCTCGATCCGGTGCGGCGGGTTTTTGCCGACTACCACTGCGCCACCATGGAGGTGGAAACCAAATTCCGTATTCTGGACAATCAGCTTTCCCTCAACCGGGACCGGAATCCGATTGAATACATCCGTTCCCGGGTCAAGACTCCGGAAAGCATTCTCCGGAAGATGGAACGCAAGGGTTGTCCCCTGACAGTGGCCAGTATGATGGAAAATGTGCGGGACATCGCCGGTGTGCGGGTAATCTGCTCCTTTGAAAAGGACATTTATGATCTGGCAGACCTGTTTCTTTCCCAGGACGGCATTGAACTGGTACAGCGCAAGGATTATTTTGCCAATCCCAAGCAGAACGGCTATCGGAGCCTCCACCTCATCGTGCGCGTTCCCATCTCCAAAGGACAGGAGCGGATCATGGTACTGACCGAAGTACAGCTGCGAACCATCGCCATGGACTTCTGGGCAAGCCTTGAATACAAGATCCGATACAAAAAGGACCTTTCACCGGAGCAGCTGGAGAAACTCAACAAAGAGCTCACCGCCTGCGCCAGACTGACTGCAAAGCTGGACCGTAAAATGGAAGAACTGCATACCATGCTGTATGGGGATACCTCCGAGGACACGTCCATCTGGCTTTGATTATCCGCCCGGATCTGTGCAGGAATCCGGGCTTTTCCTTTATCCCTGCCGGTTCCCCGCCCCTGTCTCCTGATGCCTGCATCTTTCAGGTTCTCCGGGATCCGTTCCGCAAGCCTCCCGTAGTCCAAAAGAAATGCCATCCTGCCGGGAAAGGGAAGAATACTGTTCCAGCTCCATCTCCTGTTTTCCGTCTCAAAACCCCTTCCGCTATCCATATGCCCAAATTCTGCTCTGCTTTGTTGGAAGACATCTGACAGTCTTTTTTGCCTTTCTTCCATGAAATAAATTAATTTTGGCATAAAGTACCATTGCTTTTCATCTTACACCTGCGGTATACTGTGCAGGATAACTTTTCAATAGAAAACTGGAGGGAAAACCATGGCTGAGGACCTCAACACCAAATCCAATTTCATCTGGGAAGCCATTAAGTCCGATCTGGCCGAAGGAAAGAAT
This sequence comes from uncultured Clostridia bacterium, assembly GCA_947167215.1. Lineage (GTDB taxonomy): Bacteria > Bacillota > Clostridia > Christensenellales > Aristaeellaceae > Ventricola. The sequence continues at coordinate 36,558 of CAMVHE010000020.1, forward strand.
GGCGGCAGAGTACAGACCCGCTTTCCGCCCGAACCGAACGGCTATCTGCATATCGGCCACGTCAAGGCCCTGTCTGTTGACTTTCTGACGGCAGAACGTTTCGGCGGCGTCTGCAATCTGCGCTTTGACGACACCAATCCCACCAAGGAAAAGGAAGAATTCGCCCAGGCCATCGAGGATGATATCCACTGGCTTGGCTTTGAATACGGAAATATCTATTATGCTTCCGAGCAGTATGATCAGATCTACGAGTATGCTCTCGATCTTATCCGCCGCGGACTGGCCTATGTGGATGATCTGTCCAAAGAGGAAATCCGTGCTTATCGCGGCACACTGACTGAGCCCGGAAAGAATTCCCCCTACCGGGACCGGACGCCGGAAGAAAACATGGACCTTTTCCTGCGCATGAAGAACGGCGAATTCCCCGAAGGTTCGCGGGTACTGCGTGCAAAGATTGATATGGCCTCGCCGAACATCAATATGCGCGACCCCACCATCTACCGGATCAAATATGCTACCCATCACCGGACCGGCGACAAGTGGTGTATTTATCCCATGTATGACTTCGCTCATCCGATCGGAGATGCACTGGAAGGCGTAACCCATTCCCTCTGCTCTCTCGAATATGAAATCCATCGTCCTCTGTACAACTGGGTCGTGGATGTCTGCGGATTCGAGCACAAACCGAGACAGATTGAATTTGCCCGCCTGAATCTGACCAATACCATCATGAGCAAGCGTCACCTCCGCACCCTGGTGGAAGAAGGCTACGTTGCAGGATGGGACGATCCCCGGATGCCCACGCTGGCAGGCATGCGCAGACGCGGATTCACCTCTGCCGCCGTTCGGGATTTCATCGACCGCGTCGGTGTCTCCAAAGCCGACTCTGTGGTTGACTGCCGTCTTCTCGACTTCTGCGTACGCAATGACCTGAATGACAAGGCTCCCCGTGCAATGGCCGTCTTGAACCCCGTGAAAGTCATTCTGACCAATCTCCCGGAGGGACATTGCGAAATGTGCACCATCGAGAACCATCCCAAGGTTCCGGAAATGGGCACGCATGAAATTCCGCTCACCAGAGAAATCTATATTGAGCGCGAAGACTTCATGGTAGACGCACCCAAGAAATTCTTCCGGCTGAAGCCGGATGGCGAAGTCCGCCTGAAGGGCGCCTATATCATCAAGTGTGTCGATTATGACACCGACGAAAATGGTGAGGTTACCTGTATCCGCTGCACCGTGGATGAAACCAGCAAGTCCGGTTCCGAAGGCGCTGAGCGCAAGGTCAAAGGAACGATCCACTGGGTCAGTGCTACACAGAACGTGCCTTTCGATGCCCGTCTGTATGACGTGCTCATGCTGGATGAAGCACCGGATGTCGAAGTCGACACAGACGAAGACAGCGACAGCGAAGTGCCCGCCGGAAAAGAATTCCTGAAGCGTCTGAATCCCCATTCTCTGGAAGTCCTGCATGGATATGCCGAGCCCTATCTGGCATCTGCAAAAGTCGGAGAATCCTTCCAGTTCCTGCGGATGGGATATTTCTGCAAGGATCCCGACTCCACAGACACTCTGTCCGTTTTCAACCGCGTTGTTCCCCTGAAAGACAGCTATAAACCGGAGTAAACCGTTTAGAAAGAGGTACCACATTTATGGACCAGGAAGTACGTACCCGTTTTGCACCAAGTCCTACAGGATATCTGCATCTTGGCGGACTTCGCACCGCTCTTTATACTTATCTCCTTGCAAAAAAGCATCATGGCAAGTTCATTCTGCGCATTGAGGATACCGACCAGGAGCGTGAAGTTCCCGGTGCTGTAGACCTCATCTACAAATCAATGCACCAGGCCGGCCTTGACTATGATGAAGGCCCGGATATCGGCGGCGATTATGGCCCCTATATTCAGACGCAGCGCAGGGATATCTACCCCGAATTCGCTTGGCAGCTGGTTGAAAAAGGCGCTGCCTACTGTTGCTTCTGCAGCAAGGAAGACCTCGATGCACAGCGCAAGGAAGCAGAAGCCAAGGGCATTACCTGGAAGTATAACAAGAAATGCCTCCATGAAGTTCCCCTTGAGGAAGCCAAGCGCCGCATCGCTGCAGGTGAAAAATATGTAATCCGTCAGAATGTGCCGACCACCGGCAAAGCTTCTTTCGATGATCTCCTTTACGGTCATGTGGAAGTCGACTGCGACACGCTGGACGACAATGTTCTGATCAAGGCGGACGGCCTGCCCACCTACAATTTTGCCAACGTCATCGATGACCACCTGATGGCAATAACCCATGTGACGAGAGGCACGGAATACCTTTCCTCTGCTCCAAAGTACAACCTCCTTTATGAGGCCTTTGGCTGGCAGCCTCCCCTCTATCTGCATCTTCCGCCCGTCATGAAAGATGCCACGCGGAAGCTCTCAAAGCGCCATGGCGATCCCTCCTTTGAGGATCTTCTGGCAAAGGGATACCTGAAGGAAGCGATCATCAATTTCATCGCGCTGCTGGGCTGGGCTCCCAAGGACACCAACGAGGAATTCTTCTCCATGGAAGACCTCATCAATCTGTTTGATGAGCGCGGTCTCAATAAGAGCCCTGCGATCTTCGACATGAACAAGCTCACCTATTTCAATGCCCATTACATTCGTGCTCTTGCACCGGAAACTTATGCCGAGATGGCCAAGCCCTGGCTGACGCAGGTGCTGGATCCGGAAAAAGTTGACCTCAATCGCCTCTGCGAGCTGCTGCAGGGCCGTACCGAAGTGTTCAATCAGCTGCCGGATATGGTACGCTTCCTGGCTGAAATGCCTGAATTTGACACAGAACTCTATGTCAACAAAAAGAGCAAAACCACGATCACCGTTGCACAGAATGCTCTGGCTTTCATCTATCCCCTGCTGAACCGCATCACTGACTGGTCCGAGACGACCCTCCATGACCTCATCATGGCTGCCATTCCCGCCTCCGGCATGAAGACCAGCCAGGTTCTCTGGCCTTTCCGGATTGCCATTACCGGTCAGGCTGCCACTCCGGGCGGAGCCTTCGAAATGGCCTACCTTCTCGGAAAAGAGGAAACCCTGCATCGTCTCCTCCATTCCATGGAAGTTCTTCAGAACTTATAAAAAATTCATCCTGTACCACATTGATCATTGTGGTACAGGATGTTTCTTTCTTCCATTGAATTAACGGTCCGCTGTTTTTCCCTCGAAGGAACAGATACCGGGCAGTTCTATTCTCCGTATTTCCGTTCCCCTTCAGGTTTCTGTAAAACTCCGCGGTTTTCCTCCATACCTTGTCCCCCAGCCGGAATTGTCTTCTCAGAATACCCTGGGCTCGTCTTCCCAGGTTTTCCCTTTCTGCCGGTCTTTCTTCGAATCCGGAGCAAGAAAAAAGGTGCGGTATTCCCTTGGAGGCATTCCCTTCTCTTCCCGGAAAACCCGGTTGAAACTGGAAATACTCTGAAAACCGGACTGCATTGCAACCTCAGTGAGCGACATTTTCGGATCCGCCAGAAGCTCTGTTGCCTTCTCCATACGGACCGTATTCAGCCACTTACTGTATTTGAGCCCGGTAATGCTGTGAAACAGTCTGGAGAAGTAGTCTTTATTGATGCCGGCCATCCTGGCCATTGCACTCTCTGACAGATCATCCGCTGTAAGATTGTTCTTGATATAGTCGGTGACCAGGATCATCCGCTGGGTGGTTGTATCCGTGTAACTGTACGATGCTTCCCGGCCCATTTCCGAAATGAATTCTTCCCTGTGCTGATCCAGCGTCAGCATGAATTCCATCAGCAGCATACAGCAGCACAGTTCCCGATTCGGTGCACCGGAGAGATAGATGTCCTTCATTTTATCCGTGATGGACCGCAGCCTGGAAACAAGCTGAGAATGGGAATGACCGCAGATCGTATGCAGGTTCCGATAAAAGTGCATGATCCGCTGAAGGTCAAACAGCGAATTCATGAATGCTGTGCTGATCTGGATGATGAGTGATTTTTCCCTGTCTGCATCAATGATTTCGTGCACTTCCATCGGCCAGACCAGCAGGAAGTCCCCTTCCTCCAGATAATACGTCTGCTGGTTCACCTTGAAGACATTTCTTTCTCCAGGGCCAACCAGTACTATTTCACTGTAGGGATGCCAGTGGGCATGATAGCTGCGGTCCTTAAGTCCCGTAGCAAGATTGAAGGCGCTGATGCGATCAAATCCGTAATTTTCATAAATGTTATAATCCATACTGCTCCTTCATTCACAACTGCCTTCCGGATTCTCTCTTCCGGTCAGGCAGGAATCAGCACCGGCGCAAATCACCGGCTTTTCTGTATCGTTCCATGTGCGCCTTTGGAATCAAGAGAAAGATCAGAGGGATACCTTTCCCCAAAGCAAATTAAAACAAAGAATCCGCTGAAAGTCAAACATTCCCCCGTCTGATGCAGAAAATCTTCCCCCGGCATTTCAAAAAATGAGCAGTGCAAAGTCAAAAAATGAAGGGAACTGTTCATGCATTTCAAATAGAATAGGGTGAGTTTTTGTCCATTGCAAAAAAGCAGAACACAGACAGTCCATGGAGGCTCCGCCGGAAAGCACACTGGCGCTGTCCTTTCCTCCAGGCTCCCGGAGAATCCATCGCCAGGACTTCCTGCTTTGCTCCGGTGCTGAACTGCCAGACATCGTACATCCGAAAAAGAAAGAGGTGGCCGTTATGATTGCAGATCCCTTCCAGCACCGCAAAGCAACCGCTTCCCTACAGATTCAACACCCGGACGGAACCCCAGCTGCTTTCGAATCTGTCACCATTTCTCAGACTTCTCATCAGTTTCTGTTTGGCTGTGGTGCTTTTGATGCTGTGGCAATGATGAAAACAGAGGATGAAAAAGAGAGAGAGTTTCTGCAGCAGAAAATGGAAAAATGGCTTGCGCTGTTTAATTATGGCACACTGCCGTTTTATTGGGGCAGATACGAACCGGTAGAAGGACAGACCGCATTCACGGAAACGATGGCTGCTGCAAAATGGCTAAGAAAGAAAGGCGTACTGCTCAAAGGCCACCCGCTGTGCTGGCATACCGTCTGTGCTCCCTGGCTGCTTCAGTTTTCCAATGAAGAGATTCTGCGTCGGCAGCTGGAACGGATCCACCGGGATGTTTCTGCCTTCCGCGGCGTGATTGATCTGTGGGATGTCATTAACGAGGTCGTAATCATGCCCGATTTCGACCGATATGACAATGCAGTTACCCGTATCTGCAGGGAAAAAGGACGTGTAGGACTGGTCAGCGAAGTCTTCAAGGCTGCCTCCCAATCCAACCCCGGTGCGGTTCTCTTGATCAATGATTTCAATACCAGCGAAGCTTATGCGGAACTGATTGAAAAACTGCTGGAAGCCGACGTCCCCATCAGTGCCATCGGGATCCAGAGTCATCAGCATCAGGGATATTGGGGATTGGAAAAGCTGCACATCGTCCTCGATCGTTTTTCCAGATTCGGTATTCCGATTCATTTTACGGAGAATACACTGATCTCCGGGGAAATCATGCCATCCTATATTGTGGACCTGAACGACTGGCAGGTAGATTCCTGGCCAAGCACCCCCGATGGCGAAGAACGCCAGGCAAGGGAAATCGCGGAAATGTATACCGCCCTTTTCGCACATCCTCTGGTCGAGGCCATAACAACCTGGAATTTCAGTGATGGAGGCTGGCTCAAGGCACCTGCTGGTTTCGTACGTACAGATAACAGTACTAAACCTTCCTGGTATGCCCTTCAGCATCTGATCCGTGAAGAATGGGAAACCCATGAAAATCTGGTTACGGATGCGAACGGCTGCCTGTCTTTTACAGGCTTCAAGGGAAATTACATCCTGCAGACAGCGCATGGACAGACTGATCTCTGTCTCAATGGCAGTCTGGAAAAGATAATTACGCTGGAATAGCGAACGGTATTCGAAGCAATGCTTTCCGGATTAATCCTTCCTTTCCATAACACAGAAAACGGATTCACCGTCGCGCACGGTTTTTCCCTTTCATAATCCATTGCCCCCCGCCCTGCGGCTTTATTCACGAAAGCTATACATTAAAAACGAAGGGTTTTCTCTTCAAAGGATTTATCAAACAAATTGAAAAGGACAATAAAATGAGTATTGATCGGAGTATAATGCCCAAACTTGGCTTTGGCCTCATGAGGCTGCCGGAAAAAAACGGCGAGATTGATCTCGACTGTGTATGCCATATGGTGGATGCATATATGCAGGCCGGGATGAATTATTTTGATACAGCTTATGTCTACCACGGCGGCAATTCTGAAAAAGCCATAAAAGAAGCCTTGACAATGCGCTATCCCAGGGAATCTTTCTATCTTGCAACCAAACTGCCTGGTGCCTGAAAACTCCCGATGACAGAGACCGCATTTTTAATGAGCAATTGCGGCGCTGCGGGGTGGATAATTTCGATTTTTATCTGCTCCATTCCATTGAAGACGGAGGGAACGGGGAAACCTATGAGAAACTGGACTGCTTCCAATGGGCGATGCAGAAAAAAGCAGAGGGAAAGATCCGCCATTTCGGTTTCTCTTTCCATGGAAGTCCAGCTTATCTGATCCGTGTGCTGGATGCACATCCTGAAATTGAATTTGTTCAGATCCAGCTGAATTATGCAGACTGGGAAAATCCAGTCGTCCGCTCCGGAGAATTGTGTCAACTACCCACCACTTAAGCCTGAAGGCTAGAAGTGGGGGCTTGAAACAGGGC
>CAMVHE010000021.1 GCA_947167215.1 uncultured Clostridia bacterium
ACCGAATGCTGTGCTCCTCCTGATTCTGTGCCATCCTTTCATTCTCATTGATGGCCCCCTGCACCGCGTCCGCATCCACGTTCATCTGCTCTCCCAAACGTTTCTGTTTCTTTTCCAGACCTGCTGTCCCTGTCAGCATGACCTGATCCTCCCAGAGTTCCTCAAGAATCACGGCCTTTGTCTTTGGTGAGCTTGTTCATCACCCGCACAAAAGCAGCTATGATCTCATACTCGGTCAGGTGCGGTGTCCGACAATGCTTTTTCTCCTTGATTTTTCCGTTGCACTGCCAGATAACCCGGCGGTACTTGTCCGTGCTGTGACAGACCATAGAGCCGTACCAGTCTCCACACTCGCCGCAGCCAATTTGGGAGGAGAAGATGGTAATGTCGCTGTACTCGCCCTGGAACCCGCACTGTTTCTTCATGTTCTGAACCCAGTCGAAGATTTCAGGCTTGATGACGTCTTCGTGGGAGTTGTCTTAGGCGGTCGCAAGTATTTGCCCCTTATAGGGGCGATATCAAACCACCACTTGAAGTGGTGGTCATGACTTTCCCCGGTGCCGGAACCATAGAGGAAGAATTATATCCCATATGCGGCGATCCCCGCCAGGGCAGACAGACAGATCAGCAGGATCGGGGATATGCCGCCCTTTTTTATCTTCCGGGAACCGAAGTACACGCTTCCAAGCACCAGTGTCAGAATCAGGGGACGGAGCAGCAATGAACCTTCCCAGATGACGATGCCGTTTTTCATGATCATATAAACACCGGTAGCCAGAATGATCCCGATCATGCACGGTTTCATTCCCCGAAGGACCGCCTGTACACAGGGGTTCTTCAATGCTGCCTTCAGGACCGCCGTCACCAGGAGAATGATGATAAAGGACGGGATAACCACCGCGATGGTTGCTGCCAGTGCTCCGGCCAGCCCTGCCTGCGAACTGCCGACATAGGTAGCCATGTTTACCATGATCGGCCCCGGGGTGCTCTCGCTGACAGCGATCATATAGGTCAGCATCTCATCATCCAGCCATCCGTAGGACAGAACAACGTCCCGAATCAGCGGTATGGCGCCATATGCACCCCCGAAGGCGAAACAGCCAACCTTGAGGAATCCGATAAACAGATCGAGAAGGATCATTTCCCGGCACCCCCTTCCCCTGCAGGTTTCCGGCCCAGGAAGAGAATCAGGCTGACAAGCCCTGCGGCAAGCATCAGGACGATGGAAGAAATCCTGACAGCGAAGATGTTGATCAGCAGCATGGCCGCAAACGCACAGAGCATCAGTGTCCTGGGCATCGGCTTCTTCTGCATTTTCCGGAGCATTCTGACCGCCGCATCCAGGATCAGGATTCCCACCGCGATCTTGATGCCCTGGAAAGCATGTGCAATCCAGACAATCTCCAGAAACCGGTCCAGAAACTCCGATATCGCAAAAAGGATGCAGAAGGAAGGAAAGATCATTCCAAGCGTTGCCGCCAATGCCCCTGGAAAGCCTTTCTGCTTATATCCGACATAGGTTGCGCAGTTGATGGCGATCGGTCCCGGCGTGGACTCCGCAATAACGGTGATGTCCATCATCTCATCCTGGGTGATCCACTGCTTTTTCTCCACACAGGTATTTCCGATCAGCGCAACCATGGCATATCCGCCGCCGAAAGTGAACAGCCCTATCTTTGCAAAGGTCAGAAACAGTTCAGGAAGAAGGTTCACTGCTTTTCCTCCCCTCTGAATTCACACTGGCAGGTATTGGGATCCCGGCAGAGTGCAATGGATTGCTGTCTCATTTCCGAAAAGGAGGCGCAGAGTCCTTCCAGGGCCTCCTGGCTCGGCAGATAGTGAATGTGATATCCGAACCGCTCCCCCCGGACAAGCCCCGCTTCCTTCAGCACCTTCATGTGCTGGGAGACTGCCGATTCGGTAATCCCCAGTTTTTTTGACAGAGAACGCACGCAATGCTTCCGGATAAGAAGCTGCTGATAGATGGAAAGCCTTGTAGGTTCCCCCAGGGCTTTCAGCATTGCCGACAGGTCCATAAGCCGCCTCCCTGACTTCATAATGGCTTCATTGTAATTCCTGTATTTGATTCAGTCAATACTTAATCAGTTTCTTTCTCATTACAGGATACGGCGCAGTAACGGAATCATTTCAAAGACCGTATCCGCACTTCCGGCTGCAGTCGGACCGTCAGGAAGCGAAAACGTGCCAAATCCGTCTGCTTCCGGATCATCAAAAAAGGTTCGTCAAATTCGCAGAATATACGAATCTAACGAGCCTTTTGCATGCTGTATCCGGGTTCCGCGAGGGGCAGTCCGCTGCTCCTTCTTTTCGTCCGCGCTTACATGGCGCCGTTTCGCGTAACCACAACCCATACCGTCCTGAACAGGATCTTGATATCCTGCCGGAGGGACCAGTTTTCGATGTATTCCCGGTCCAGGCGGACAACGGAGTCAAAATCGCTGATCTTGCTGCGTCCGCTGACCTGCCAGAGACCGGTGATTCCCGGCCTTGTGGACATTCTGGCGCGGTGGAACGGCTCGTAGCGCTCCCACTCATCCACCGTCGGCGGACGGGTGCCCACCAGGGACATTTCTCCCTTCAGTACGTTGAAGAACTGGGGGAACTCGTCCAGGGAAAGGTCGCGGATCCAGCCGCCGACACCTTTTTTCCATCTACCATCGGGAAGTTCCTTCTGTCCGATGATACGCGGGTCATGCTCCATCTTGAACATGAGCCGGTCTTCCTGCCCGCTCTGCTGTGCGAGCTGTTTCTTGCGTTTTTCCGCGTCCATATACATGCTGCGGAACTTGTAGATCTGGAACTTTTTCCCGTTCTCGCCGATCCGGGTCTGCTTGAAGAAGATAGGGCCCGGGTCGGACAGCCAGATGGCAAGCCCGACGGGAGGAATAAGCAGCAGGGTAAGCAGGGAGCCGACCAGGCCGCCTGCAATGTCCATGCACCGCTTCAGGAACAGGTCACGGCCGGTGATATAACCCAGGGAGGTCGTAATCGTCAGATGGCCGCAGATCCATTCCACGTTTTTATGTCTGGATTCGATATCATCGAGATTCGTCAGGGCCGTATGAATGGTGATGCCCATGCACATGAGATTGTTGATCAGGTCCACGGGCAGGTCCGCCTTGGGCGGCACATCCAGGTATACCTCATCCACCCAGTTGTTGATCAGGTACTGCACCAGCGTATCGGCCGTGGCCACGATGGGGATCGTTTCAATCTCCGGATACTCGTCCCGGAGTGAGCGGAGCGCCTGCCTGGCCTTCTCTTCGGAAGGATCATCCCCCATGAGCGCAATGCCCGTGAAGCGGTAAATTCCGTAGTTGGAGCGGAGAATCCGCGGAAGGACGGAGGGAATCTGGGAAGCTTCCAGCGCAATGAGCAGAGAATGGCGGTTGAGAATGTGGTGCTTTTTCTTCAGGAAGCCTTTATGGGTCTGCCGCACAAAGAAGCATAAGAGAAGGTACATGGGCACGGAAAGGATCAGGATCCTTGACAGGTTGACTCCCTCCGTCGGATTCAGAAGCTGGAAGACCAGAAGGATAAGGACCAGATGCCCCGCCTGGGAAAGAAGCCTTCCCATCTCATCCCATGCCGTATGATGCAGAACGCTGTGATACGTGTCCAGCGCAATCATCAGAAACAGGTTTACCAGCATGGTCTCCAGAACGATCCACCAGAAGGCACGGGATGCCAGCACTTCTCTCTTTTCCGTAAGCAGAAAGGCGATCAGAAGACTGACAAAGGCACAGAGATTGTCCAGAAGCATAAAGTCAATATGCTGGGACCAGCCGCGTAATCGTTGTTTATACATGTTTTCACCTGCTTTTCATTGCTCGGCAGCGTGGGCTGCGGGGGTACATTTTATCATTTCCGCGGAACTCCTCCTGCAGCAGGAGAAAGCTGCGTTTTCAGGGAAGGAAGAAGGCAGGAAAGGAAGCATCGGTTTTCACGCTCCCTTTTTCAGCACCACCCGTTTGATCTGGGCGATGCTTTCCCGGAACATCTGCTTCCGGCCATAAACTGCAAAGAAGAAGATATTGGGGGTGACAAAGCTGATGCAGGCATTCAGGAACAGCGTAGGCCACAGGCCAACCTGCAGCAGGGAGCACAGTGCCCAGGACGCCGCACAGGAGGCCAGCGCCACTGCCACCAGCCCGCAGAAGAACAGGACGTATTCCTTCAGATGGCTGTGGGAGAACACCTCCCGGAACAGATTGTGGCACAGCCATGGGATCTCCACGACCGAAATCGAAATCACCGATGAAAGCAGCACTCCGTACATTCCAAGCCACCGTACCGTGGCCAGGTTCAGTCCCAGATTCACGAGCGCGGCTACCAGAGGCCGGAGCCGGTCCCTGCGCCAGATGCCGGCAGCATCCTTGAACATGTTGATGATCTTGTTCATGCCCATGGAGTAGAAATAGATTGCGAAACAGATCACGTAATCAAAAGTGAGCATGTTTTCCCGGCCCATCCAGATTTCCATGAAAGGCTGATACATGCACAGCAGCATGGCGCTGCAGATGCCCATGATCCATCCGAACAGCATGGTGATGCGGGCGAAATCGTGGTAGTTCTTTTCATCGCTCTCCGTCAGCAGGCTGTTGCCGACTCCTGCGATGCAGGCCACAATGAACACATCGAGGAACATGCGCAGGGCGGTAATCACGAAAAAGTAGTTCTGATAGATGGCCAGCGCCGCCAGGCCCATGAAGGCGGAAATCACGATGGTATCGGCAAAGTTAAAGACCACGCCGGCAAATTTGGCAGTGAACAGGTCCCGTACCCGGTGCACGATATCCAGTACCTTTTCCCGGGGCAGACTGCCCTCCGGCGGGTAGTCCGGGTACATTCGGTTCACCTGTATGGCAGTAGCGATGTTGATGGCCACCTGGGCCAGCAGCTGGATTGCCAGGAAGACGTAATAATTCCTGAACACAATCAGGGCCGGCACCTTGAGGATGTATTCCGCCATCTGGGCACAGAGGGTCACCCTGCTGGCCACATCGGTCCGCTGATGGGCATCCAGCAGGGAGCGCTTGTAGGCAAACAGCCAGTACGTCAGCACCGTGCATCCGAGGTTCATGAAATAAAGCACGTACAGGTTCATGTCCTCGGGGATTTCACCGCTGATGAGCCTGCGCAGAAACGGCGTCAGTGCAAGGCCGATCACCGCGATGACGGTGCCGATTGCCCGGTACAGGGTACGGTACAGATGCAGCAGGGCACAGATGGATTCCCGGTCGTCCTCCGCGATGGGCTTGTACATGCTGAACACCATGGCGCTTCCGACACCCAGCTCCGCCAGGTTCAGAAAGGACAGGATGGACCGGAACAGACCATTGAGTCCCAGATACTCCACCCCAAGATAATGCAGCATGATGGAGCGCAGAATGAAGGGAACGATCATGTAAAGCAGCTTCAGCAGCCCGTCAAACAGAATCGTCCGCATCGCGTTTTTTGTCCGATCTATTTTCATAAAGCACGCCTTTCTTTTTTCAGGGATCCGTCTGCCTTATTTTTTCGCGATTCCGCGCCATCCCTTTCGCATCACCTGATAGAAGGAAGGTGACAGCATGAAAATCGCCGCTTTGAGCTTTCTGCCCCGGGTGATTACCGGAAGCTTCCGGCTTTTTTTCAGAATCGATCCGTATTTTTCCCGGATGCGGCGGGCGTGCTCAGGATACTTTTCCGTCAGTATCAGCTGATCGATGGAGATATGCCAGATCACATCGGCTACCCAGCCTTCCACGTATTCCATATCCTGGGGGTAGTTTTTCTCCGTAAAACTCCAGCAGACGGTCTATCCCCATTTCCCAGTCCATCACCTTTTTTTCGGAAACCGTTCCCATGATGCTGTCCGGCCGCTTCAGCCAGTAATACTGCCGGGAAGCGCTGCAGGCTATGGCGCTGCACTTGCACATCATATACGGCATCAGGAGGTTGTCCTCGAACAGGCATCCCATAGGGAAACGGGCCTGGGCAAACAGGTCGCTGCGTATCAGCTTGCCCCAGGCACTGAAGATCAGCTGTCCCAGGGCCATGGCTTTCAGGATATCCTCATTGGAAACCGCAAAACGGGTGTCTTCGGAAGCAGTAAAGGAGGTTTCGTCGCTGAATACGCACAGATGCGCAACAGCAGCCACGGGGACTTCATATTTCTCCGTTAACTCCTTCAGGATTCTGAGGTAATCCGGGCCCACATAATCATCCGAGTCAATGAAGGTAACGTAGTCCCCCTGCATCCGGTCCAGCCCGTAATTGCGGGCATCCGACAGGCCGCCGTTCGGCTTGTGGAAAACGCGGACGCGGCTGTCCTTCCGGGCATATTCATCACAGATCTTCGGGCAGCCGTCCGGCGACCCGTCATCAATCAGGAGCAGTTCAAAATCGGTATAGCTCTGATTCAAGATGCTGTCCACACAGCGGCGAAGGTATTTCTCTACTTTATAAACAGGCACAATTACACTGATCATCTTACCAATATATCTTCTCCTAGTATTGTGTTCATTCGGGCTGCTGCTTCCCCCGGCTCCGGCCGGGAGCAGCCTTTCCGGATTGCTCCGGATCAGCCCTGCTGAAGAAAGCGGTTGTAGAATTCGGCGGTCTGCGCCGTGATGTCCTGCCAGGTGTATTTTGCGGACACAACCTTCCGGGCTTCTCCACGCTTTTCTTCCGCCTTTTCCGGATGGTCGCACAGGTCCTGCAGGGTCTCCCGCAGCGCCTCCACGTTTCCACGAGGGAAGGTAAATCCGCTGCCGTCCAGCACGTCCGCGCATTCTCCGATGTCGGAAGTCACGCAGCAGCAGCCATAATTCATGGCCTCGAGCAGGGAAAGCGGCATTCCCTCCAGATCACTGGGCAGCACATACAGGTAGGCGTTGCTGAACAGTTCCTCCGCCACAAGCCCCTGCTGAAAGCCGGTAAAGATGATGGAACCGGAATCCCCGGCCATGGCATAGAGCTGCTTTACATAGTCATCGGTATCCGATGTGCCGCCGACGATCACCAGTTTTTTGTCCGTATGGAGCTTCTTATAGGCTTCAATCAGATAGTGAATGCCCTTTTCCGGCACAAGCCTGCCCAGGAAAAGGATGTATTCCCTGGAGGTAAGGCCGAAGCGCTCGGTGATCTCGCGGGCAGGCCGGATCTCTGCAGGATCGATGCCGTTGGGGATCAGTTCCGTTTCCCGTCCGTATTTCTCCCGGAAGTAGTCCTGAACACCCTTGCTCAGCACAATGATGCCGTTGGCATGGCGGACGGCTGCCCGCTCGCCCATCATGATATACGTGGAAGCGAACCTTCCCCATTTCTGGCGCTGATGATCCAGTCCGTGGACCGTGACCACGACCTTCTTGCCGAACAGTCGCGGCAGCCAGCAGAGGACGCAGGGCCCCTCCGTGTGATAGTGAACCAGATCGTAGCGGCTGAATGCAGCCATCACGGAGGCGATCACTGAAGAGCTCATGGCCGCAAGGCCCCGGCGGTCCACCGTCGGCGTCCAGACCATATGCACTCCCCGGTACTCCTGCTTCAGCTCCCCTTTTTTCAGAAGCTCCCTGCTCTGCCTGCTCGTCCGGTTATAGCAGGTCACATCGTATCCGTTCTCCACAAGATGCGCCGCAAGGTTGGTAACAACCACCTCTACCCCTCCATCCCGGGAAGGGATAAGTTTATGCCCGATCATCGCAATTCTTTTTGCTGTTTTCTGCACGCTTATCTTCCGTCCTTTCCTGATGGACAGCGGCAGGTCCGCCGTTATGTTCCGGAACCGGCGCGGTCCGCCATCTCCAGATACAGTTCCTGCAGTTTCCGCGCTTCCGTGTGAATGTCATACCCTGCCCGGCGGACGATGTCCGGGCCCTGCATCCGGTCCGTCCCTGCCTGTCTCTTTTCCAGAATCGCACGGGCCCATTCCGCATTGTCTGCCGCCAGAGGAATCCTCTGTGCAGCAGGGGACAGGAGAACCTCATCCGTTACATGGTCAGAGAAGAAACAGGGCAGGCCTGCTGCCTGCGCCTCGATGCCGACCACCGGGAGCCCTTCAAACAGCGAAGGCAGCACAAAGCAGTCCATGGCCTGGTACCATTCGCTGACGTCGCCCATCTGCCCCAGGAAGAGCACCCTGTCCGAAATCCCCAGGGCGGAAGCCTTGTCCTTTGCATCCTGTTCCAGTTCGCCGACGCCGATCAGTGCGAGGCGTGCCTCCGGAACGGTCTCTGCAATCTCCGCAAAAATATCCAGGAGGCGGGTGTGGTTCTTCTGTACATTGAACCTGCCCACATGGCCGATCACAAAGCAGTCCCCGAGACCGTGGAGCTGGCGCAGGCGGTCCCGCTTCTCCGTCTTGAGAGAAAACCGCTGCACATCAATGGCATTGTGCAGAATAAAGCCCGCGGCCTCCCAGCGCTTCTGTCCGTAATAATAGATTCCCGCATCCCTGCCGCAGCTCCAGTAATCCGTCGCCGCACCGGGAAGAAGCTGCTTGCACAGCAGCTTCAGCGGGTACTTGTAATCCCTGATAATCTGCGTGTTGTGCGCATGGGCGATCCGTACGGGAATGCCGGCGTCCTTGGCGCTCTTCAGGGCATAATAGCCCATGGCTTCGTTGTGGGCGTGGACAATCCCGATTTCGGGATTGTCATGCAGCAGCCCCATCACGTAGCGCCGGTACTTGGGAAAATGCAGCGGGTTGAGGCCGGGGCTGACAAAAACCCGTCCTCCCATGCTCCGGATCTCCTCGTCGTATTCCCCGGGCACCGGCTTGTTTGCCAGAAAATCGAACTGGATCTGCTCACGGTCGATCTGGCGGTAGTAGTTCATCAGCATGGTTTCGATTCCCGCGCGCGCCATATTGCTGACGGAATGCAGTACACGAAGCATTTTCTGTTCCTCCCAATGCTGTTTTTGATAGCAGCGGCATGCAGCGGACGGGTATTCCCCGGGTTCAGCCTTCCCCGCCGTCCATGCGGCGGAGGATCTGATAGGTCCGCTCGCAGTTCTGTTCATCCCGGAGCGGATAGAATGCATCCAGACGCTCCCGGTATTCCTTCTGCAGCCGGAAATCGTTCCCGACGCAATCGTATACCGCCTTTACCAGTGCCTCCTCCGTCTTCACCACCGGGCCGAAGCCGTGGTCCTCATAGGAAAAATAGCCTTTCTGGTAATGGTATTTGAGGAAGTCCTCCACATCGAACTGGTAATAGATGACCGGTTTTTCCATATATCCCACGTCGAAGAAGACGCTCGAATAATCCGTGATCAGCAGGCTGCAGTGCATCAGCAGCGTCTGGACGTCATAATCCTTCCAGCTGGCCAGGATGATCCGCTCCGACGGTGATTTGAACTTGTCAAGCTCTTTCTGCAGCTCGATATGGGGATAGAAAATCAGCTTGAGGTCCTTCTCTTCCAGAAGCCGGACCAGGTCAGGATTTTCCAGCATGGACTGAAAATGCCGGTAAAAAGCCGTTTCATAGAACTGCTCTCCCTGGGGATAGTTTGAGCCGCGCCAGGTCGGCATCACCAGGATCTCCCGGGAAGGGGCATTTCCGCGCAGGAGCCTGTCAAAGCGGCACAGCCCCGTATACCGGACCACCCCGTCGGGGTAACCGAATTCCGAAATCAGATAGTCATACTCCGGCTTTGCACCGCTGGTAAAGAAATCCACCTTCATGGTGGGATAGCGCATCCACTGCATCTCGTCCTTGATGATGCCGTGCTGCAGGAAAATCTGCTTTCCTCTGGGGCGGATTCCCACCTGACGCAGGTGGTAATAGGCCATCAGGTCGGGAGCACAGGGCTGCACGTGGGTGCTGATCAGCATGTCCGCCGCCAGATACATCAGATAATGGCGGAGCGATCTCCACGCAGCAGTAGGCCCGAGCCGGGCAACCTTGTCATAGTCCGGGCTGGACGGGTCGATGACGAAGCACGCGTTGATCTCCGGGTGCTGGAGGCAAAGGTAGTGGAAAAACCAGTATGCGTTATCTCTGGCATCAAACCCCCGCTCCATCACCAGCCACAGGTGGCGGTAGGCTTTGTTCGTTCTTCTCAGCACTGCGGCAATGGGCCAGAGCACAGTAAGAAGGAACACATTTTTGAGGTAAATCGGCAATCGTTTCAGTTTATTGGACATTGCTGAATTTTCCCTCCATTTCAATCGCCCAGACCGCATCGGCCGCTTCCTGCGGCGTCGGTGCCGTCCACTGCGGTTTTTCCCTGCTTTCGCGGTTCCGGTAGCTGTAACTCATGGGAATTACCCTCAGGCCGATGCTGCTCCAGAAATAGAACGCAGTGTTGTCCGTCAGGTAGGTCACTGTCATATAGCACAGGAGGGCCATATACAGAATCCCGGTTTCGGTGTCGTGTTGATTCATCCAGTAAGTGGGGTAAAGGAGATAATGAATGACCGCCCACAGCGTGAACCCAAGCGCGCCGAGTTCAATGAATATCCGCAGAAGATCATTGTGCAGCGGGTACGGCCGGTTGATGAAACCCTGCCGCGTCCACATGTGGACCAGATCGGTCACGGCCTCAAAGCCCAGCCCCTTCCAGAAGGGCGAGAGCTCATAGTAGTCGTTGGGCAGGCTCCACAGCACATTTCGGCCCATCATGTCGACCCCGTGCGACTCCAGAAACGCCACCAGAATGCCGGACCGGGTCAGATAGAGATAGACATAGAAAAACAGGATCAGGATGCTTCCCGTCAGCAGAACGAGCTTCCGCCGCTCTTTGAACATGCGCAGCACCTTTACATACACGCATACGAGAGCGACCGCAGGCAGCGTGCTTCGCTTCAGTCCCAGCAGGATAAAGAACATGGCAAAGAAGATGCCCAGAATCCGCTTCCGTTTTTCCGCCGGCGTTCTTTTCGGAGCAAACATCACAAAATAGATGAAGAACTGTCCGAAAAGGAATGTGATGTCATGGATCTCCAGTGCCCGCACGAAGCCCTCCGCTTCTCCGAAGGTAACGAGACAGGTCACCACGGAAGAGATGCTCTCCGCGACGCCGTACCTGGGCATTTCAAGCAGGGCAATGGCGGCATTGGTGGCGCACATTCCGATAAAGAGATAATTGACTGCCCTGTCCTCAAACAGGTAGCACATGCAGATCGAATAGACGACGGTGATCGTCAGAAAAAACAGCTTCTGACTGGCCCTGCTGATGGATGCCACCTTGGAGAAATCCGTGACCCATATGTACATGGTGATCAGCGTATAGACGGCAATCGGCAGCAGGAACAGGGGGAAATATTTCATCGCTTTCCGGAAGTTATCAAAATCGGCATCCACCAGAAAGCTGAGAAAAGCGCAGGCGATCGTCCCAAGCGCCACGGCCTTGGGCAGCCCGCCATATGCGTCGTTGATGATCTTCCAGTCCCCGAGCCCGGCAACAACGGTACAGACAAGGGCGAGGACCGCGATCCACAGCGGGCAGTTTTTTTTCTCTCTCAGCAGGCTTCCGCCGCCCATAGCGTTCCGGGAAAGCTTACTGCTTGTCACTGTGCTTGTCACTTTGCTTCTCCGTGCTCTCTGTCCCCCCGGCCGCCTTTGGGGCTTCCGCGGCATTCTGCACCGGTGCAGGCGCTGCCTTTCCCTCGTTCATCCTCCGGATGGCAAGGCGGAGCAGCGTTCTGATCTCATAGACTCTCTCCGTACTGGAAACGGCCTTTCCGATGGTGTAGCGGATGCCGTGTTCCGGCTTCTGATTGTTGTACTGTTCCACCTGGCGTCCGATCGCCTCGAGAATCACGTTCAGCTTTTCAGGCGAGCAGTCCGGGAAGAAGGCGTAGAACACGCCGCTGCCGTTATAGCCCACAAATCCGTACAGATCGCCGAAGCTCTTGAGGATCATGGCGAAGTCCTTCAGCACTTCATCGCCCACGGTCCGTCCGAATTCACTGGACAGTCTGCTCAGGGAATCCATCCTCAGGGACACGATGGAGAAATTCTCATCCAGCAGTTTGGCAGAGCGTTCGTCAATGAATGCATCGCATCTTGCCCGGTTCGGGAGCTGGACCGTTTTGTCCACATACCGGAAGTAGTCAATAAAGTCGAGCGCTCTCCCCAGCAGTACGGATCCGACGCAGCCTACCAGAACAAACAGTACGACAGCAATGACAAGGTACAGCTTGACATTTACCGTCGGCTGTACACTGATACTGCTGAGCATGGACAGATAGTTTGCACTCAGATACCGGTTCAGTTCATGGCCCGTGTTTTCCACATACCGGTAATATTCGTTCGCCAGGTCAACACAGTGCTCCAGCTTTTCCCGGATCTCTTCGGTGCTGTGGGATTTCTGCTTTCCCGTTCCCAGTGCGGAACGGAATACGGAAAGCAGGTATTCCTTGTGCTCCTTTTCGAGGGTCTGCTGATGGACCTCGATGTTCAGCTTCACATACTGCTGAATGAGCGTATCATAGGTGGTTTCCGTATTGCTGGCATCGTGATTGCCCTCCACCATCTTAAGGATGTGTTCCGAGCTGGTGATAATGCTGGCAGTGGACTCAATTCCTGAGGAGGAAATGTTATAGTGGTAGTCCATGATATCCCGGTTGCCGCCGGTATACGTGTCAATCAGCGATTTCAGATAATCGGCCCGTTCCTTCCGGTTTTCGATATCCAGCTGGATATCCTCACATTCCATGGTCAGCCGGCTCATCAGCAGGTCGATATTCTCGGCTTCCGCGTTGCTCAGGATCGCGGCATACAGGCTGGGGATCTCATAATTGTAAAGAAAATAGTAGATCCGGTACAGATCATCGTAGGTATATCCCGTCTCCACGGAGCGGAAATGCGGGTGGGCAGTCCGTTTGCTGAGCAGGTAATCCAGCATTTCCGAAACGGAAGCATCCAGCACCTCGGCGCTTTCGATATAGTCGTAAGTCCCCTCGGAAAGCGCGGAAACGCCGTTGTTCTGCAGCTGCTCCTCCACGTATTTTTCCGCGTAGAATTCGCAGTAATTCTTGATGATGGCGTCCAGCACATTCCAGGCATACTCCTCGCCGGTATCCTCGCTGCAGATATAATACACGCGATATGTATCCGTGACGTAGGAGGGATCCTCGCCCTTTTCCAGCAGAGCGGCATTCAGCAGCTGCTGTGCCTCCGGGATGACTTCCTCCACATAGCAGTTGGAGCGGATGGAGTCGATATTGGTCTGATAGCCCAGATCCGTCAGGGCGGCATCAATGACATTGGAGGAATAGATTTCCTCCACGTTCAGAGGACTTCCATCCGGCGTATAGCCGTTTTTTGCCCCGGTGTTGGTATATTGGATGACGGCGGAAGCAACGTAGCTCTGCTGCGATTTTCCGAAAAAATAGATGGCGACGGCGCCAGCCAGGGCAAGAACAAAGATCAGCGCACTGAACTGCTTCAGATAGCGCAGTATGTTGAATTTCTTCATACTTCTTTCTCCTTATCCGAAAGGAACACGCCCAGGAAAACGAAGAAGTATGCCGCGAAAATGGCCATTACGGAGCAAACGAACGATGGAATCAGGCCGATCCGGTCCGCAGCAGAAACATTATCTGCAGTAAAGCCGAGATAATTGCGGGCTTTCGTGCTCGTATACATGCTGTCCAGCGTCTGAATGTCCGAAGCAAGCTTCTGGAGCGTCCTCTCAATTTCGAGGATCATGGCGTCCGCCCGTTCCGCTGCCGCGCTGTCGGACGTACTTGCTTCCAGCTTTTCCGCCAGATACGTGTTATACCGGATCTGTTCCATCCTCTCCATCGCGCCCCCAAGCTGCTGATTGGCGTGAATGGCCATGTTATCCATCCCGGTTTTTGTTCTGGACATATAGTAATTCATCGACGTATCCTGCGTGGGGATCATGACGACGGCACTCATGGCGGCATCGTAGAGCTCAATGCCCCGGCTGTCCTCGTCGTAGGCAGCCATCAGCTTGTCGTAATTCAGACGGTCCATGCGGATTTTATAATCCAGCATGCCTCCCAGCTCTGCCCTGTCGTTTGCAATGCCGTTCTCGATGACATAGGACCGCAGCGTGGCGATGTCGTAGGCGGCAAGGTTTTTCGCCTGCTGCTCCAGCGACGAGAAGGTGACGCCGGTATTCGGATCCTGGAAGTTCTTGCTGTTCTGCCTGCAGAGCTTCACATAGTTCTGCAGCTGCGTGCATTTCAGCTCCAGGAGGTCCACCGTCATCAGGTACTCATCATTGAATTTCAGATCATCAATGTCAAAAGACAGGATCGAGTGGTTGAAGCCGTAATGTTCCACAAAGTATTCGCGGTATGCCCGGCAGAGGAGGGCGAGCATATCTTCCGCTGTCCTTCCGCCAATGGCGCCGTTATCGGTAAAACTGACAACATATGAGGTGCTGATATAATACACGGTGCTGCTGACATTCTGGTTGTGCGTCGGCTGTACGCGGATGCATTTGCTCAGTTCATCCGGGCTGATCCTTCCCCCAAGACCGGCATAATCAATCAGTCGTTCCATCACTTCGGCGCTCTGGATTTCGAATATGTTGAAACGCGTCCGGTTGGGCGTCAGGCCGATGGAGGCCTCCTCGTAGTCCAGCGACAGGATCGTGCTGGCCGTAAGAAGGTTCCGGTAGTAGAAAAAGCAGCAGAAGCCCAGGAAAAGGGTCAGAAAGCAGACGGTTATGAGCATCATCCGCTTCCGGAGCACCTCAAAAGCACGCTTCAGGCTGCGCCATCCTTTGTCCGGGACAACGGACGGCAGCGCTTCCCGAACAATCTTCAGGCTGTTCTCCTCTTTCAATGTCCAGTGTCTCCTTCCTGCTTATCGAAATCGCCCCCGAGGGGCGTTCCTCTTCTTTCTGCGTTCCCTGCCATCTCCGGGGAACAGCTCACTTCCGGCTGATGTCAATTACAAGCAGCTCGGGAATATTATGGATACGCGGCGGAAAAGGCCTGGAATCGCCGAGGCCCGCGCTGATGATCAGAGTCTGCTGCCTGTCCAGCGTGTATTTTCCGGAGCAGAGTTCCGGGAAAAAGCCCTCTTCATCCGAGTACAGGCCGCCCAGAAACGGAATCCTCACAATTCCGCCGTGCACATGTCCCGCAAGGCCCAGATCAAAATCGTACTCTGACAGTGCGGTTTTAAAGAGAATGGGGATATGTGTCATGAGAATGCTGTAGGCGGAAGGCGAAATCTCCGTCTTCTCCATGAATTCCCGCCCGCCATAGGTTTCAAAGCCGTATGCCGTGCCTTCCACGCCGATCAGCTGGATTGTATTTCCGTCGATACTGACCTCTTCCCGGGAATTGCGCAGCAGCTTCAGCCCCGCTTTTTCAAACGCTTCCGGCAGTGCCTTGTCATTTCCGGAATACATCCGTTCGCTCTCATGGTTTCCCAGAACGCCGTAGCAGGGCGTATTCCCGGCCAGGGTCGAAACCAGCTTCAGCATGGGCTGGTAATCGTCCTCTTCCCGGATGACCATGTCGCCCAGGAACAGGATGAGGTCAGGTTTCAGAGCCTGAACATCGGAAATCAGCATTTCATTGTCAGCTCCGTATTCCCGGTTGTGAAGGTCGGAGATGACTGCGAGACGGATGTTGCCGCTGACCTTTTCGGACAGCTCCTGATAAAAGCGTACACGGTAATGCGTCTGCGTGTAACGCATGTACAGCGTAACCGCCGCACCGGTGATAAGTACCAGCACGAGCAGAAACAGCAGAATACGGAGGAGCACTCCGAGTATTGTCCGCTTTTTCCCTCTCGGCTTCGTTTCAGTTGAAGTTGTATTCATCATATTGTTTTTCCCGTATTCCTGTTTCCGTTCTATATACAAAAAACTCCAGGCCTCCCGGAGCCGGGTGTCTGAATCCCGGTTCAGAATAGGACAGCCGGTTCGGTTCGGGTCTGGAATTTCCATTTTGCAGCGCGCAGAAGTGCTATTTTAAAAATTTTACCACCATGCGAATTTCATTTCAAGGGGAATAGCTTATTTACGGCAGGTTTTCATACGGTTTGTTTCCGTACAAGGGCTACCTGACCGGATGCAGCCATATCTCAGCGGAAAAGATCGAAAAGGTTGGGTTCCCTCGTTCGGGCAGCTTTCTGTCACGCCTGCAATGTACCCGGAAGAATATCTGACGTCATATCCGGGAGGGACAGCGCGAAAGTTAATTTCACCTGATGATTAAAGCGGCTCCTCCCACTCTTCCTGAAGAGTGAGAGGAACCGCTTTTCTTCTCTCGTTTCCTATTGCTTTGGCTTTGTCAGTCTGCTGACCTGTGTACCGACTTCATACAAAAGCAGCATGGGCACTCCCAGCGCTATCTGGGAAACAACATCCGGAGGGGTCAGGATTGCCGCAAGAACAAAGATTGCCAGAATAACATATTTTCTCTTGGAGGCAAGCATCTCATAGTTCGTCAGTCCGGCCTTCGTCGTAATATACAGAAACACCGGAAGCTGAAAAGCAACCCCGAAGGGTACGATAAACCCAAACAGGAAAGAAACATATTTGTCGATAGACAGGAGCGGCACTGCCAGATTATCACCTGCCACAAGAAAGAAATCTACCGCCAGCAGGTACACTGCCGAATAGCAAAAGCATACCCCAAGCAGAAAGAGCGCAACTGCAATAAAGAAAAGGCGTAAAAACGATTTCTTCTCATGATCATAAAGCGCCGGCTCAACAAAGCTCCAGACCTGCCACATGATAAAGGGGCTCACCACTACCGCTGCTGCGATCAGGGCAACTTTGAACTTTGTTACCAGTGCCTCGGACATTGCCGTATAGATGATCTCTACGCCCCTGTCACGGATCGGCGTAACGATCCAATCCATAAGCTTTTCGATCAGAAGGGTGTAGACAGTAAAAAACACAATGACAACAGCCAGCGCTGATTTGATCAGCACGGATCTCAGCTCAAGAAGATGAGAAAGAAACGGAGCTGTTTTCTCCTCGCGTGCTGTTTCGGAAGATTCCTGGTTTTGATTCAGCATATTCTCTCTCCGCAAAAGAACTTATGCCTTCTTTTCCTCATCTTTCGATGATTCCTCTTTCGCCTGCTGTGCATCATCGCGCACTTCATCTTTAAAATCCCTGATGCTCCTGCCAAGCGCCTTTCCTACCCCGGACAGCTTGCTTCCTCCAAAAAGCACCAGTGCAAGTATGATAATAAGAATGATTTCGGTTGTTCCCAGATGCATAACTGATCTTCCTCCTATTTCCGGTAATTCGTTGAAGTTTCTTCCTTTGTCCTGTTGATTTCTTTCCGAACATCCTGCACGCTTCTGTTCATTTCCGCTTCCGCGCTCTTCAGATCGGGCGTGATATCGATATCTTTTTTAATGGTGTTGATATCTTTCTGCAGATCTTTCTCTGTTTCCTTAAATTCACTTTCAATATCACGAAATTCTTTTTCGAGGTCTTCCCATCCTGATTCCTTCTTAATCTCTCTCCACATCAGGCGCAATCCGCGTACCCTTCTTCCAAGCCATCTGGCAACCTTCGGCAGATCGCGCGGCCCTACGATTAAAAAAGCAATCAAAAGGATAAGCAGGACTTCCGTAAATCCGACATTGAATATCTTCCATCCCTCCCCGCTGCAGCCTTGATTATAGGTACCTGTCTCAGACAAAAGCAAGCAACTTCTGTTTTAGTCTGCCGGCAACCAAAGGTTGCGCTGGTCCCAGTTGGTTCATTTTTCCTTGATATTCTGCCGAAAAAAATGAACAAGGCCGGAAATCTGTACATCTTCCAGTTCATTCTTGCGGAATACCATCCGGATCTTTTTTTCCGGCATGCCCTGGTCCGTCAGAATCTCCCGAACTGCAAAATCGTCTCCCAGGTTGAAATACGAGAAAAGATTGGTTGCAGCCATATATAAGCCCCCCTCTCGAACCAGCGGAAGAATTTGCAGTATATCCATCGAAGGCGAAACCTTACACTGGATATGCAGTTTCTTATGAACCACATATTTGTTGATATCCTGGTTGTAGTTCTTGGTCACCACCGGCATCAGGATAACCCGGTTCTCCATATCTTCCATTCTGAGCTTCCGCCTTTCTGCAAGCGGATCCTCGGAACGCATCAGGACAGAAACCGTGTCTTTCTTCAGAATAATCTCACCTATACGGGAATCCGTCATGCCGTCGTATGCTATTCCAAGATCATAGATGCCATTATGCAATCCCAGAAAGATCTCCTCCGGCGTTGCCACATTGATCCGCAGTTCCATATCCGGGTTTCTTCTTTTCCATTCCCGGATCAAAGGATATGTCAGGCTCTGCGTCATTCCCGTGCAGACGACAGAAAGCGTCTTCACCCGCTTTAGCCGGAAAACTTCCAAGTCTTTTTCTGCTTTTTCCACATCCTCCAGTATCTTCACTGCATGCCGGTACAGGCATTCCCCTTCCTGGGTAAATGCAATGTTTCCCTTCTGGGAAATGAAGGTCTTTACTCCAAGCGTGCTTTCCAGGTTCCGGATGGATTTGGATATTGCCTGCCGGGAAATATATTGCCTTTCCGCCGCCTTGGTCATGCTCTGGCACTGATAAAATGCCACATAATTCTCAATTGCAGGCAGGTCTAGCATTTTGTTTTTCCTC
Organism: uncultured Clostridia bacterium; assembly: GCA_947167215.1. Classification (GTDB taxonomy): domain Bacteria; phylum Bacillota; class Clostridia; order Christensenellales; family Aristaeellaceae; genus Ventricola. Next base: position 18,579 of record CAMVHE010000021.1, read on the forward strand.
CTATATTTAATTCATTCTTAATTTTATTCCTGACATTTTCTACTGTCAACCTTTGGTTGCGGATATGAAAAGAAAGAGTTCTTTACATTACTTAATTCGTACACCTATAATTTAGGTAATTTCAACAAAGGAGGTTGAACTTTTATGGACATCAGTCGTCGTAATTTTCTCAAGGGATCCGCAATTGGAACGCTTGGTCTTGTAGCCTCCAGCGTAATCCCCAGTGTTGTTTCCTCTGCAGTTGCCGAAGAAAACAGTGACATTTCCTGGGACTATGAAGCCGATGTTGTCATCCTTGGTGCCGGCGGTGCCGGTCTGGTAGCCGGATTAAAGGCCGTGGAAGACGGTGCTTCAGTCATTCTCGTAGAAGCCAACTGGGAAGTCGGCGGCCATGCAGCTGTTTCCGGTGGCCTTCTGCATTCCGGCGCCGGCACTTCCGTACAGCAGCAGTATGAAATCGAAGACAGCCCCGACCAGTACTACATTGACCACACTGCTGACGGTGTCTATTCCCGTTATAATGATCGTGAGTATGTACGCTCCGTCGCCGACTACATGGTCGAAGCATATGACTTTATTCAGGAAAAAGGCGTTATCCTGATTGAGCAGAAGCCGCAGTCTCTTGCCGGAAACGACCCGGATAAGATTCCGCGCCAGACCCGCGCCAATGCCGATATCGAAAAGTGGACCTACATTCCTTCCGGTCTGACCGCAGAAGAAGGCAGCAAGGCTTCCAACATGGGTATCGGCCTGACCCGTCCTCTGGAGAGAAGCCTGCGTGAAAGCGGAGCTCAGTTCATTATGAACTATCATATGGATAAGATTTACCGTGCGGACAACAATACCGGACGCGTACTGGGCATCCAGGCCAGCTATACTCCCACCATTCTGCCCGGTGAAACTGAACCGTTAAAGGGTCTCTGGGACAATGGCAATATCGAATCCACCAAGGAAACCATCAATGTCAAGGCCAACAAGAGCGTCATCATCGCAACCGGCGGCCACAGCAGCAATGTGCGTTTCCGCACAATGTTTGACCCCCGTCAGACGATTGAATATGACGGCGTATCCGGTGAGCCCTTCTCCAAGCAGGATGCTTCCGGCGAACTCGCTGCCCTGGCCATCGGTGCTTCCATGGGCACCCTTGCCAACAAGACCCAGGACGGCGGCGTTGACATTACACAGCCCCGTTATTTCGGCTGCCAGTATGGCTACACCAACCTCCGCTGGGAACCCACCAGCAAGATCTTCAAACTGGCCAGGGCTTCCGGCCTGACCTGCTCCAGCTATGAGGACATCATCCTCGTTAATGCACTGGGCAAGCGTTTTGCCAATGAGGACAATGCGCTCCTCGGCGGAAAGAATCCGCTCCAGTACACCGGCTACTTCCAGCAGGCACTCAGCAGTGTCATCGTCGATGAGGGTACCGGCCATGCAAGGCGCATCGGCGGACCGATCTGGGCTATCTTTGACCAGGCTGCCGTTGACAGGCGCGGATGGAGCCTCACCGACCAGGATGTGGATCGCGAAGATGGACGTTTCTTCAGCGGCAACACCATTGAAGAACTCGCCCAGAATATCGTGAACAAGTACTATGAGGACATCAAGATGGATCCGGCTGTCCTGGCAGAGACGATCCGCATGTACAATATGTGCGTAGAAGTCGGCGCCGATCCTGCCTTCGGAAAGACTTCCCTCGAGTACAAGATCGAGCAGGGACCGTTCTATGCAGCCTGGGCAACCCCCTGTCTGCATGACTGCTGCTCTGGCCTCCGTGTTACCAGCGAAATGCAGGTTGTTGACTATGAAGGCAATGGCATTCCTGGCCTCTATGCCATCGGCGAATCTTCCGGCGGCATGCGTGTACATGGCTTTGGCCGTGTTCTTACCAGCGCCTACATCGGCGGCAAGTTTGCTGCAAAATAAAGTATCCTTTTAATTCTTTAAGAACGGACAACAGTTAAAAGACTGTTGTCCTGTTCTTCTCTGTCTGAGGTGATATCAATGCGCAAAATTGGTTTTCTTCTTTTTCTTGTTATGCTGCTGACGGCAGTCACGGCTTTCGCCACTCCCGAAATGAGCCCCGACGGCAGGAGCTGCTATGCTCCCGGCTGTCACCAGTGGGGCGAAGTTGACAGAGAACTGAAGGAGATTCTGGAAGCACTCGGAGATACCATCGATGATCCCGATCCTTCCAAAATCATCGTGAAGTACAATGAAAAAGAAATGGAAAATATTCCTGTGGAAGTGCAATATACTCCCGGTGATTATACTGTTGAAGAAAAAGGAATGGAACCCCTCTCCGTAACCCTGACTTTTGATGAAACCACCATAACCCAGATTCTTTTCCAGGGAGAACACGAAACTCCGTCAATCGGAGGAGTTGCCGCAAAGAATACCGCAAAGGCAATCATGCTCGCCCAAAGTGCTGACGTTGATACCGTATCTGGTGCTACCAAAACCAGCGGCGCGCTTATCCGTGCGGCCAAGAACTGCATTCTTCTTGCCCGCGGGGAAGAGATTCCTGTTGAAGAGCCTGCAAAATAACACTGCAAATAATGCCATAGAGCGATTTTCCTCTATGGCTTTTTTCAAGAGAGACAATTATGGAAACAAAAGAACTGCAACTAAGCATCTCCATCCCTTTCTCCTATACTAATAAAATGGATGAACTGTCCGGAATAACGTTGATCCGCCGCCCTGAGAGAACCCTTGTCTATCATTACGTTCGGGCCTTGTGCAGGGAAATTGAAAGCCTCGCCGGTGATCTGGACGAAGTATCGCTGTGTGCCATTCGGTTTATCGGCGGAAACATTCATTTCCTATGGAAGGATGATCTGGAAAAAATCATGACCACCCTTTCCCGCGTTTTCCGTTTTTCCGACAACATTGAAATCGTATCGTATGCCGAGCCCGGACAGATGACTTCCGGCCCGTGCAGCGTCCTTCAGGCTTTCCATTTTTCCCAGATTCTTTCCATTCCCACCTATGATCACAATGAAAGCAGAATCGCGGGAATTGCTTTCAAGGCTTTAAATTCCCTCGATTTTTATACAGGAAAAAACATTCCGATCTTTGGCCTCCGTACTTCCCTTGGTCTGGTAGAAAGAACCCAGGAACAGTGGGATCTGGAACTGCAGGGAATCCGGGAACTGAAACCGGAGGTCATCGAATTCACATTACCCAGCGTCCCCCAGAACGCTTCTCTGATGCGTTCCTTCCTGGAGAGCCTTCTGGATATCGGTTATTCCGAGGTTTCTTCCAACATTTACTCTCTGGGAAGAAAGCCCGTATTCCAGTATTCGCGCACTGGAGAATATCTTGGCGCAGGCCTTGACAACTTCACGCGTTTTGACGGCTATCTGACGCATACCACATCCAACATTCAGCAGTATATTGACAATTCTCCCCAATTTGAAAAAATCCTTCAGAGTGCAGAACAATATGATACATAAGATATTCCGTTTTCTCTCCAGCATGCGGTTTGCAGTTATTCTGCTCATTGCCTGTGCACTGGTGCTTGGCATTCATTCCCTGGTGGCTTCAACCCCCGTAACCGAATTTCTGCCCGCAAGAATTCTTTTTCTACTTCTTTTCATCAGTTTGTTTTCCTGTGTTGTAAAGCAGGTACTTCTTTTCCGGAAAATCCCCGCTTCCCGCAGGCTTTATCATTTATGCATCATCGCCCTGCATGCAAGCATTCTCATGATCATGATCGGCTTTCTCATGAATGAGCTTCGTGGGTACAAGCGTTCCGTCTGGATCAGTGAAGAACAGGAAATCAACGTGCTGGAATCTCAGCTTCTGTCTCTGAACAGCAATATCCGGCTCACCTGGTCGAATCTTTCCCTGAACGGAGACGGTGAAATTGAGCATTGTGAAATCGGTCTTTCCTCCGGGCAGGACACCACCACCGTAACCCTCACTCATCCCGGCCGTCTCGGTTCAAACAAAGTCTATTACTCCAGTGCCGCTGACAGCGTACATATGACGCTCCATGCAGGGAATACGGATCAAACCGCTGAACTATATCAAAATGAGCCTTACCAGCTGGATAATCACAAAAGCATCATGCTGTACCGCTATCTGCCGTTTTATGATTCTTCTGCCAATGCAGTACATTCCCCGGAAACCGGAAAGCCCGTCGTAGTTTTTTATTACGGAGAAGAGGCATCCCCTAAGCCAATGATCTCCTATCTTGATCAGGACTGTTCCCTGGAGGATGGCATTTCCGCAGAATTTACGGCCCCGCAAATATGGTATTATCTTACCTTCAAATATGATCCCGGCATTCACCTGGTCATGCTCGGCGGGCTTATCCTGTGCCTGTCCACACTCCTCATTCCGTTTATAAGGGAGAAACACCTATGAGCGTTCTCATTCTCGCTGACGCAGTCTGCGCACTTGTTCTTCTGGTTCTTTCCTGCTTTTTTTACTGGAAAAAGAACGTTTCCCCTGCAGGAAAGATGACCTTCATTTCCACGCTCCTTCTGATCCTCGCGCTGGTTTTGAGGGCCATATATCTGCGCAGGCTTCCCCTGACATCCGGTGCGGATTTCATTCTCTGGTTCTGCTCCGTCACCATGTTTTTCTCCTGCATTGCTTCTTACCGGAGGGATTCCGATACCAGCTTTTATCTCTGCATCATTTCTTCCATCTTGATGCTGATCATGCTCCTCCTGATGTCCTCCCAGCTGGCATCCTCCCCGGCTCTTTCTCCCCTGTTGAAGAGTCCCTTGCTCGTCGTTCATGTGCTTTTTGCTGTAATTGCCTATTCGCTCTTTGCATTCAGCGCAGCCGTGAGCGCCATTTCGCTCAAGAAGAAAGAAACCGGCCGTCTCCTTTTTGTTGTCCGGCTTGTCCGCTTCGGCTTCATCACTCTGACGCTTACCATTGTTCTCGGCGCGGTATGGGCAGAAGAGGCATGGGGCAGCTACTGGAGCTGGGACCCGAAGGAAACATGGGCACTGATTACCTGGCTGATTTATGCCTTTATCCTTCACCAGTACAAAAGGATTAAGGAGAAAAATGTTCACATCCTTGTACTGGCCGGGTTTGCCGTCTCCATCTTTACTTTCCTCGGCGTCAATTATCTCCTGCCGGGGCTGCACACGTATGCCAATGCAAACTGAAGTCCGGGTTTTCCGTTACTGAAGTGCTTTTCTTGCCAGCATGGCTTATGCGGCGGAATGGTCCGAATAAAGGCCTCGGCCTCCGCACTTTCCCCCACTCGTACCATTCAGGCATACCATACCCTGTCCGGATCCAGTTAATATCCCTGTAACAGACAGAGGACCGATCCAATCCGATCGATCCTCTTTATGTTTTGCAAAGAAACAGCTGAAAATCTTTGGATGCAGTTCTGCCCTCCCGGCTTATTCTGAGGCAGAGTGCCCCCTCACGAACTCCGAAGTATATTTCCGGTCTCTGATCTGTCTCCGCATATGAAAAAAGCATCCCGGATTATTCCAGGATGTCTACGTCCCAAAGTGGAAACTGCACGTCTTCCATCCGATGATCTTTTCCCATCCCTGACCGGAAGCCTTACGGACTACTGTCCGGATTACCGACCGCTCACCCTTATGTCGATGATTTCCCCATCGCAATCCATGATGATCGTTCCCAGTTCATCCGTCCGGAGCACATTTGCCCCGGCTTCCCTCAGGCGCTCAAGGACCTCCTGATGCGGATGCCCATACCGGTTGTCGCTGCCCACGGAAATAACCGCAAGCTCCGGTTTTACTGCCTGCAGAAATTCCATCGTACTCCCCGTGGAGCTGCCATGATGGCTTACCCGCAGAACATCCGCCTTCAGGTTCCTTCCGGATTCAATCATCATGTATTCGGACCAGTCCTCCGCATCCCCCGTAATCACAAAGGATTTGTTCCCGTAATCAACGCGAACGACAATGGATGCATCATTGGTGCGTCCATAATCGACTGCCTCAGGCCAGCAGTGGAGGATGGTCACCTCCGCACTTCCCAGGGACAGCACATCCCCCTCCTCCGGAACGGAGAGCACGGTTCCCTGCGCATCCGCGTACTTCAGCATGGACTGGAACGCCTTGGAATCCCATTCCATAACCGGGGTCAGGATCAGGTCCACCGGCGCCGCATTCAGAATGGCCGACAGGCCGTAAATATGGTCGAGGTGCGGATGCGTGGCAATCATGCAGTCGATATGCCGGAGTCCCAGGGTATTCTTCACATAGCTGTAGACAAACTGAGAACTGGCGGCGGGCCCGCCGTCAATAACCATGGCTTCCCCGTCGCACAGCACAATCGTGCAGTCCCCCTGGCCGACATCGAGAAAATGCACCTGCAGGCCGGCAAGGGAAAGCGCCGGCAGGAAAAGCAGCAGCACCAGTACGGCTATCAGCTTCCTCATCGTGTTTTCCTTCTTTCTCTTCCTGCAAAAAAACGCTTCATCCCGAACCTGCTCCCTTTCTCCTTCAATCTTCATTATACTTCTTCAGAATTTTAGCATGGCCTTCCTGCAATTACAATGCCGTCCCCAAGGGCGGAAATGACAGCAGTCCTTCCCCATATCCCGTTTTCCGTTCCCCTCCGGATAATTAATTAAAATTTTTAAGAAATTTGTCTCCAACCTCTTGAAGTGCCGTGTTCTTTCCGATATACTGGTCTTAACTTGAAAAGGAGTGCATCGTGAAGAAGAAAGGCATGAGTCTGACCGGCGTTCGTCGGCGCAATGTCGGTCTCATTCATTACACGGTATATTTCGAAGCGCCGGTTACCAGGCAGCAGGTGGCGGACGAACTGGGTCTTTCCCTTCCTACCATTACCACCAATGTAGCTTCCATGCTGGAAGAGGGCCTGCTGCAGGAGGTCGATCATCCGGAAGCCGGAACGGAAAGCTCCGGCGGCGGAAGAATCGCCCATTATCTGGATTATGTCCCGGACACCTACTATGCCCTCGGCGTGGACCTCGGGCCCTACAGCACAATATACTGTCTCTGCGACCTTCGGGGGAACATCCTGATGCACCGGATCTATCCGCCTGCGGATGCTTCCTACGATGAGATGGTTGTCAGCGTCTCCCAGCAGCTTTCCGACTTCCTCCGGGAATGTCCGGTAAAAAAACGGCTGCTCGGTATCTGTGTCGCCGCTCCCGGACTTGTGGATAAAGCCTCCGGCTGTCTGCTGACCACCTTCCGCCATGGCTGGAGACACCGTCCCCTGCGGGATGATCTGGCCGCTGCCGTGCATCTTCCCGTCATGCTCGAGAACAACTCGGTCGCCAGGTCCTTCCGCTACATCCTCTTTGAACGTTTCTATCAGTTCGAGGCCATGGCCTACCTGTTCGTCTCCCGAGGCATCGGCTGCCCCATCGTCATGAAAAGCAATCCCCTTTCCACGGAAAGGGCTTCCGTCGGGGAAGTGGGGCATACAACCATGGTTACCGGCGGTCCCATCTGTCCGAACTGCGGCCAGCGCGGATGCCTGGAGGCCCTGGCCAGCGAAGCCGCAATTCTCGAAACCGTTTCTGTCGCCAGAAAGCATGACCGCTGCCGGCAGCTGGAAGTCGTCCCCAAACTGGATATGGCTGCCGTCCTCCGCGCCCAGGAAAACGGCGATCCGGATGTCCGCGAGATTCTGTGGGAAGCGCTCGACTACATTGCCATGGAAGTCTCCAACATCATCAAGCTCACCAATGTGGAGCGCTTTGTCATGGACGGTCAGCTGTTCACCCTCGCCGAAAACCGGGAATACCTGCTCCGCCAGATACGGAAATACTCGAACGAGACCTTCATTTCCCGCACACACATCGTTTTCATTCCCTATGATATCCTGACCGGCGCCCTTGGCGCGGCCGCCACCGTCATCCGGTCCGGCCTGCTCGTGGGAGATCCGTCCGTAAAATTTTAAAATTTTTAATTTTATTCAGGAGGCATTATGGCTAGAACAAAACGACCCCGAAAGCTGAAAGACTTCGGTGAAGCCTCTCCCCGCGTCCGCAGAGGGACCATGATTCTTTCCGTCCTCTGCGGTATTCTGCTCTGGTTCTTCCTGTCCAACCTGCCCGGCATCGGCGTCATCCTGGCAGGGCCCCAGGATATTGTGGAGAAAGCTCTCCCCGAACTCATGAATGACGGCGCCACCGGAGAATTCGAGCGGTTCCTGCTGTTCAAGCACATCACCTGGTCTTTCCGGCGCGTCCTTTCCGGCTGGGCAATCGCCTTTGTCTGCGCCATCCCCATTGCCTTCCTCATGGCCTGGTACCGCGGATTCCGCTATGTGGTGGATCCCTGGATCCAGTTTTTCCGCACCATTCCCCCCATTGCCCTGATCCCCATGGTCATCCTCATGATGGGCACCGGTGAACAGGCAAAGACAACCGTAATCTTCATCACCTCCTTCCTGGTCATGACGGTCACCATCTATCAGGGTGTCAAGAACATCGACATGACCCTGGTTAAGGCCGCCTATACCTTCGGTGCCGGGGACCTTTCCATCTTCGCCCGGGTGGTGATTCCCTATTCCTTCCCCTTTATTCTCACCGCCGCCAGGCTGGGGGTCTCCACTGCTCTGACCACACTGATCGCCGCGGAAATGACCGGTACCTTCTACGGGCTCGGCAGCATGATCCAGACGGCGCAGATCTATTTCCGGATGGACAAGGTCATTCTGGGCATCATCTGCATCGGCGTCATCGGCTTCATTCTGGACCGTCTTCTGCTGTTTGCAGAGAAAAAGCTGACCCGTTGGGTCTGACAGGAGGGGCACATGGAAAATAAAGCAAAAATCGTCATGGACAACGTCCGGAAGGTCTATACGGGCCATGACGGCAAGGAAACCCTTGCCCTCGATGGTGTCAACCTGACCATCGAAGAAAACGAGTTCATCTGTGTCGTCGGCCCCTCCGGCTGCGGGAAAACCACGCTGCTGAACATCATTGCGGGGCTTGAAACCGCTACCTCGGGCGAAATCCGCCTGGATGGGGAGCCCATCATCGGACCGGGTAACGACCGCGGCGTTGTCTTCCAGCAGTATGCCCTGTTCCCCTGGCTTACCGTCCGGCAGAACATCGAGTTCGGCATGGCCTACCTGGAGAAGGAGGAAATCCGGGACGGGAAAACCCGCGTGCGCCGCTATACACGCCAGGAAAAAAAGGAAACCGCCGAAAAATACATGAAAATGGTGGACCTTGCAGACTTTGCCAACGCCTATCCCAAGGAGCTGTCCGGCGGCATGAAGCAGCGCGTGGCCATTGCCCGGGGATATGCCATTGCCCCGCAGGTCATGCTCATGGATGAGCCCTTCGGCGCACTGGATGCCCAGACCCGGGCCCAGCTGCAGGAAGACCTTCTGAAAACCTGGCAGCAGGAAAAGCGCACCTGCTTCTTCATCACCCATGACGTGGAGGAAGCCGTCCTGCTTTCCACCCGCTGCGTCATCATGAGTGCCCGCCCGGGACGCGTGAAGGAGATCATTTCCATTGATCTTCCCTACCCGCGGAACCAGGCCACCAAGCTGCTCCCCGAATTCAACGTGTACAAGAACCAGATCTGGGAAAAGGTCTACCAGGAATATCTGGAATTCAGAAAGTAGGAAAACATGATTCGAATTGGTCTCATCGGCACCGGTGCCACCACTTCCATCGCCCACTTTCATGCTCTGGGGTATCGGAAGGACCCCCGGTGCACCGTATCCGCTGTATACGATATCCGCCCGGAAGCCGCCGGGAAATGGGTAGAGGACCATGGCCTGAATGCCGTCGTCTGCCGTTCTCCGGAGGAGCTTCTTGAGCGCTGCGACGCCGTCGACATCTGCACGCCGAATTTCCTGCATTACACCTATGCCAGGACCGCGATCCTCAGCGGAAAGGACGTCTTCATTGAAAAGCCCATGGCAGTCACGCCGGAGGAATGCGAAGACCTTCTCTCCCTCAGCCGGACTCACGGCGGCCATCAGATGGTCGGCCTCGTCTACCGCTTTGTCGGAGGCATCCAGGCCGCCAGACGGCTGGTGGCCGAGGAAATCGGCCCGGTCTACTCCATGACTTCCTGGACCGGCGGCCGCCGGCTGGCAAACCCCACCATTCCCCTTGAGTGGCGCATGAAACGCTCCCTTTCCGGCAGCGGCGCCCTGGCCGATTTCGGCTCCCACCTGATCGACATCGCCGCCCATGTCGCAGGACAGAAGATCACTGCGGTCTCCTGCCTGTCGGACACGCGGATTCCCTTCCGCAGCGGCCCGGATGGCACGGATGCTCCGGTGGAAAACGACGACCTTTCCGCCCTTATGGCTGAAACCACCAACGGGCTCCATACCATGAACATGAGCCGGATCGGCAGCGATGAGATGATGTTCACGGTCACCGGCGAGGGCGGCATGGTGCAGTTCCACCTCCGCAGGCCGGAACAGCTTCTCTACTGGAAAAAAGATCCCAGGGGTGCCTATGCTCCCTCCCCCACCTTCCTGCCGATCGCCCCGGAAACCTATTACGAAACCTGGTTTGACCGGGAAATGGCCTGTTTCCTGGATGTCCTCGAAGGCAGGGAAACCGTCTATCCCGGTATTGCCGAAGGCATGTACATTTCCCGCGTCCTTGCTGCAGCGGAACGCTCTGCCGCGAAAAGGAGAGTGGTTTCCGTATGAAAGTCGGCTTTCTGACCAATGCCTTTACCTGGGCAGGGGAGACCGATCTGCACCGCATCGCCGATTTTGCCTGTGAAAACGGTTTTTCATTTCTGGAAATGGGGCCCGGCCTCTCGCTGGACCCTGCCCTTCTGCAGGAGATTTCCCGGCAGATCCCCATCCGTGCCTTCATCTTCTGCCGGAACTTTCTGGATGATGACCCGGAGGTCGCAGACGCTTTCCGGCAGGAGCTGCGCATGCGCATGGAGATCGCTGCATCCGTCGGCGCCAGGCGGATCATCTGCTCCACCGGAATCAGCCGGAAAAGGTCCCTCCCCCCGCAGGGCGGCTGCGATCCGCTGAAAAGCCTGGAGCCGGCCGTTGACTTTCTGCAGGAGGTCACCGCCTTTGCAGAAACGCTGGGCATCCAGGTCTGTCTTGAAAACTGTCCCATGTACCGGAATATCGCCACCTCTCCCCTCATGTGGCGGGAAATCTTCCGCCGCGTCCCGAGTCCTGCCCTGGGCCTTTGCTATGATCCGGGCCACTTTGTCTGGCAGATGATCGACGTATACCGTCCCCTTTCCGAATTCGGGAACCGGATTCATCATCTGCACATGAAGGACACCTATGTCGACCATGAGATGCTCTCGGACATCGGCATTCTCCACAATGTCGGGGAAGACCGCGGAATCCGGGACCATCAGTGGTGGCGGCATACCCTGCCCGGGGACGGGGAGATTGACTGGAATCTTTTCGGTTCCCTGCTCCGGACCCATGTCTCCCCGGACGCCGACCTCAGCATCGAAATGGAAGATCCCCGCTATGAACTGGATCCTTCCCGCGTCGGGGAAGCCATGAAGATTGCGCTTTCCCGCCTGACCCTGGACTACCGGATTGCCTCTCTGTAAACAAAGGCTGCTCCAGCCTTTGAAATAAACTGCTCTGCAGAAAAAAAGGAAAGGAAGTATCTCTATGAAAAAGAACCTGTTGGCTCTGCTGCTCTGTCTGCTGCTCGCAGCGACTGCCGCCACCGCCTTCGCCGCGGATTCGATCAATGTGATCTATCATCCGACCATCGGCGGAGCAACGGCCATCGCCGCCGCAATCTCCCAGGGATATTTTGAGGAAGAGGACCTCAAAGTCAATCTCCAGATGTACACCTCCGGCCCGCCTGAAATAGCCGCCATGGTTGCAGGACAGGCAGAATTCGGCTTCATCGGAAGCGGCGCCGCCTGGCTGGCCTTCAGCGGTCAGGTAGACATTGTTGCCCTTGACAACCTTGCCCTTACGGAACAGATCATCACCAGGGCGGATTCCGGCATCGAATCCCTGGCAGACCTCGCCGGGAAGACCATCGCCGTCCAGGAAGGCGCAGCCGGCTATACGCTGCTGATTGTCTGCCTCCGGGAAAACGGCCTGACTCCTGCCGATGTGAAGATCCTGAACATCGCCAACGACAACATTCCTTCCACCTATAATGACAAGTCCATTGACGCCTGGGCCGGATGGAAGCCTGCCATGAACAGTCTTGCCACCGTTCTCGGCGAGAACGCCAAGGTTCTGGCGGACAACACCACCTATCCCGAATATGCCTTCCCCTCCACCTGGGTAGCCAATAAGGAATACATCGAAAAGAATCCGGAGATCACCCAGCGTTTTGTCCGCGCTCTGACGAAGGGCCAGATCTATCGTGCCGAGCATCCGGAAGAGGCCTGTGCCAGCGCTTCCACGTATGCCCAGCAGTCCACCGCCGACCTGACCGCCCAGCTTCCGGACGTCATCTTCCCCACTGCGGAAGAGTTCAAGACCTATTACACCGAAGGCAGCTTCAAGGCCATGCTCGCAAACCTCAAGGCAACCCAGGCAGAAAAGGTTACCGGTGATCTGACCATTGACGACATCTGCAAGGACGAGTTCGTCAAGAATGCGATCCAGTAACGGTTTTCTTCCGTTCCTCCCTTTTCGGGATGGCATTCCCCGGCAGGCGTGATGTTACCTCGTCCGCCCCGGGGAAAGACCATCCCGGGAACCTTTTTCTCCCGTGTCCATCCGGCACGGGAAAAATTCCGGAAAAACTGCAGCACCCTGCCCGGCCGGGCAGGGTCTTTTGCATTCGGATGGCAGGAAAGCGAAAAAGCTCCCTCCCGGGCAGCCAGGCTTCGATGGTTTGCCTGTCTGCCCGAAAGGGAGCATATCCGTATCTGTGGTCCGCCGAGCATCTCCGAAAGGTCCACTTTACCCCGGCCGCCTCCGTCATGAATGGGAGGAGGAAGAAGAAGAAGAGGCGGAGGAGGAGCTTATGATCATGATGAGAATCATCAGCTCGATGGACAGGATGACTGACAGAATGGAACTGGAGAGCGCCTCGAAGGCTGCTGTGCCTTCCGCCTCCGGAATCTGGTTCACCGCTGTGACTGCCGCTGCAAACAGCCTGCGGATTTCAGTGCCTGTTCCCAGCAGTCCAAAGCCCTTCTGCTTTTTAAGCCGCCGGTCATTTTCCACCGACTGGCTTACTGCTTCCTCCACCGACAGGCTGGAATTGGTGAGAACCGCCAGGATTGCCATACAGCGTCCGGAAATCCGGATGCCGGCTTTTTTAAACGCTTCATACATATTCAGGAAACGTTCGCTCTTTTCCGCTGCATCTCCGGGGGCTGCCGCCAGAATGTGGCTGACGGTCTGAACATCGTCCTTGGACAGCGGGAATTTCTTCCCTACTATCTGGTAGCAGACCTCCACATTCCGAATCTGTTCGTCAATGTTTCCCTGCTTCAGTGCCATCAGTACGGCAAACGGAAGATCCGCCTGGCTGGTAAGCAGCGGGTGGTTTTTCCTCATCGCCCGGTAGATTTCCATGGTCTCCCTGCACATTTCGGACCGGTGCTCCGAACGGATATTCTCATACAGAACCATGGCCGCCAGAAGACGCGATTCATCTCCGAGCAGAAAAGATGTGCTCAGGCTCTTATACGTATCCGTGAGCCCCTCAAGATATCCTTCCGGATCCTGTGAAAGGGACATCTTGATCACAATGGGAAGCACCAGGTGTCCTCTGAAATCCGAGAAGAAACCCTTCCGTGATTTCAGAAGCGCTTTGGTTTCCCTGATATGTTCCTTATCTGCGGTACGCCCTTCCGCCGTATAGAGAAATGCCCCAAGTGCCCGCATCGAATTGTATTCCATTATGAATGCCGACCGCATGACATCCAGGTTCCGGGCAAACAGTTCCTGGCTGAACAGCTCTTCTCCCATCATAATTTCCCCCCTTAAAGCCTGCAGTGCGGCTGTGCCGCATCTGCCTTTTTTTCTGCCTTGCCGCAGGCCGGGCACGTCCGCCCGGAGTCCTGCAGGTTCCGGCCGTTTTCAGTCCTCCACGACCAGATACCATACCGGCTTCCCGCTGTCCTTTTCACATACGGTATATTTTCCCATGCCGTCCCGGTATCTTCCGCGGATATCGTATGCACTCCGGCCGTCCGGCCCCTTTTCCGCTGCTTTTTCCCCGGCTTCCGCCTGAAAATACCCCTGCAGCTCCGCCATGGCCACGGCTTCCTCCAGGATTTTCTTCCGCTGATAGGCGGAAAGGGAGGAGAAGGAGGCATTGCCGGTCAGGCGCCGGACCAGCTTCCCCATGCCGTAGCTCCAGCGGTTTCCATTCTGCATCGGATGATAGGTGCGATGTACGTAGATCGTCATTTCGGTCCATCTCCCTTCGCTGCGGGGTCCCTGCAGGGCTTCTTCCTGTCCCGGGTGTGCTTCCTTATCCGGCTTCGGACCCGTTTCCGGCCGTTCCGGGCACGAGCCCCATCCGGACCAGCGCTGCTGCAATGCAGGCCGCAAACTGTTCGGCCCCTGCTCTCCGGGTATGGGCATTGTCACTCAGGCCGTCCGGATACAGGGGATCCTCCCCCTTCCGGAAATGCATGAAAAAGGCCTTGCTGTTTTCTTCCCCGGCAGCCTCCACGATCCGGAAGCTGTCCCGGTAGACATCCGCCAGCGGCACCTGCATCTCCCGTGCCAGGGCATGCATGGCATCCTTGTATTCCCCGTGGGTTTCCTGCAGGATTCCATTCTCCCATACCCGCATGCAGATCGGCGTCAGCAGCACCGGGACCGCCCCGCGTTCCCGGGCAAAGTCCACAAACACCGCCAGGTTCTCCGTATAGGATGTCCAGGGCTCCGTATGGCGCTCCGGCTTTTCATTTTCATCATTGTGCGCGAACTGGATCAGCAGCAGGTCCCCCGGCTGTATCTTCCCATCCAGCTCCTGCAGTCTTCCTTCCTTCAGGAAGGACTTGGTGCTGCGTCCCGCCTTGGCATGGTTGCAGATCACAGCACCCGGCAGATACTCCCCCAGCACCTGACCCCAGCCCACCATCCTGGTTTCGCCGGGGTCATAGGTCTGGGCGGTGGAATCGCCGCAGATAAAGATATTCATAGCTTCGTTCCTTATTTCAGCGTTTCAGCGATCCGCTCCAGGCAGAGGCGCGCAGCCTCCGCATTTTCGGGCGTGGTATCCTCCAGGGTCATGGGCAGGTCCTGCTTCTTAGCCAGGGCCAGCAGCCGCTCAAAGTGCATGACCCCCGTTCCGCAGGCCTGGGAATGGATTTCCCCGGGCCGGACCGTAAAGTCCTTCATGTGCAGCACCCTCACCCGGTCTCCCAGGCGGCGGATGGCTTCCTCCGTCAGGGCGTCCGCTTCGCCGTCGTGCCCCGGGCCGATCAGGTTGACCGCATCCAGGATAATCTGCAGGTGGTCCGAAGGCAGCTCCTCCAGCATGCGCTGGGCGCGCTCCGGCGTGGAGATAATATGGTGATACACCATTTCCACCGCCAGGATGGCATCTGCCTCCTCCGCATAGCGCACCACCGGGCGCAGGCTGTCCATGAACAGGCGGAAAGCCTCCTCGCTGCGGCATGCCGGCTCGGAAAAATGCGATTCGGGATTGGCGTAGGTTTCCGTGCCCACCACCCGTGCGCCGATGAGCGGCGCCGCCTTCAGGTGGGCCCGGTAGATTTCCTGAGTATGGGCGCGGCGCTCCGCATCGGGATCCGCCAGGTTCAGGTAGCATCCCAGCACGGCGCATTCCATGCCGGTGTCGGCAAGATCCTGCCGCACCCGTGCCGCCAGCTCCGGCGTCAGCTGCCGGGGCGCATCCTGCATGGAAAAGCCCTCAAGCGTCATGCCCAGCGCGATGTGGGCACAGGTAAATCCCTGGGCGCGGGCAAAGCCCAGGCGCTCCTTCAGGGTCCCCGGAGCCGTATCGTGCAGGCGAATACCGATATTCATGTTTCTTCCCCCTTACAACGTAATGCGCAGTGCGCCAATCCTGTCATCATACTGGGCCGATGCCCCTTCCACATAGGGCGCAACCGCATTGACTTCCATCACAAGAATTCCCTCGGCCGTCACATAGGGCTGGCCGTCCATCAGGTTTTCCTGCCCGTCAGCCACCAGGTGCGTTCTTCCCGTCTGGGCGGTCACCGTATGCGCTCCCGAACGGAGCGTCAGGGTACCCGTTTCCTTCTCCCAGGTAAAGTCCACCCGGTCCGGCGCGATGCTCCGCATCCGCTCCAGAATGCAGATCACATTGCCCCAGACGCTGCCGTTCCGGTTGACGGCCCGGACGCCGCGGAAATCCGGCTCCTGGCCGTTGACCATGATCTTGCAGTAGTTTTCGGTTTCCGGGACGTATTTGGCACGGTCCGCTTCCGGAATCGGAAGCACCTCATCCTCGGAGGCCGGCGGCAGCACGGAGGGATCCGCATACAGCACGGCGGGCTGGTCGTCTTCCGCGGCCACCGTCTTCATCCGGACCTCTGCCTGAGGAATGCCCTCTGCCGAAGCCTTCAGGCAGATATTTCCCGGGGTGCTTCCTGCCCGCAGCAGGACGCGGTTGGTGCCGCACTCGGCATAGACAAAGGGCTGGCCGATCACGCTGTCGTGCCGTCCGTTGCCGTTGAAGCGGCCGCTGTTGTAGCCGCCCAGGAATGCTGCAGGGCCGGTCACCTCAAAATCCATGCGCATATCCGCCAGCGGGCAGACATTCCCCTGCCCGTCGGTCACCCGGATATCCACATAGCACAGGTCACAGCCGTCCGCCCGCCAGCCGCCCGGCGCGGCGTGCGCCTCCAGGACGATGGCCGCAGGCTCCCCTGCCGTACGCAGGACGTCCCTGCATGCCGCTTTTCCATCATAGCCGTATCCCACGGCCTCCGCGGTGCCGCTTTCGGTGATGTCCACCCCCGGGAAAGCAAAGATGAAACCGCTTTCCGGTTTTTCACACTGCCCCGCCAGCCTGCCGTTGACGTACAGGCAGACCTTTTCCACGGCATAGCTGCCCACGCAGTATACCGTCTTGTGCTTCGGGTCCCGGTACTCCGGCTCCCCGGTTTCCTCCCAGAAGCTTCCGTTAAACTGCTTTCGGAAGGCGCGGTAGCTGTTTCCGTCCTCCTTCGGGTAATTCCAGTGCCCCAGAAGCTTCACCGCCGGCGCAGCGCTGTGCATCACCCGGAACACGTCAAAGCTCTGCTTCTTCACCCGGATGGCATCCACGCGGCCGCTCATCCTCCCGTTTTCGCTGAAGCTCTGCCTGCCGTGCTGCGCCGAATCGGTCCAGCACAGGGCCGCACAGGCACTGTACAGGTTCTTTCCGGAGGCCCCGCCGATGCGGTCAAAGAAGAATTCGCTGTACCCCCGCGCATTGGCCAGGGCCAGCTCCTCGCTGGTCAGGTCATAGAAGTCAAGGCCCTTCTGCTTCCTTCCGCCCTTTCCCAGATAGCGGTTGCGGTAATCATAATCCGGCGGGGTGAAATCATCCCATATCCTGCGGGGTGCTTCCTCCCGGCTGTATTCCGTTTCAGTAATGGGGCCGTGTTCTGCCAGGAACCGCGCCGCATGGCGGTTCAGCATGGTGCCCACGTATTCGCTCTCGTTCAGGGTTTCCTCCGTATTGATGGTGCGGCAGCCCATGAACCGGCCCCCGCAGGGGTCCAGCTTCTGCTTCAGCAGCCGCATCT
The DNA here is from genome assembly GCA_947167215.1 of uncultured Clostridia bacterium. Taxonomy (GTDB): domain Bacteria; phylum Bacillota; class Clostridia; order Christensenellales; family Aristaeellaceae; genus Ventricola. Next base: position 36,200 of record CAMVHE010000021.1, read on the forward strand.
CCCGCATGTGCTCCGTGGAAATCACATTGTTCCCGGCTTCCCAGAACAGGATGGACGGATGGTTCCGGTAGGCCACCAGCACGTTCCGCATCAGCTCCACCCGCTGGTCCCACTGCCTGCCGAAGGTTTCCCGTTCCTTGTCCCCTGCCGGCTGCGTGCAGACCACGCCCTGCCGGTCGCAAGCCCGGATGTCCATGGGGCTTGCTGCCACGTGCATCCAGCGGATGTGGTTGGCACCGCTCTCCCGCACCCAGCGCATGTCCATGTCATGCATCCATTCCGGTACGATGCCCGTCTCCGCCCATTCGTTGGCGGCGCGCTGGGCATATCCCCGGAGCCAGACGGAATGGCCGTTGAGCATCACGCCCCGGTCCCTGTCGTAGGCCGTCTGCCGGAAACCGGTCTCAATTTCCTGCGTGTCTGCGGCAGTCCCACTGGCCTCCAGCACCAGCTCCACCCGGTACAGCACCGGATGCGCAGGCTCCCAGAAGGTCAGGCCGGACACCGGCGCGGAAAAGCAGATTTTCTGCACGGCCTCCGCTTCCCAGCGGGTCGGCTGCACCCGGTCCTCGTCTTCCGGCACATAATGGGCGGTCTTTTCGTCCCACCGGTAGGCATCCTCCGGCACCAGCGTGAGGGGAGGCTGCCAGCAGGCCGGCAGGATTTCCGTTTCTCCGGAGCAGAAGCCGGCAATCCTTTCCCCGTTTACGGTGCGGATTTCTGCCCGGACCCGGCATTTTTCCGCAGCGGCTGAAAGATTGCGGACCTCGGCTTCCACGTGGATGCACGCCTTTCCCCGGGCAATATCAAAGCCATCCGCATAGATGTATGTTCCATGGCTCTGCAGGTTGGCATACAGCGGCAGCGTCAGATGCAGCGCATTCTTGAAGCACACCTTCACCGGCTGGCTCAGCCCGCCCAGGGTGGGATTGAAGTCGTTGCAGTTCCAGAAGAATCCCACGCCTTCCCGGTTTTCCGGCACCTGCTCATCCTGGCTCTGCAGGTAGGTGCCCGGAACTGCCCCCGGCGCATTGGGTGTCTCCGCAATGCAGCAGGGGATATTGCGCGTACTGGTGTTGTCGGTGGCGATGGCGATGACGTTTTCCCCGGGCATTTCAAGGGACGGGGTGATGTCGAACCCGAAGGGCCCCACCCCTGTCTCATGGTACCCTGCCAGCTTCCCGTTGACATACAGGTAGCAGGTCTGCCGCACGCCCTCGAAGGTCAGAAAGACCCTCTGCCCCGCCTGTTCCGGAAGCACCCGCAGCACATTGCGGTAAAAGGCACAGGTACGCCTCTGCCCGCTGCCGCCGTCCTCAATGGGGACTGCAAACAGGTCCGTCCCGTTAAAGGTATGGGGCAGCGTCACCTGCTCCCAGTCCCGGTCGTCATAGCTGCGTTCCGTCGGAAGATGCCCTCCGGCATCCCGGCAGGCTGCCAGCGCCTTTTCCATGGGAAAGGCACCGGCAAGCCGGAACCGCCACCCCTGGCGGAAATAATATTCTTTATGCATTTTCATCCTTCAGATATTGGGCACAGACGGGATACTGCCGCATTTCCTTCACGACCAGCCTGCAGATTACACCGGCACCGTATGCATTGAAGTGAGTTTTGTCATCATGTCCGTCGGGAAAATCCGGATTTTCCCCGGGAGCCAGGCGCACAAACAGCTCTGCCGTTTTTTCCTCCCCCAGTGCGAGATACAGTTCCCTGCTGTCCTTTTTCAGGTCGCACAGCGGGATCTGCTTCTCCGCGGCAAGCTCCCGGACTGCCCGGGGGTACTCGCCATGGGTGTAGAGCAGGTTGCCGTCCCCCACGAAAAACCGGCGGGAAACCGAGGTCAGCAGCACCGGCTGCGCGCCGCGCTCCAGGGCGAAGCTGCAGTAGCGCCACAGCTCCTCCTTGTAGGTGGTGTCCGGGTCGGTGTGCCGCTCGTCGTCCTTCTCATCGTTGTGGCCGAACTGAATCAGCAGCAGGTCCCCTGCCTTCATGTCCTGCTCTGCCGGTGCAAACAGCCCTTCCTCCCGGAAGCTGCGGCTGCTGCGTCCGCTGAGGGCAATGTTGCGGACGGTTACGCCTTCCCGCACATACTGCGGCAGGGCCCATCCCCATCCCCGGAACGGGGGCTTGTTATCCTCCACCGTGGAGTCTCCGATGATCCAAATTACAGGCATATTTTACCAGTCCTTCCAGACCTGATGCAGGTCAATCACGCATACCTGGGCCACGCCATTTTCATCCGGATTCGAGAACAGGATCTGGTCGCCCTTCCGGTTGAAGGAAGGATGCTGGTGATCCGCACCGGACTTGCAGTGCCCGGTGGTGGCAATCAGCCTGGCTTTCCGGGTGGCGCGCTCGATCAGCACGACGCCTTCCTGCACCGTGGTGCCCAGATAGCTGATCCGGTCCGCGCACAGCCAGCGGTGGTCGCGGCTGATGCAGGGATGCAGCAGCTGGAGGCTGGAGGCCGCCACGTCAAAATGCCTTCCGTCCTTGTCGCCGATAATAATGTTGCCGGTATGGACTTCCCCTTTCTCCCCGTCCACAAAGCCCGCGGGATCCAGCTTCATCAAGGCCATTTCCGTGCCGTCGGCGGCCCACACCTCGTGGGTGATCCACTCGCTTGGATGCTCCACATAGTAGGGACGCACATACCGTTCCTTCACGTCAAACATCCAGGTGCGCTGGAAGGCATCGCCTTCGGTTTCATGGATGTAGAAAATCAGGTTTTCATCCGTGGGGCAGATCTGGGCATGTCCCAGACGGTAATCGCTCTGGTAGACCACCTCAGCCTCCTTGCCGGGGTCCATGATCACCAGGCCGTAGTACTTGTTGGCCAGATGGTAGCTGCAGGCAATGCGCCCGGTATTGGCTGCCGTCAGGTGTCCCGTAATCTGTCCGCCCCTGGGGAGGTCGCCGAGCTTTGTCATTTCCATGGTATTCAGATCCACGGCAAACACTTCCGTCTCGTTCCGGCAGGTGTAGCCGATGTTCTTTTCCCGGTCCGTGGCAAACCCGCGGTAGGAGTAGTCGGTAACGCGCTCAATCTCTCCGGTCTCCACATTGGCCCGGTAGCAGCCGCCGTCGGTGCAGCCTTCCAGCTGCTGCTTCATGAAAAAGAAATAGCGGTCGTCGGTGGAGAAGTTTTCACAGGTAAAATACAGCTTGCTGTTGCGCTCCGGACCGTTGGCATAGCGGCGCACCTCATACCCGGTTACCGCGTCAAGATACATTTCCATAAAAATCCTCCTTGTATCTTACAGCATCACATTCTGTCCCGAAGGGATGCAGACCGGGGCCTGGTCATTCACCGAGATCCAGCAGTCTCTGGCATTGGGATTGTACACGAAACGGTTGTCCGCTGCAAACTGCAGGCGGGCATAGTCATCCATGCAGTCCATAAACTCGATGTTGGTGCAGTACCAGATGTCTTCCTTGCCGCCCATCATGCGGCAGAAGGATTCCATCAGGTCCCAGTTGTCCCTGTCGTCGAATTCGTAGCTGTGCCCCCATACGTACATGAGGTACAGGTACTGCTTCTTGAAGAGACCAAGGAACTGCTCTCCCAGCTCCAGCAGCCGGTGGTTGTGGTGGCAGGTAGCCTGCCAGCGGTACGGATTCTCCGGCAGGGCAAAACTGTCCGAGGAACCCACCACCCGGGAATAACGGATGCCGCAGGCCGGCAGCAGCTTTTCGATTTCCGGACTCACGGAACCGTTGGGATAGCTGAGGCCGCGCACAGGATAGCCGGTGCAGGACTCGAGGAATTTCCGGTCCTCCAGTACCTCCTGGGCCACCTCCGGCAGCGGACAGCGCGCGATGGTGGGATGCGTCACGGTATGGCAGGCGACTTCATGGCCTGCATACAGCGATGGGATCTCCTCCGGCATCACCCGGTCGCCCCGGTCAAAGAGGCCGCTGTTCAGATGAAAGGTCCCCTTGATCCCGTTCTGATTGAAAATGTCCACCAGCCGGCGGTCCTGGGTGCGTCCATCGTCGTAGCTCATGGTCAGCGCTTTGTGCTTTCCTCCGGGAAAACAGCAGTAAATTCGGTTCATATTATCCTCCCCATAGGAAGGGGCTGCCGTTTCCGCGGCAGCCCCTGGGATTTGATTTTTCAAGGATTACTTCTGAGCGGCATGATAGGCTTCGTTGTACTCTTCCGTCATCAGATCTCCACCCTGCATTGCCCAGTCGTCCCAGGCAGCGCGCAGGCCGGCTTCGTCGATCTGACCGGCAATGTACTGCACGGCTGCATCGGAGATGATCTGGGTCAGCTGGGTGCCGAAGGCAACGTTGGTCTCGCTGACCAGCGGATAGGTGGGATCCAGTACGGCATAGGGAGCCAGTTCTGCGTTCAGATCCTCATAGCGCTGACGCAGGGTGGTCAGCTTGAGGGCCGGCTTGATGGGTTCGCCGGTAACCTGCATGCCAAGCTGGTTCAGGTCATGCAGATACATCTTGGTGGCGTTGGTCTTATCGGTTTCCTCTGCAGACGGGGTGATCCGATAGCCGTCCTCGTCCAGCCAGTAGGTCACGTCCTGCACGCCGCAGTTCAGCAGGGTGGCGCCTTCGTCGCTGTTGCACCAGTCAAGGAACTTCAGGACCTTGGGCAGATCTGCATCAGACACAGCCTTGGTGATCAGGATCTCGCCGTTGAAGCCTGCGTTCTGCGGCCATACGGTGATGGATCCGTCTTCCTTGGCCAGCGGGCCCACGGACCACCAGATGATGTCGGTCACGCCAGCGTTCTTCTCGAACCATTCCTGCTGACGATGGGTGTTGTCGAGGCAGTCGAAACGCATGAAGGCTTTGCCGTTGCGCTCGATGTTGTCCCACTCGGAGGTGGAAATCTGGGCGAAGTTCGGGTCAATGCCGCCGATCTCATAGAGATGGCGCAGCCAGTTCAGGCCTTCCAGGTAAGCGGGGGACTTGTGAGCGGGATAGATGT
>CAMVHE010000022.1 GCA_947167215.1 uncultured Clostridia bacterium
AAACCGGTTGGCATGTTCGCGATTCAGTCCGACAATATCCAGCAGTTTGGCAACTCTGTTCTGACGCTCGGCCGCATCATACAGACCGTGTATTTCCATGCCTTCCGCGATGATGGAGCCGACGGTCATTCTCGGATCAAGAGAAGCGTAAGGATCCTGGAAGACAATCTGTGCCTTTTTGGCAAAGGCAAAGCGTTCTTTGCGGTTTGCAAGATTGACGGCTTTTCCATCATAGTAGAGGGTGCCTTTGGTAGGGGGATAAATCCCCATCATTGTCCGTCCCAGGGTGGATTTGCCGCAACCTGATTCGCCTACCAGACCAAGCGTTTCCCCTTTATGGATTTCCAGCGTAACATCTTCGACCGCATGCAGAATCCGACCGCCGGAGACTTTAAAGTATTTACTGAGATGTTCAGCACGAACCAGAACCTTTTCTGTCATGAGCGGTCACCTCTTTCTGCGGCAGAAGGACAATCCGGATGAAGGAGCCAGCAGGAAGCATAATGTCCTTCTCCGTTCAGAGTAAACTGAGGCGGCTGCTCTTCCTTGCACAGCTGCATGCAATGGCGGCATCTGGCTGAAAATCCGCATCCCTTGGGAGGATCCAGAAGATCCGGAGGAGTGCCGGGAATGCTCATGAGCGGCTCACGCTTGGTGCTGTCTACCTGGGGCAGACTGCGAAGAAGCGCTTCCGTATAGGGATGGCGGTGCTCGTAGAAGATTTCACGAACGGTACCGGATTCCACAATTTTACCGGCATACATGACGGCAACGCGGTCAGCAATACCGGCTACAACGCCAAGGTCGTGGGTAATCAGGATGATTGCCGTGTTCATCTGGTTCTTGCGCTCCACCAGTAGCTGCATGATCTGTGCCTGGATGGTCACGTCAAGGGCGGTGGTAGGTTCATCCGCTATGAGCAGCTTTGGCTTGCAGGAGAGGGCCATGGCGATCATGGCACGCTGACGCATACCGCCGGAATACTCATGAGGATACTGCCGTGCCCGCTCTCTGGGATTGGGAATGTGCACCTCATTCAGATAATCGACTGCCTGCTGTTTTGCCTCGGTACGGCTGACTTTGGCATGCAGGCGAACAGATTCCACGACCTGTTTTCCAACCTGCTTGGTGGGATTCATACAGGTCATGGGATCCTGGAAGATCATGGCAACTTCCTTGCCGCGTATGCTCTGCATCTGCCGCTCTGAAGCGGAAACAATATCGTGGCCGGCGAGATCGATCTCACCATGGGTGATACGGGCAGGCGGCATGGGATTCAGTTTCATGATGGTCTGCGCAGTTACGCTTTTTCCGCAGCCGGATTCCCCGACGACGGCAAGCACTTCACCGGCATCTACGTGGAAGGAGACTCCACGGACTGCCTGCACTTCTCCGGCATACGTGTCAAAGGAAACGTGCAGGTCATTTACGGTTAAAATTCTTTCGGCCATGGTCTACCTCCTCAGTTTGGGATCAAAGGCGTCCCGCAGGCCGTCTCCGAACATGTTGAATGCCAACATGGTAAGACTGATGCAGATGGCAGGAATAAAGAGCTGTGACGGATACATCCGGAAGTTTTCGATACCTGCCTGTGCAAGGGAACCCCACGAGCACATGGGTAGCGGAATGCCAAGTCCCAGGTAGCTGAGGTAAGCTTCCGAGAAAATCGCTGCAGGGATAGCCAGTGTCACACGGACAATGACGACGGACAGGGTATTCGGAAGCAGATGCCTTGCAATGATGCGGGTGGCACTGGCACCCATCGCTTCTGCTGCAGTAATGTATTCCTGCTGTTTAAGAGCGACAATCTGACCACGTACCAGCCTGGCCATGGGAATCCAGCCGACAAGGGAATAGGCTACGATAATGGTAAACATTCCGGGGCGCATGATCATCATCAGAAGTATGACGATAATCAGGTAGGGAATGCCGTTGATGATTTCGAGAATACGCATCATGATGATATCCAGCGTTCCACCGAAATATCCGGAAATGCCGCCATAGACGCTGCCAAGGATGAGGTCAACGAACGCGCTGACAAGTGCAATTGTCAGAGAAATACGTCCTCCCATCCATACCCGGGTAAAAATGTCACGTCCCAGAGTATCCGTGCCGAAGATGTGCTTATGACCGACTCCGGGAGCAGAATCATCATTGCAGACGGTACCCATCGGGGCATTGGTATGGGAATAATGCTGTTCACGGAAGTCAAAGGGGGAGAAAACAGGGGCAAAGATAGACATGAGAGCCAGGATAAGGATGATGATGAGGCATAAAAGAGCGACGCGGTTCTTGACGAGACGGCGAATGGCGTCCTGCCAGAAGGTCAGACTCGGGCGGGTGATAGCCTCACGGTCCTGAGCACTTTCTCCGACCCAGGTGAAGCGAGAAGAATCAATATGCTTTTCCATGTTATCCCTCCAACTTTACGCGCGGGTCGATGAATCCATACAGCAGGTCGACGACGAGGGTGCAGAGAATAAGCAGGCCGCCATAGAAGACTACGGTACCGGAAATCATGGTGTAATCGAGGTCTTTAATGCTGATGACGAAATATTTGCCAAGACCAGGAATGTTGAATATGCTCTCGATAACAAAGGTACCCGTAAGAACAGATGCAACTGTGGGGCCCATGATGGTGACCACCGGCATGATGGCATTGCGCAGTGCATGACGGAAGATGATCTGACGTTGGGATAAACCTTTGGATTTTGCAGTTTTAATGTAATCAGAACTCAGTACATCCAGCATGCTGGTACGCATAAGCCGGGAAACCGTTGCCAGTGAACCGAGTCCCAGTGCAAAGGCAGGAAGCAGGGTATGCTGGAGAGTGCCCCATCCCTGGATGGGGAACAGTGTAATACGGAAGGCCTTGCGTAACTGCAGACCAAGGGAGTACTGAAGAAGTGCACCCAGGATAAAGCTGGGGACAGAGACGCCGATCATGGCGATAAACATGGAAAAGCTGTCCATAAATCCGCCGCGCTTGACGGCAGCTACCGCGCCTAACAGAATACCGATGATGACAGCGAAGATGAGTGCGCGGATACCCAGATCAGCGGAAACCAGGAAAGATTCAGAAATGATTCCTGTGACATCGCGGTTGTAGACGATGGACATTCCCAGGTCGCCGCGAATGCAGTTTCCGATATAGGTGATATACTGAATAAACACAGGCTTATCAAGGCCGTATTTGGCGTTCATGTTGGCAAGTGTGGTGGCTGATACCGTCTTGTCTCCCAGGAACGGATCACCCGGCAGCATGCGCATCATAAAAAACGTCAGCGAAATAAGAACGAAAAGAGTGAGTACCGCATACGCAAGACGTTTCACAATGTAACGTAGCAATGCTATTCCTCCTTGTCATAAAGGAAGAAGAGCGGCAAAACAATTGCCGCTCTTCTTAACATGGTATTAGTTGAAAAGATCAGTCGGCGAGCTTGGTATAGATCATGTTGAGTGCCTGGAACGGTTTACGGGCAAAGCCTTCCACCAGTTTCTCGGAAGCAACATAATCTTCATAGCGCCAGTATACCGGGATGATCGGCAGATCACGCTGCAGAATGAACTCGGCCTGAACGAACATCTGCTCACGCTTTACAGCGTCAAGTTCGGTCTTCGTGGCTTCAATAAGTGCATCATACTCGGGATTGGAATAACCGGTGTGGTTGTTTCCGTTCGTGGTGGTGAAGAGCTCAAGATCGGTCATCGGATCGTTGTAGTCCGGACCCCAGCCGCCCATGAACATATCGAACTCAAGAGCGTTGCGACGTGCACGGGATTCGGTGATGGTCAAAACTTCAATGCCGAGTTCAATGCCAAGAGCCTTGCGGACCTGTTCCTGAACAACCTGGGACAGGAGCTCGTTCTGAGTTCCTTCGGAAGTCATGAGAACAACCTTGATCTGAGAAGCATCGGTGTAGCCCAGCTCCTCGAGAGCAGCAGGCAGATAGCTCTTTGCGGTTTCAGGATCTGCATGAGGTGCATAGAGGCCTTCGCCATTGTTTGCAGCAACAACTGCTTCGCCGAAGGTTTCGGTGTTTACGCCGCTGATGCCATAGGTGACGGCAGGAGAGACGATATTGTCGTTCTTATGAACGGTATCAATGATCTGCTGACGGTCAATCGCGGCAGAGATGGCCTTGCGGAGGCTGGGACTGCGCATATCGGAGGTCTCCGTGGTGTTTACCCAGAAGAAGTAGGAATAGCCGCCCGGATAATTGATGGTCTCATAGCCTTCTGCCTTGAAAGCAGCGCGCTGGTCGCCGGTGATGTCGAACACGTCGAGCTCGCCGCCCTGGAAGGCGTTCATCTGAGCGTTGCTGTCGGTGTACTTCTGGAAGATGATCTTCTGAAGTTCTACATTCTCAGCATCCCACCAGGCATTGTTCTTTACGACGGTAACAGAGTTCTCAAGAACCCAGTCAGTCATGTAGAAAGCACCATTGTAGAGGAGTTTGTCGGGAGCGGTACCGAAGGCATCAGCGCCGACTTCCTCATAGAAGGGCTGGTATACAGGAGCCATGACCTCGAACTTCACATACTGGAGGAAGTAAGGCAGGTAGTTCTCCAGTTCGCAGACCAAAGTCAGGTCATCAACGGCGTGGAAGCCAACCTGGTCCAGGGTAACTTCAGGAGCGCCCTCGACACCGGATGCATAGTCATAATAGGCCTGTGCATTCTTGAAGACGGTCGCAAATGCATAATACTCTGCAGCATTGGCAGGATTGAGCAGTTCGCTCCAGCCAAATACGAAGTCTTTGGCAGTAACGTCAGCAACTACTTCGCCCTTGCTGTTGACCCACTTCATGCCAGGACGCAGATGGAAGGTCCAGGTAAGGCCGTCTTCAGAAGATTCCCAGCTTTCAGCAGCACCAGGAACGATGCTGTTGTCTTCAGGACTCAGTTTGACAAGGTTGTCAAAGATGTGACGGTCGATGGAAAACTCGTTGCTGTAAGTCTGAAGGATAGGATTCATCTTGCTCATTGTGGTGATCTGAACGGTGATGGCACCTTTTTCAGATGTACCAGGATAAAATCCCATGCCAGCGTTTGGGTTGACATCAGCTACTGCGCTCATCGCAAGCATGAGCAGCATTACAAGGCTGACCAGCAGGGCAAACAGTCGTTTCTTCATGGTGTATCCTCCTTAAATCTATTGTAGTCACAGCCTTCATTTTCTTGTCAGTGCTTCGTGGCTATGCTATAATCAGTAATATAACATACTTTGAAATAAAATGCAAGAGAAAATCTTTAAAAATTCATTTTTAAAGTTAGAGAGTCTGTTTTGGAGCATATTATTGCACTTTAAGGAGGAACAATGCCCGATAATTCTATTTATAGAGGCTTCGATTCCGTATATGCTGCGGAAAGTGCTTCTGTTTACCGCCTCTGTTTTCTTATTGCGCGAGATCCGGATGAAGCCCACAAACTGACTTTTGATTCCTTCCTCCGTCTTGGAGGCATGAAGGAGGATGACCTTCGGGATCCCCGGATGGTCTTATATCGCAATGCGGTAATTCTGTGCGAGGATTGGATGGCCAGGAAAATCCGGAAAAAACCGTACATTTCCGAGAACGGGAAAAAGCCTTTTCCGTTTCCTTATGAGGATAACATGAAACCCTTCCTCCTCTCTTCCTACGCCAGGCGCATGGCGCTGGGATTATGCTGTGCCGGTATGTCGCCGGAAGAGGGAAGAAAGCTTGCAGGCTACATGGTTTCCCGCAAAATGCGGAAGTTGAAGGATGAGGAGATGCAACTTGCAAAAAAGATGATCCCTCCCGAAGATGAAATATCGCTGCTGACAGATCAGATTTATGAACGCTTTGCCCAAAGAAATGTGAGGGTGGAAAATGCCATCCACGGCGTAAAATCCGCTTTTGACCGTGTTGCTCCCTATCTGGCATTTCTGGTGCTTCTGTTTTTCGCCTTCTGTTTCTGGTTCGTCCGCACGAAGATGTCCTGAAACTGGAATATACTGGAATGGAGGAATTTTTCCGTGGCAGGTTATCAGATAAAAATCATGCTGCATGGAACAAAGCCGCCGGTATGGCGCCGGGTCATTATTCCGGCGGGTATTACCTTTTCCCAGATGCACAGAGTGATTCTTGCCGCCATGGGACCCTTGGGAAATCCTCCTTATTTCAGTATATTCGGGGGAGGCAGGGACATGATGTCACGGCAGGAAATTGTTTTTGCAGATGTTTCTGAAAAGAATGGAGGGCGTCTTCTTTCGGAATTTCCCGGAAACATGCTGAATGCAGAAGACTATCGGATTGACGATTACCTGGAGCTATACGGAAAATTCCGTTTTACTTGCGGGGACGGAGATGACTGGCTGCAGGATATAATGATGGAAAAGAAACTGGAGGACTGGAAAAAGAATTCACCGGTTCTGATGAAGCTGAAGGGGCGCAGCCCGTCAGGAAAAGGGGAGGGCGATTCCGCTCTCATGGATAAACCTGAAACGCCGTTTCGACAGGAGAAGGCAGAGATCGCCGGGAAGGACGATAATATAACTATTTCCGCCTCCTGTGATGAAAACCGAGTATATGAACAGAAAATCCGGAAAGCTGTTTCGGAGCTGCATTTTAGAAAAAGACACAAATAAAGAGGGAAAAGCTGTCAACGGAAATGGCATTCCTGAATCCGGCGACGCAAGGAATCTGTTTTTCCCATTGCGTTGCACGAAAATGCCTCTGCATTCCCCTGAACTGACTCGGGCACGCAACCGGCGGGGGTTCGGAGTATTCCAATTGTTACCTTATGAGCTTGGACCGTTTCAAAAATGTTAAATCCATGTGAACATATTCAGAAAACATTGACGCTTTTTTCATAAAATGGTAGGATAATTCATTGTGAAGAAGATCTCTCTTGCACAGAAAGGGTGAGTATCCTGATGAGAAAAACTGTCTTTTGCTTTGTTTTGATGATGATATGTACTTTGACTTGCCTTCCCTCACCGGCAGAGGATGAACATATTTACGGTGCCTGGGTAACCCTCCGGTCTCCTACCTGTACGCTCGAAGGACATCAGAAACGCTACTGCAGACATTGCGATCACTGGGAGCAGCGTTATACAAAAAAGCTTCCGCATACAGTGGAAGAACACTACATTGTGAAAGAACCCACCTGTACGGAGGAAGGGGTCCAGGGTGCATATTGTACGGTCTGTGGCAGCTATCTCCGGACCAAAATCGATAAACTCGGGCATGACTGGGTTACCGTCAGTTCGACGATTCCTGCAACCTGCAACAGCAAAGGCAAAGGAACCCAGGAATGCTCCCGCTGTGGAAAGACCAGAACGGGAGAACTTCCAAAGCTGACCCATGAATGGACAGAATGGAATGTGACCTCTGAACCTTCAGGAAAGAAGAAAGGCACGCGGGAAAGAAGCTGTACGCTTTGCGGCAAAACGGAAAAGGAAACCTTCTATGAGGAAGGAACGCTTTATGAAGGAATGCCTGCAAATGAAGAAGTTATCAAGCTGCAGACCATGCTGAAGGACCTTGGCTTCTATACAGGCAAGATTAACAGCGGAACCTTTGGAGGCCTTACCGGTAAAGCTGTAGCAGCTTTCCAGAAGCGCAACGGACTGAAGAGCACGGAAGTTGCTGATCCTGAAACTTATTCCCTTATAACAATGGCATGGGAGTATAAAACGGGACGAAGTGCAGATTCCATTATTCAGAAGTAAGAGTAGGATGCATGGCAACATGCATCTTTTTCTTGCTGTCGGCAGCAAAAGATGAGCAAAACTGCGTTGACAAATGCATTCTCTATTTTTATAATGTGAAAGTAATAACAATGCGGACGGGGGTGAGACTGTGAGTACTGAAATAAGGATTCAAATGATGGGTTCTTTTTCGATAGATGTGAATGGGGAAGCATATGATACACTGGCCACAAAAAGCCGCAAGGGCGTCAGCCTCATCGAGTATCTGATTCTCCACAGAGGGAAGCCGGTATCTACGCAGCGCCTTATGCGGGAATTGTGGTCAGAAAGACGCAGTGAGAATCCTGAAAGCGCCATGAAAACCATGGTCAGCAGAACAAGAAATATGCTGAATCAGATTCATCCCGGTCTCGGCCTGAGCATTGCCTCTGTACAGGGAGCTTACCGTTGGGAAGAAATGCCAGGGGTTACTGTAGATGTGCTGGAAATCTTCCGGATTTTTGAAGAGCTCGCTCAGGGACCATCTTTTGAAAGGCGTGCAGTGCTCACAGAGCAGCTGCTGAAAGTCTACAAAGGGGATCTTTATGATACGGGGGACTGTCTGAGCGGCATTTCTCAGGTGAACTGGTTTCATCGCGAATACCTTGAAGCTGTATACCGCTATCTGGAGGATCTTTCTAAAGCAGAAGAGTACAACCGCATGAGCAATGTATGCCGGACGGCTCTCAAGGTTGATGATCTGGATGAACAGCTGCATATTGAGCTTATGCGTGCAATGGTTAACCTGAACCGTGCTTCTGAAGCCATTAATGAATATAAGAAAATGGCAAAGCAGACGAAAAGGTACTTCGATGCGGAACCCTCAGAAGATATCCGTTCCTATTATGAAGAAATATCCAAGGATAACCAGACCATCCAGTTTAACCTGGATGTCATCCGGAACGAACTTGCCGAGAAAGAAGGAGAACGATTTGGTCCCTTCTTCTGTGATTACCGTTCCTTTAAGGAAATATACAATATTGAGATGCGCAACCTGGAGCGTCTAGGTTCCACCATGTTCCTGGGCATTATCATGATCGGAGGGCAGGGTGCCAAAGAAAGCTCGGTGAGCCGCGAAAGCGGTATGGCAGGTCTGATGGAGATACTGCGCAAGAATCTTCGAAAAGGGGATATTGTTACCCGATTTTCGGATAACATCGTTGCCATGCTCCTCCCGACAGTGAATTACAGTACGGGGGGCATGGTGATGGATCGTATTGAAGAACTGTTCCGCAAGGAATATCCCACCAACCTTGCATTCAATACTCGCATCAGTCCCCTTGGAGGGAATCCGGTTTAATCTTTCTGAGGTTTATCCTCAGAATTTTTTTTGAGAGGGGAAAGTGGAATGCTAACGAAGAAGAGAACGATCTGGATGGTCATTGCAATAATAACAGCGGTGCTGATATTGACTCCTTCACTGCACTATCTGCCTCCAACACATCCGGTTTCGCTTTTTTCCTATTTATATTCTACTGCTGTACTCATCTGGGTGATTGGTTGGTGCGTACAATTTGAGAAGGAAAAGCAGATATTGCATCGTGTGATAGACAGATGCGGATTGCTGCGGCTGAAAACGGCACAGTTTATCGTAGTTATCGTTACCGCTGTGATTTTCCAGTGTTTTACGATGAAAAATCTCCAGCCCAATTCGATTCTTTCGATGATTTCGGATACCTACTCGCTTTTTGCACTGGTTCTTTTTATTATGCGAATCCGGGACTGGGTTCGCGCACTTCATAACTGGCTCCAAATGCGGTTTCAGAACTATCGCGTCTTCTATGAGCAGATAGCAGAGTCCCAGAAACAGAAAAGCCGTATTACCCGTGTCCTCTATGTGACACTTCGTATTCTTACGATGGTATGCGCTGTTGCAATGCTTCTGACAGGAGAATATCAGAACTTTTTCCTTTCCCTGCTGACGCTAGTGCTATTTACGCTGCCCGATGTTCTGCAGCGCAACTTTGCGGTTCATCTCCCCACCGGCTTGGAGACGATTATCTACTGTTTTATTTTTGCGGCGGAGGTGCTGGGAGAAATCAACAACTTCTATGGTCTGATTCCGGGATGGGATACGATACTGCATACCATAAACGGTTTTCTCTGTGCCGCGATAGGGTTTTCCCTGGTCGATATGCTTAACCGCCGTTCTGAGAATATCAGCCTGTCACCGATTTATGTCGCAATTACGGCGTTCTGCTTCTCTATGACAGTGGGCGTACTCTGGGAGTTCATTGAATTCTTTGGCGATGCTTTCTTTTTTGTTGACATGCAGAAGGATACGATCGTGCAGAGCATCAAAAGCATTGCCATTAATCCCACTGGTGCCAATGTACCGGTACTGCTTTCCGGTATCACACAGATCGATATTGCCATGACCGGAGGCGAGCATTTCATCATTCAGGGCGGATATCTGGATATTGGCATTGCGGATACCATGAAGGATCTCTTCGTCAATCTGATTGGCGCTGTTGTTTTCAGCACATTCGGATACTTTTATATCAAGGAAAGGGACAGGAATACCTTCGTTACGAAATTTATCCCGGTGGTGGAAAAGCAGAAAATACAGGATAAAGAAGAAACTGAGACGCAGCTGCAAGAGGTGGAGGCATGACCTTATTCCTTTCCAGCAGTCCATGCATGGAAGATTCCCTGGCATTAAATCCTGCCAACCAGTTCATTGAGCGGCTGAAGGCTGCAATTCTTCCATCCTCACGGGCTCTTTTCATCGCTTCGGATCCGCAGGATATCCCTTTCACGGTCCGGATAGCTGAAGATATGCAGCACTGCTTTTCTGATGCCGGCATCTGCTTTTCCCGGATGGATATCCTCGACTGCCGCAATGCAGGCCAGGCAGCGGAACTCGTTTGTCATGCGGATGTTATTTTCCTGGCAGGAGGGCACGTGCCAACACAGAATGCCTTCTTTTCCCGGATTCAACTGAAAGAGCATATGGCATCTTTTAATGGCGTGGTGATTGGCATAAGCGCCGGAACCATGAACAGCGCAGAGACTGTTTATGCGCAGCCTGAGCTGCCGGGGGAATCCCTCTCTGCGGAATATCAGCGATTTCTGCCGGGGCTGGCATTAACCCGCAGGATGATCCTGCCGCACTATCAGAAAATGAAAGATGCGATTCTGGACGGCCGACGTCTGTATGAAGATATTACGTATGGGGATAGCTATCAGCAAGTGTTTTATGCTTTGCCGGATGGAAGCTACCTGTATTCAGAGAATGGAAACGAACAGATCATGGGAGAAGCTTACTGTATTTCAGATGGCCGCATTGGCAGAATATCGGAGAATGGGCAGGTCTTCATGTTTCAATAACTGCCGCAGAAGTACTCCCGTGCCTTTTATAAGCATGAACAGTCCAAGCATGAACAGTCCAACAGAAAAAAGCAGTATCCGTGAAAACAGATGCTGCTTTTTTTGTCGGTTAGGATTCTTCAGCAAGAGGGATATCGCGTGTTGAGGCAGCGCCGCAGAAAGAATCCGGCAAGAGCCCGAAAGCGGGAATAAGGATTACAGGGGCTGCGGCGATGTTGGAAAAAAGGAAATAAATGACCTGTCTTTCTGGTAACGAATGCATTTCTGGGGGAAGAAAGTGACATGGGGCTTTTCATCTAAATGACAAATATCGGGGAGATGAAGGCTCTGCTGCCATTGACTTCCGTCACTTCTGCCTGATAGTAGTCCCACGGGGTGTGACGCTTATCATCCAGTTCCAGATGAACCTGGCAGGCAGATGCAGGATATGCGGTATGCATCTTAAAGGCATGAGAAGCCCACGGTTTGAGATGGGCCGAATATCCGGATTCCAGTAATTGCCGGAGGGAAGAGATCTGTTTCTTCCCGTTAAGATCCAGGGTGATCTGTGAAGAAGGATCGGCCTCGATTTCGAAAACGAAGGCGCAGGTCTGGGGATGCAGCGTACTCTTGTTGCAGACGGTGTCACACCAGAAGAAAGCAGTATTTCGATCCTGATGGAAGCCGTTGTTCAAACGATTGGTATTCTCCTCGCTGTTTACCTCGCTGTCATGGGGACTGAGCGCATTGAGTCCCCGAAGATATGGGGTAACGCGAAGGATGACTCCATCTTCCAGATGCAATGCACCTTCCCAGTGGAACAGGTCCGGGGAGCTGCTCCAGCCCATTTCAATGCGAAGAAGGAATCTGCGGTCTTTTGCTGCAACGGGCTGGGAGAAAGTCATGGCAATCTTCTGCCCGTTTCGCGAGATCGTAGCGAATTCAATGGGAGCATCTCCTTCTGCGTGAAGAAGAACATGACGGTTATCCGCGGAGAGCATGTCGCCCATCATGGAATGATTCAGAGTAAAGGAACAACGGATGCGGTCCGCATTGACTGCATAGCAGTGGCCTGCCAGCAGGGATTCCCATATGGATTCCCGACTTTTTTCATTGGCATAAACGGCCGCAAGCCCATCTCCCCAGGAACCGGGAAATCCAGCATGATGGTCGGTAGAACCAACGAAGGAAAACCGGAATCCGCGTTTTAATCCTTCTGCCACAGTATTGTGTGCATCCAGGGGTCCCATGTCATGGTAATAGGGGAAAGGACCATCTTCGCGCATTGCAGCTCCATGTTTGGAGACAACCTCAACAATGGGGGAAACAGCGGGATTATACAGGTCCCATGAAATTCCGCGATAGCCTGGAGTATAACCGATATGATGCGGTACAGCGATGGAACGATGGCCGCAGTCGTGTACCAGTGCATCCGGAGAATCCCGATAAATGAGGGGGAAATCAGAGTCCGGAGAGAGGAAATGCCGGTCCCCGTACAGGGAAGAATGCATTTCGTAGGACTGAAAAGTGACAAAATCAGACGTGTTCGCTTCATTTATTCGTTTCTGAACCTGCGGCCAGTTATCCCTCAGTTTCGCGAAGCCTTCCCGATGAAAATCCACGAGAAAGGCCGTTTCGGGATTTCTGCTGATCATATCCGGCCACATGGCATGCCCGGTAATGGCACAGAAATCCAGATGAACCCGTGCATTGTTAAGCGCGTTTTCCAGGGAACCGAATCCGTAGGAGATGCCGCAATGGTTATGGAGGTCCCCCCAATATAGAGTCATGAAAGTTCCTTTCTAGTCATGCATGAAAGCAGTGAGCTCCAGCCGGAGATACTGCTCCTCCGGAGCATCGTTCTCTTTCATGAGGGCAATCATGGCATGGATACATTTTTCTTCAAGCTCGGGATCGTTCAGCGGATGCAGCTGGTGCGGATCTGTCTGAAGATCGAACAGGAGACTTTCCCGGATATGGTCTACATTGACATAACCGATTCGTGCATGTGTATCCCTGGTGACCCATGGACCGGAACGGATTTTCATGAGACGACATCCCTTGGTAAAAGAGAAAGGTTCGGCGAGCTCTGTGGTCTGCATCTCAGCCACTGAAAAGCGATTATATAGATGGGTAGGCATATAGGTGTATTGATAAAGGGGTTCATTTCCGGATTGTCCTACACCTCGCATGTAGACCGTATTTCCATCCGTAATGCAGACATGACCGCCGTAAACCCCGAAGAGCGCATAATTTCTGACTGGCGAGTCCTGTGAAATGGTATCTTCCAGATCATGACCCTGCATATCTCTGGCAGGTTCCTGGCCGAAATAGCGGAGCAGAGTGACCGGAAGGTCAATGGTTTGCACAAGGCTGTTTCTGCGGCATCCCGCAGTTTCCGGATGACGGGGATCCCAGATGAAAAGAGGGATGAGGGCAGTCTCGTTATACCAGGGCATGATATTCTTTCCCCAGTAATCATGCTCATCCAGCAGAAAACCATGATCCGTATTGACAATGAGCATGGTATCCTTCCAGAGATTGTATTCATCCATGAGGTCCAGGACCTGTCCGAGGTACCGGTCGCACATGGTGATCAGGGCAGCATACGTTTTCCGTACATTCCTGCGTCTTTCCGGATCTTCATCGGCGCGCCCATATCCAGGCCAGTCAAAAGGATCGTCCTTGTAATCATAGTTATAGAGTGCTTTGTACTCATCAGGAACAAAGAAAGGTTCGTGGGGATCAAAGCATTCAATCTGAAGAAACCAGTTATCCGCATCCTTGTTCTTCCGGATGAAGTTCATGCTTTTTTGCATGGTTTGCACCTGGGGCATATCTTCTTCTCTGGCAAAGAGGGTGCGGTTGACCTTGTCCATCTGCATCTTAAAATCTGCAGCGGTACAGTTGATTTTGTCATATCCCTTCATTGCGTCTACATCCGCGTAGAAAGGGTCGCCCTCCTGCCCGCGGATAAAATCGAAAGAAGTGTAACGGAAGTGATACGTGGCACCGCCATCTTCCCAATAGTGCTGATGGTCTGTTACAAGGTGGGTATAGATACCGTTGCTGGAAAGCATTTCTATGGCGGAGTCATCATAGGGTTCGATCGGCCCCCAGCTTCGGTGAAGAAAGTTATAACGACCTGTATGCAGTTCTCTTCTGGCAGGCATACATGGCATGCTTCCTACATAGCAGTTGTCAAAAAGACAGGTATGCTCCGCCAAACGACGAAAATTGGGTGCGATTGTATCGTTGCAGCCATAGGGGGGAAGAAAGTGCCGGTTCAGGGTATCGAACATGAGCATGATGGCTTTCATAGGCGTTCTCCCTTACAGTTTGAAAAAGACAAACGGAGATGGGTGGTATGATACTTTCCATGTTCCAGTATGGGAAGCAGTTTGCGTTCGCGGGCGCCTTTACGGCCAAGACCCGGGCAGAGACAGGGCTCCATTCCCAGAGCATATCTTGCAGGATCCGGATTCTTCCAGATACCCATCCAATCAAAGCCTTTAAAGGAAATCACAGATGCCAGATGAACCTCAGGAGAAACAAGTTTTACGAAACCGTACCGGAGTTTGGTGTAATAGACGGTTTCCGGCTTTGAGGACGCGGGAAAGGAAGCCAGGACGGTATCTGCCTTTGCTTTGCGACGTGTATCCCTGTTTTCCGCATATACCAGGGGTGCGTCGATTTGGAGTGCAGGAGAAAGAAAGGGGGCACCGAAGTTGATGTGGTACATCATCATGAAAGGGGTGGTGATGCCTTGATTAAATACTCTGTCCTGCAAATAGATACCGGTGTTACTTATCATGTAGTTTCTGCAGAGGAGTAAACGTTCCCCCTCGGGGTGCGTTTCCAGAATATTTGCATGAATCCGCACGGAATCCTCGTCCTGCTTCTCAAAACAGGAAACTGCAGGCATGTGGCTGATGCAGCCGTGAAGGCCAAATGCACGACCATTTTCCTCGCAGGGCCTTCCTGCCTGGATAAGTCCGCAGGTAGTTAACATCCCGCCAAAGAAAGAACGGGAAAAGCTTTCCGTGCCTTCACAACGGTAGTCGGGGTCCACCAGTCCGGCAGCGCGGTTGGTAAAGCTTATCTGAACCCCGTCGTAGAGAACTTCATAGATATCCATACAACGATCCGGAAGCAGTGTAACCGCCATTTTACCGGCGCGGACAACGACAGCATTCACTGGAAGCGATGTCAGCGGATCAGCAATCTGAATATGCTCGCATTCAGCAGACATTGTCTTACCACCACTTAATCAGCGAAGTCACCTTTTCGCGAAGATCAATGAAAGCTTCATCTGTGACTTTACGGGGGTAGGGCAACGGATTGATAAGGTTTTCCTTGATGGTTGTCGGCTTGTTGGTCAGAACCAGGATGCGTTCGGAGAGATAGACGGCCTCTTCAATGTTATGGGTGATAAAAATGACGGTAGTCCCCATTTTCCGCCAGAGGTTAAGAAGCTCATCTTCCAGTTTAAAGCGCAGTTCCAGGTCCAGCTGGCCGTAAGGTTCATCCATCAGCAGAAGATCCGGTTCCACGGCAAAAGCTCTCGCAATGGCAACCCGCTGCATCATGGATGCACTCAGCTGGTTTGGGTAGTATTTGGCGAATTGAGTGAGACCGACCAGTTCAAGCGCACGATCCGTTTTTTCTTCAATTTCCTTCTTTGGCAGCTTCTTGATCTGCAGACCGAAACTGACATTCTCCCGGACGTTCAGCCAGGACATGGTCGAGTATTCCTGCATGATGTAAGCAAGAGAATGCTTTTTCAGGTTAACCGGCTCGTGGTTAATCTGAATGGAGCCTTTGTTGATTTCATAAATACCGGTCATGCTGTTCAGAAATGTTGTTTTACCACACCCGGTGGGCCCTACGATACAGAGAAATTCACCATCTGCCACCTCGAAGGAGATATCATTCAGAACGAGGAGTTCACCGAAGGACTTGGTAAGATGATCTACTTGAACACTGCTCATAGGCACACCTCACTTTGTGGATTCAAAGAGTTCACCGATTTGCTCCCGCAAACGAAGAAACTCCTTGTCAACGTAGTTCCGGGGACGGGGGAGGTCGACTATCACTTCATCTTTGACACATGTTGGACAGTTGGTCAGAAGTACGACACGGTCGGCCAGATAAACGGCTTCTTCAATGTTATTCGTGATAAAGATGACCGTTCGCTTTTCCTGACTCCATATCTGTTCGATTGCCTCCTGCATGGAATAGCGGGTCTGTGCATCCAGATGACCGAAAGGCTCATCCATAAGAAGCACTTCGGGATCATTGCAGTAGGCTCTTGCAATGCCGACCCGCTGGCGCATGCCTCCGGACAGATGAATGGGAAAGCTTTTTTCAAAGCCGGTAAGTCCAACCAGATCAATGAAGTGCTGTGCTTTTGCAAGGCGCTCACTTCTTGGCATATGCTTCATACGCGGGCCAAAGTCCACATTGTGCATGACATTAAACCAGGGAAAGAGGCCGGTAGTCTGATAAACGACGCCAAGCCTGGGGTTTGGTTTGGTGATTTTCTCCCCGTTAAAGATGACTTCACCCTCCGTGGGCTGCTGAATGCCTGCAATGATGTTCATGAGCGTAGTTTTACCGCACTGGCCGGGGCCGAGCAGAACCACAAACTCGTTTTCCCGAACGGAAAGATTAAGATTTTTTAAGACCTCCAGATGGGTTTCCTTTGTATCAAAGGTTTTTCCTAGATTCTTGCATTCGATAATGGTTCTTACTTGCCCTGCACGTTCCATCTGCAGCATCTCCTTTCCAGTGCTTTCAGCAGACTGCTGGTGATGAGGCCAACCAGGCCAATCGCAAGCATGCCCACTATAACCTGAGTGGTGTTTGCATAGTTCATGCCGTTGAAGATGATCCAGCCGACTCCTTCGTCAGAACGGATCATTTCAGCTGCGATAACAGCACACCATGCTCCGGCAAAGCTGCCCTGCAGGCCGAGAAAGATATAGGGAACCGTGGAAGGCAGCAGAACGTTAAAGAAAAGCTGAAGTTTACTGGCACCCAGCATCTGGCCGGCTCCCATGAGCAGCGGGTCCACATTGAGTGCCCCGTTGTATGTCTGCACCGTGATTCCGACCAGGGCAGTCATACAGATGAGAAAGTACTTGGAGGATTCACCGAGTCCGAACCAGAGAATAGCCAGCGGAATCCATGCAAGGCCAGGAATGGGGCGTACAATGGAGAAAAGAGGCATGCCGAATGCCCGAAGCGTCTTCGACCATGCCATGATAAGCCCTAAAGGAATGCCGATTGCAGCACCAAGAAGGAAGCCGGTACCGACACGCCGCAGGCTGATGAGGATATGCTCCAGCATCACGTTTTTGCCGATTGGCTGAGTAAACGCGGTAAAAAATTGCTGTATGACAACGAAAGGATTGGGAAAGAATTTTCCGATTCGCGGGCTGTTAGAAACGAGGGTCCAGACAGTCAGAAGAAAGGCAAAAGCCAGAATGGCATAGAAGATGACTTCAAATCTGGAATTCTGAAAACGATGCTTTTTATTCATTCCATATGCCTCCCCTTTACGACTGCATGTTCGATGGAACTGAGAAGGAAATTAAGGATGGCACCGATTATCGTGATCATAGCCATGCCCACGATTACCAGATCGACCCGGGCCATCATACGGGCATACTGAATCATGTAGCCCAGACCTTTGTCTGCTGCCAGCATTTCTGCAGCAACCAGGGTCATCCATGCGAGGTTCATGGACAGGGATAATCCGGTGAAGATCATAGGAAGCGCAGAGGGAATGGCAACTTTAAAAAGAATCTGCGTATTGGAGGCGCCGAAGGTCGTGGCGACCCATTTGTGAACATCTCGGGTTTGTTTGATGCCCTGGTAACTGTTGAGAATACACTGCGTGACGGTGGAAACAAAAATGACAGCTGCTTTTGCCGTGGTGCCGATGCCGAAGAAAATGAGCATCAGCGGGATCCAGGCGATGGGGGGAATTGGGCGAATGAAATTGAAGAGCGGAGTGACGAAAAGGTCTACCGGACGGTACCATGCCATACATATTCCCACAGGAATGCCGATAATTGCACCAAGCAGGAACCCGTAGAGCGCCAGCTGCAGGGAGGCAACGATATGTTCCAGCATGGTTCCACCATCCGGGGAACGCCGCGACAGCTTGTTGATGAAGGATGTGACGACTTTCTTGGGCCCTGGAAGCGCCTGTGGCGGGAAGATGCCGGCGCCGTCTGTGATGAGCCACCATGCAAAGAGAAAGAGAACAATGCTGAATAGAGAGATCAGCCAATATTTCCAATTCGCTTTTTTCATGTGAACTACGCTCCAAACCTTAAAAAGAGGCAGTCAGCCGACGGGCCGCTTTCCAATCGGACTGTCAGATGACTGCCAATGATTTTTTGATGGATAAAACAGGGAAAATGCTTACTTAAGTCCTGCAGCCTGGAGAACATCAACCCGCACATTTGCTTCAATGTCTTCCTTCTGCTCCGGATCAATCTGTTCTGTCATGATATAGAATCCGACAAAGTTTGCCAGGAAGTCAGCTCCGAGTTCCCGGGTTTTAGTTGCTTCGACGCCGTAATACGGCTTCTGCTCCATGATTGTCCGGGCAGTTTCTTCGGTGATGCTTCCGCCGTTCAGGTGAACCCAGTTGACGTAATTCTCGGTGGCGAGGTCGGTGTCTGCATTCAATGCATCATAGGCATTTGCCATGACTTTGCAAAGACGGGCAAGGCCTTCAAACTTGGTGGGATCGGAGAAAGCAGCATTGGAGCAGACAATCTGGGCGGTAGCGGCACAGTTGAGAGAGGTCAGGCTGGCAAGCTCAACATTTCCTTCCTTGACAAGGTCAAAGGAGAAGTTGTTGGAACAGGTGAGTACATCGCCTTCACCCAGCTGAAATGCCTGATATGCCTGATTGGCATCCATGGAGACCAGCTTGACGTCGTCCGTCGTGAGTCCAATGGCTTCAAGGTATTTGACAGTAGCATAATACTGGAGGGTGCCGCTGGTGGTCAGAATGGTTATTCCACGCACGCTGTCCGCATCACCCTTGATTTCCAAACCTTCAACAGCGCCGCTGACGCTTGCACAGGCCAGATCAGGACGGGCGATGAGGCTCATGCCGATGGTATCGTTGTTTGTTTCCATGATAAGTTTGGAATTCAGGTTGGCAAGCGCGGGAACAGATGCACCGCCGCCGATGATGGCACAGTCAATATCTCCGGAGATCATGGCTTCATTAGCAGGAGCACCGGAGGAGAAGACCAGATATTCAATCTTTATTCCACCTGCGACATCAAGGCCGTTGTCAACAACGTACTTGACAGGGAAGCCCGTCCATCCGTCCAGAATGCCCATCTTGATAGTGATGGGATCTTCTGCCAAAGCACTGAGACAGATGACTGAAAACATGAGTACCAGTACCAATGAAAGAACCTTTTTCATAATGAAAGACCTCCTTTAATTCTGAGGCATTTTCACGGTATGCCTCTTTGCGTGCATTGTAACAGTGATGAATCATTAGTGTCAATGCAAAGGAAGACGTGAACTTGTGGAAAGACAACAAAATACATAATTGTAAATACAGAAAAATAAACATAATTATTTGGGGTGCAAAAATGAAATATCAAAATGTAACATTTTACTTAATTGTTACTGATACAATGTTACAATGCACGAAATGTAACATTTTTATTGACGCTCCGTATTTCTGCGGATTATAATCAAGTGAGATTATCGGAAGGGGAGTCGGAGCAATGGCAATCAGCATGAAGGAAATTGCATACATGTGCAACGTCAGCAGGGGAACCGTAGACAGGGTTCTCAACCATCGCGGCGGTGTCAAACCGGAAACGGAACAGCGGGTACTGGCGATGGCTGCTTCTCTAGGATATGGCGGAACAGCGACTCCGAGGAATTCCCCGAACCGCTTCCGTTCTTTTCAGATTGGCTTTCTCATCAATGCGGTTGGTCATGAATACTTCACGGAAATTCTGAACGGCGTCATGATGGAAATTGAGTCCTTTCCGCATGGCGGTGTAACGTGCATTACGCGCCTGTCATCCGGTTTTGATGTTGACCAGCAGCTGCAGATGCTGGACGAACTGGAAAATGCGGGAATTCAGGCGTTGGGGATTACTCCTGCCAACCATCCCCGTATTGCAGAACGCCTTTCCAGATTTTCTGCGAAAGGCATTCCGGTTGTTATTATTTCTTCGCTTCTGGAGCATTTTGAATATTTTTCTTTTGTGGGACCGAATCACTACCAGAGCGGTCGTATAGCAGGAGGGTATGCCAAGCGTATCCTTTCCGATTTTTCCTCGATTGCTATTCTTACCGGCAGTACCAATATGCCCGGTCTGAACCTCCGGGTACAGGGATTTCGGGATGCTTGCGAGTCGGCAAAGCGGCATTTCATTCTGTACGAGCCGATTCAGAGTTTTGATGACGATGTCATCGCCTATAAAGCCATGTCCCGCTTTCTCAGCAATCATCGTGATATTTCGCTTTTCTTCTTTGCAGCTGGCGGTTACAGCGGAGGGTTTCAGGCTATTGATGACGCGGGGATGATAGGTAAAAGCAAGGTAATCGCCTTTGACACGAAGGAAATCTCGGTACAGTACCTTAAGGAAGGGAAAATATCAGCGCTTTTCAGCCAGCACCCCCGGCATCAGGGAAAAACCGCGGTAAGGATCATTATGAATTATCTGCTGAATAAGCAGATTCCTTCACAGCGTGAGCACTATGAATCCATTGAGATTCTGATTGACGAATCCTACTATCCCAATTCGCAGCTGACCAGAAGGTTCCCGGAATCAAATACGAATAAGGAAGATTAGCGGCAGTACATTCCTTTGAAGGGAGTTTTCATTTGGAAGAGGTAGGAAAGGAAAGACGCACTGAGGGAAAGCGGAGATTGCCGCTTCCCTCCTTTCCATGTGGGAAAGTGTTCTTGAAAAAGCAAAAAAGACTTTTACAGTCCCGATATAATACGGGAAACTGTAAAAGTCTTTTCTGTTTTCAGATAGCCGTTTCCAGATGGAGAGGTAAATCCTGACGGTACACCAAAGCGCTTCTGAAAGAGGAATGCAGGGGCAGAACGGTTCTCATGGTGCCGGGTTCCAGACTTCCATGATACTTGCACAGTCTCCTTTCAGAGATACGGATATTCCGAAGTTCATCAGTGCTTCGCCGGTCATTATCCTGCCGTCTTCGCATTCATAAGACGCTTCAGAAATCAGGCCGCGCATCCGAAACCTGGGCAGGATAAGATCCCAGTTATGCATTCCGTGTGCAAAGGCGAATAAGGTAAAGGCCTTCCGGTCCCGCCGGACATATTGGAATACGGTATAGGGATGATCATGGGCAGAAGCAATCCGATACACATATGCATTCTGAAGGTCCTTGCGCAGGATTTTAAATCGACGGATAGCCTGTGCCAGAGCTTTCCGTTCCTCTTCGGAAATGGTCAGAATGTTTAATCCGATGCTCATGGAGCCAGTCATTCCCCAATGAATGCGGAAATCAAGCGGGGTTGCTCGCTGGTGAATAGCATGCTGATGAGGGGCAATGGTTCCGGCTCCGCCGGCAGTCTTGGGGACAAAGAGCATGGTGAAGCCCTCATGCAGGAGCATTACATCGACGGGATCTGCATTATCCGAACGGTTTATTCGATCGGCAAACGGCACCATTCCAAAGTCACAGCGTCCGCCGCCGGATGCACAGTTTTCAAGAAGCAGGTCGGGATATTTTTCATTGAGCTGCTGCCAGATCATGAGAAGGTTTCTGGTGTAGCGGATGGACAGACTTTTCCGGTCTTCCTTAGGCGCATCTGGCCAGCTCCTTTCCGTTGCGTAACGGTTCATATCCCACTTGAGATAATCCAGCTTGTTTTCTTCTATCAGTCTGTAAAGCTGCTGGAGCGCCCAGTCCCGTATATCGTCTCTTGCAAGATTGAGCACGAGCTGATTTCTCTGAAGGGTATGCTCACGATTTGGATCACCGATAATCCAGTCCGGATGAGTGCGGAAGAGATCACTGTCGGGGTTGACCATCTCAGGCTCTACCCACAGGCCGAACAGAATGCCCCTTTCATGACACCGGTCTGCAATGATCCCAAGGCCGTGGGGAAAACGCTCCGGGTCTGCAAACCAGTCCCCAAGGCCGGCGTGATCATTCACACGCTTCGGCATCCAGCCGTCGTCGATGACAAAAAGCTCCACCCCAAGGTCCGCACACTGATCCACCATGGCGAGGCACTTCTTTTCATCAATATCAAACTCAAAAGGATACCAGGAATTATAGATTACCGGAGTTACTCCGTGGGCTTTGTCCTTCTTTCTGCCGCGGGGAAGCAGATAGTCCAGCTGCCAGTCATAGAAAACCTCGCTCATCCTTTCAAATCCACCGGAGACAAAACCCGCTGTAAAGTGAGGAGTTTCAAACATCTCTCCTGATTTCAGGGAATAATCTCCAGTCAGATCATTTAATCCGCCGGTGATACTGACCCGCTTTCCATACTGGCTTTCTATCGTGATGTTGAAGTCTCCGCTCCAGTGCAGAACACCAAAGAAGACTTCCCCGGAGGTTTCAGTGGTTTTCCCCTCCGGGTCCAGGGCAAAGAAAGGAACCTGCTGAGCAGAGGAGGGAGTAATGCGGTTATTCTGCAGTACGATCCGGGACTGTGTCAGCATTAACTGGTTCTTCATATATTCGGAACCCCAGTCACCGGAAAGATGGGTCAGCCGGTACTCTTTCCCCAGGGGTAAATGCCAGATGGCGCTTTTCAGGGCAGACAGTTCCGTTATTTCCCTGCTTTCGGAGCGAATCACCAGCCAGCGTGATATCAGTGGCAAATCTCCCCAACCCTGATAATGTGCTTCCACGGAAAATGGATAGAATTCATCCCGAAGACGGATCGTCAGATGGTTTTCCTGAATGGCATGTTCCTGATAGATCAGCCGGAGGGAACGGCATCCATCCGGTTGTATAACGGATAAGACCGGATCGGAATAATCTCCCGGTTCCAGGGTGGAAATCTCGTAAGAGGAATATATGCTTTTCTTTGAACAGGAAAGCATTTCCTGAACGATCTGGCCGGCAGAAGCTTCCTGCGAAAGCGAAGGTCCCCAGTAAAGATGCAGAAGCTGGCCTTCGGGAGTTACGCGCATCAGATAGGACATTTCCCCGGATGAGATATGGAAATAACGCTGTTTCGCATTCCAGTATATTTTCATAGGAACGTCTCCTTTGAGCAAAAGCGTTTGTTTTCAGGAGTGCTTCTTCCTTCTGAAACAGAAGGATCAAGGTGGATGCCGGAATCAGAACGGCTTTCGGTATGGAGGACAGACAGAAGGGAGAAGAAAGACGTGAGGAAAAACAAACCTACTGATAGGGAAGGAAATCCGTCTTTGAAAGGGAGTGCAGCGGGAAACACTGCGGGTTAATCGCGAGGCGGCGGAACAGAGGAGGGCGGCTGCTTCTCCAGATAAGCATGAATCCGTTTTCCTACATTCTGCTGGATATTTCGATAGAAAAACTGAAAATCATAGAAGTGATAAACTCCATCGGGAAACAGGGTGCCCGGATACTCGGCAGGGTCAATGTCAGGAAGCTTGAGGGTTCCGCGAACAGGATCCCGGTAGGCGCCGGTAAGTGCCGGAATCTCTTCCCGGATGGTTCCGTCATAGTTCATGAAACAGGCGCCGAGGTTCAGGGAGGCGTCTGCCGGGGTACTGTCTGTCCGCCAGTTGAGGGGATTAATGCCATAAGTTCTGACACCCTGCGGAACGATGCGGGTTTCCGTAATGAAAGGCGCTTCTGAACTGTAACAGACAATTCCGCTGTCGGTTTCATTCTGAGCCAGCCGGAGCCAGGGAGCTTCTGCAAGATCGTTATCCGTGACGCACCATCCGAACAGGTAGGCAGCCACCAGACGATTCTGTTGCGAAGGCTCTGGAAAACAGTGTTTCAGAAGATAGAGAGCCATTTCGGCACCCTGGGAGAATCCGGCCAGAAGAAACGGGCGCTGACTGCAACGGAGGTACTGCTGAAAAGCAGCCAGCAGATCTGCCCTGGAGACGGCATAGGCGTCTTCATTCTGATCGGCAAACTGCATTGGAAAGGTTATCTGGCGATAAAAGGGGGAGTAAAGCGTACAGTGATCGGAAAACAACAGCCGTTCCTGCATCAGGGCGCCAAGAAAGCGCTTTCGCAATTTTGCATCAGCAACATCCATATTGCTGTTCCCGTTGCGCCCCATATCCACCGTTGGTGCAATAAGAAATACGTCTGCGGGGCCATTGCCTTCCTGCCACCAGGCCCATTGCTGAGCGGAAGTATAATCCAGAGGAGTAAAGTCTTGCATAAATGAACCTCTCGTTAGCCCAGCTGACGGGTGCGCTCATAAGCGGCGATTACGGCCTCAAAGACTGCGCTCCGGAATCCATTTTGTTCAAGTGCCCGCACTCCCTGAATCGTGGAACCGCCGGGAGAACATACCTGATCCTTCAGAATGCCGGGATGCTTTTTAGTCTGCATCTGCAGATCGGCGGACCCGCTGAGCATGCCGGATGCCAGTTGAATGGCGGTATTTCTCGGCAATCCGCAAGCCACTCCGCCATCTGCGAGGGCTTCGATGAAGAGGTCAGCAAAAGCAGGACCGCATCCCGCTATTGCGCTTCCGGCATCAAAGAGGTGCTCGGACAGCGGGACCAATGTTCCGGATGCTTCGAGTACATGGAGTAGAATATCCAGATCTTCCGGGGAGAGCAATGCATTCGGAGTATAGAGAAGAACGCCCTTTCCGATCGCACAGGGGGTGTTTGGCATGATGCGGAGGACAGCACAGTCAAGGCCGGAAAGGGCGCAGATTTTGTCCATGGTGACTCCTGCCGCCATGCTGATCAGGACAAAGGGAGTTTTCCTGGCCTGCAATATGGGTGCGATTTCGGAAAAAAGGTCCGCCAGCATCTGGGGCTTGACCCCTAAAAAGATGTACTGTGCATCCCGTGCAACATTCAGGTTATCTGTAGCCAGACACCCCAGATCCGCAGCCAGTGCAGCAGCTTTCTGCGGTGTCCGGTTGGAAATGAGGATCTGTTCACCGGACACCGATTTGCGGACTGCTCCTGCGAGAGCGGTACCCATGTTTCCCGCTCCGATAAAACCAAAGATGTGATCCACCTGAAACCTCCTTATCGAATCTGGCCGTCGCCATAGACGACATATTTATAACTTGTGAGTTCTTCAAGCCCCATGGGGCCTCTGGCATGCAGTTTCTGGGTGGAAATGCCGATTTCAGCACCCAGGCCGAATTCGCCGCCGTCCGTAAAGCGGGTAGAAGCATTCACATAGACCGCTGCAGCATCGATACGGTTCAGAAATGCTTCCGCGGATTCCGGAGAGGAGGTCATGATACATTCGGAGTGCTGCGTTCCGTGGAGCGTGATAAAGTCAATGGCTTCCTCCAGGGTATCCACGATGCGAACGGCAAGAATCTGGTCGCCATATTCCGTGTCCCAGTCTTCTTCCGCAGCGGCCTTTGCCCGATCTCCCAGCAGACTCAGAGCACGGGCATCTGCGCGGAGCTCTACGGCTTTTGTGTCCAGAAGGGGGATTGCTTTTTCAAAAAAGGCAGATGCAATCTGGCTGTTGACGAGTACGCATTCCACCGCATTGCAGACCGAGGGCCTGGAACATTTGGCATTAAAGAGGACAGAAGCGGCCATGTTGAGGTCTGCGGTCTCATCGACGTAAATGTGGCAGACTCCTTCACCGGTACGGATCACAGGAACCGTGGACTCAGCGACAACCGTACGGATCAGCCCTGCGCCTCCGCGCGGTATCAGGACATCAATATACTGGTTTAGATGCATGAGAGCCTTTGCACTGTCCCTCGAAGTGTCTGTGATAAGGGAAACTGCACTTTCAGGCAGGCCGGCGGACGCCAGTGCTTCCTGCATGATTCCGGTGATGCAGCGGTTGGAGGAGATGGCTTCTTTGCCGCCTCGCAGAATACAGGCGTTTCCGGCTTTCAGACAGAGTACGGCGGCGTCTACCGTTACATTGGGACGGGCCTCGTAAATAATCCCGATTACCCCCAGAGGCACGCGTTTGCGGACAATTCGAAGCCCATTTGGACGGGTGGTGGTTTTCAGCGTTTCACCGACCGGATCGGGTAAGGCGACAGCCTCGAGGATGCCATTGACGACGGAGTCAATGCGGCTTTCCGTAAGCGTCAGGCGATCCAGCAGGGACAGGCGCATGCCGGATGCTTTCGCGGAGGCAATATCTTCAGCATTTGCTGCAAGCCATTCTCCTTTTCTCTTCCGGATAGCATCTGCGATCGCCAGGAGAGCGGCGTTCTTTTTCTCTGTGGAGGTGGTGGCAAGAATGCGGCTGGCATTCTGGGCAGCCTGTCCCAGCTTGTTCATATCGAACATGTTATTCCCCCTTTCCGGCAATAAAACGGGTACCGATCTCTTTTCCAAGCACAATGTCGTATAAGGATTCGGGATTTTTGCCGTTGGTGATGACCATATCACAGCCGGCTTTCATGGCAATGCTGGCTGCAGAAAGCTTGGTAGCCATTCCGCCGGTTCCGCGCCAGGTACCGGCACCGCCTGCCATCTGGAGTATTTCAGGAGTCAAGGCATCCACCCTGTGGAGAAGCCGGGCATCCGGATGCGTGTGAGGATCAGCATCATACAGCCCGTCGATATCACTGAGCAGTACCAGCAACTCTGCTTCACAGAGACTTGCAACAATGGCGGAAAGCGTGTCATTGTCGCCAAGAATCTTATGTGCGCCGGTCTCAATTTCCGCAGAGGAAACGGAGTCATTTTCGTTGACAACGGGGATGACGCCCATTTCCAGCAGGGAGAAGAAAGTGGCTCTCAGATGCGCTGCACGTATGGGATCATCCACATCGTCCCCTGTGAGCAGAATCTGTGCCATGGAGCAGTTGTATTCTGAAAAAAACTTATCATAGATGTGCATCATACGGCACTGTCCGACAGCAGCAACCGCCTGCTTGAGACGCAGTTCCCGGGGACGCTCGGGAAGACCGAGTTTGGCGGTTCCTACCGCAATGGCTCCGGAGGAAACCAGGATGATTTCATAGCCGTTGCCGCGCAGATCCGACAGAACCCTAACCAGATGCTCCATGCTGCGTAAATCCAGTGTCCCGGAATCATGAGTGAGGGTAGAGGTTCCGACCTTGACAACAATGCGTTGGTTTACGGAAGACAAAGGACATCCCTCCCAAATCAGTTTTATAGGGAAGATTATAGACGTTTCATACTTTTTCTTCAAGCAGAAGCAGCAGATTTCCGCATCTCGTTGATTTCGGGCAGGGCTTTGTTTATAATACGGACAAATAAGTTCTTTGTATAAAATGGAGATGAGTGCATGCAGAAAAGACGCTGTGTGATCATTGGAGCGGCACCGATTCAGGATATGGAACGGATTCGTGCCCTGATCCGGAAAGAGGATTATCTTGTTGTGTGTGACGGTGGGCTGTATCATCTGGAGGGCCTGGGCATTAAATCTGACCTCATTATCGGTGATTTTGATTCCCATCCCAGACCGGAGACGTCCGTTGAGATGATTACGCTCCCTCACGAAAAGGATGACACGGATACAGCATTTGCAGCAAAGGAATGCATGCGCCGTGGATTTGATCATTTCCTCCTGTTGGGAGTGATCGGCCTCAGAATGGATCATAGTCTCGGCAATCTGGGAGTGCTGCAGATGCTGTTTCACGCAGGAAAAGAGGCAGTGATTGCAGATGACTATGGGGAGATGCAGATGGTCGGAAGCAGGCCTGCACTGGTAGACAGCTGTTTTCCGTATTTTTCCCTGTTAGCCATTTCCGGCAAGGCATCCGGTGTGAACGTGCGCAACGCCCTTTATCCGCTCCGGAATGCAGAGATTTTTCCGGATGTTCCTCTGGGAGTCAGCAATGAACCTTTGCCGGGCAAGACCGCAGAGATTTCCGTGGCAGAAGGAGAACTGCTTCTTCTGCGTATTCTGAATGCCTGAGGGGGAAAACATGAGGAAACAGATCGGTTTTGTCATCCTTTTCCTGCTAACAGGCTTTGTGATGGCAGTAATTCTGGAACTGGGAAAATTCACGCTGACCGGATGGGCGCTTTTCCTGCTGCTGATGTTTCTGTTTGCGTTTCTCCACAGGAGGATCCGGAACAGCAGGAGAGGAATCCGTTTTCTTTCGTGGATGGGGCTGTTTCTCTTCTTTGCCGCTGTTCTTTACGTGTCCTATCCTCCTGTCAGACGCGTTCCGGCAGTATCTGCAGGGAATCCCCGGGTGACACCGGTCCGCCATGTGGAGCAGGGAGATTTGACGGGAGTATATACGCAAGACGGAGCAGTGGAGGTATATGCCGGTATTCCCTATGCAAAACCTCCGATTGGGGAGCTGCGATGGAAGAAACCCGAACCGGCGGAATCCTGGTCGGGAATCTATCCGGCAGATGCTTTTGCTCCGATGGCCATGCAGACACAGAATGCACCCATCATGAGCTCGCTGATGCAGATCATCGGATATCATGATTATGAGATTTCGCTGAAGGACAATTACAGGGAGCCGGCCAGCGAAGATGCACTTTATCTGAATATCTGGAAACCCGCAGGGGAGATAAAGGATGCACCGGTACTGGTATACATCCACGGTGGTTCTCTTCAGACCGGACAGCCGTGGTATGCGGACTACAGTGGGGAGGGACTCGCGCGGGAAGGAATTGTTGCGGTCAATATGGGATATCGGCTCGGGATATTTGGCTTCTTTGCGGATCCCGAACTGGCAGCGGAATCTCCGATCGGAACCACTGGCAATTATGGTCTGCTGGATCAGATCATGGCACTGCAGTGGGTCCGGAAAAATATTGCCGCATTCGGAGGAAATCCCGATAATGTGACGCTTGCCGGTGAATCGGCGGGTTCTGCCTGCGTGTCTGCATTATGTACTTCTCCTCTGGCGGAGGGGCTTTTCAGACGTGCCGTTATGGAAAGCTCAACGGTTTCCGCTCCGGTACCTGCCCATTCTTTCCGTTCTCTTGAGGAGGCTTATGCAGAGGCGGAAAATACGAAAGAGCGATTCGGGGCAACCGACATCGCTGCGTTAAGAGCGCTGCCGGCGGAACAGATTGTGGGAGAAATGAACACGCATCACCATATAACAGTGGATGGAGCGGTACTGTCCTGTACTCCATATGAGGCATATGCCTCTGGAATGCATCATGAAGAAGCGCAGCTTCATGGTTTTAACCGGGAGGAATCCGGTCCTTTCATTCTTTTATCGCAGGCGGATCTGGAGCACTATCCGCAGTATGTGGAGCGGCTTTTTCCCGGGGAATATGCCGCAAGGGTTCTTGCTGCCTATCCGGCTGCGACGGATGAGGAAGCAAAACGAAACTGGGCGGACATTTACTCTGCGTACTTTTTTTCCTATGGACATTACTGCCTGATGAGACAGGCACAGAAGAACGGCATCCCATGCTATGTTTATCTTTTTTCCAAAGACAATGGCCGACTTGGAGCGTGGCACAGCGGAGAAGAAGTATACTTTTATGGCAATATCCCGGAAAGGTCAGGACTGTATGATTCGGAGGACCGCCAGCTGGAAGAACAGATGAATCAGTATCTGGTCAATTTTGTTCACACGGGGGATCCCAATGACGGGAATGTTCCGCGATGGGAAAACAGCAGCGGACAATACGTGCTGCAGGAACTTGGAAAATCGGTTCAGGTCATGGATGATCCATTTCTCCCGCTTTATGAGATTATGGACGATATGTTCGAATGGAAGTTATAAGGTGAAATTATGAAAGCATTCAAGAAGATTCTTCGATGTGTTGGTATACTGGTGCTGGTTGTTGTGATTGTCTTCGCTGCCCTTCTTGCTTTTCTCAGCCTGACGGAGTATAAGCCGCAGGACAGGGAAAAGGTCCCCGTTCAGGGAAAGAGTGCAGCTGAAAAGGCTGAACTTGGTGTTCCATATACTGCAGTGACCTGGAATATTGGGTATGGAGCTCTGGGAGACAACGCGGACTTCTTTATGGATGGCGGAAAAATGGTGGAAACTGCCACGAAAGAACGCGTTATGCAGAATATCTCGGGAATCATGGAAGCGGTTTCCGTGATGCAACCGGATTTTGTGCTTTTCCAGGAAGTGGACCAGGACTCCTCCAGGTCCCACCATATCAATGAAAAGGAACAGATTGCGGAATCCCTTTCGGAAATGTCCAACGTATTTGCAAATAATTTTAAGGCTGCCTTTGTTCCTTATCCTGTTCCGCCCATCGGGAAAGTGGACTCCGGATTGCTGACTTGTTCCTCTGCAGGAATTCAGGAGGCAGAACGTGTACAGTTGCCGATTCCTTTTGCCTGGCCGATTCGCATGGCAAACCTGAAGCGATGTCTGCTGATTTCCCGGATTCCAGTTGCTGACACAGAAAAGGAACTGGTACTGCTG
Organism: uncultured Clostridia bacterium; assembly: GCA_947167215.1. Classification (GTDB taxonomy): domain Bacteria; phylum Bacillota; class Clostridia; order Christensenellales; family Aristaeellaceae; genus Ventricola. The sequence goes on from CAMVHE010000022.1 coordinate 30,531, forward strand.
AATCTGCACCTGGAAGCCTATGATGACGGAGAAGGCAAGATTGAACAGACGAAGCGGCTGCTTTCGATCCTCAAACAGGAAGTGGAAAAAGGAAACTACGTCATTGCAGGAGGCGACTTCAACCAGGTGTTTTCTCAGGCACAGGGCATTTATCCCGTGCTTCCGGGATTGTGGACGCCCGGGATTATTGAAACCGGTGAATTTGAAGAAGCAGGTTTTTCGATGCTGATGGATGCTTCCGTTCCCACGTGCCGTTCCCTGGACCGGCCTTATAAGGGAGCGGAAAAGGATGCATTCCAGTACTATCTTATTGATGGATTTGTGATGTCCGGCAATATATCCGTTTCTTCGGTTCAGACGATCCAGGAAGATTTTACTTGCGCAGATCATAATCCGGTGAAGATGGAGTTTGTTCTGGTGAAGGAGTGAAAAGCCATGCAGCTTTACGAGGGACGCCCGGCATCCTGTGAAGGGCGTCAGGAAAGAGAAATCCGTACTTATGACCTGCTGGATTTACTTTCCATTCCTTATTATCGTACGGACCACGAACCTGCTTCCAACATGGAGGCATGCAATGCAATTGATGCTGTTCTGGGGGTTGTTATCTGTAAAAACCTTTTCCTCTGTAATCGGCAGGGAACACGATATTACCTGCTGATGATGCCGGGGGACAAGCCTTTCAAAACCCGTGAGCTTTCGCAGCAGATCGGCAGCGCAAGACTTTCCTTTGCGCGGCCGGAGAAAATGCTCCAATACCTGGATATTCTTCCCGGAAGTGTAAGCATCATGGGACTGATGAATGATCATGATCATCATGTGCAGCTGCTCATGGACAGAGACCTGCTTCAGTCCCCGGAACTTGGATGTCATCCCTGCGTGAATACCTCCAGTTTAAGAATCAAAACGCAGGATGTTCTGAACGTATTTCTTCCGTATGTGAAGCACGAACCTATCTTCGTCTCGCTCCTTGGAACGCCATAAAGCACGAATGCCCTTTACTTTGCGGTAAAGGGCGTTTTTATATGGAAACATCATGCATTGATTTCTGCAGAGCTCTGAATCAGAGCAGATAAAAGGAAGAAGCTGTTCCGTTTACATGGTTCTGCGTCGAAAGTAGAACCAGCAAAGTCAGAGGAAAGAGCCGGGAAAGCAGCTGCTGCAGTCGGGAATATCCTCAGGATTTCCAATCACAGGCATCGTGAAGTACGGTATGAAGGATTCAAGGAAGAACGAAGCATTCCCATTTGGAATTAAATTGCTTTACCGGAATTCTATAGATAGTCTACGGTTTTGTATAAAAAATGACCTCCGGCAGGAGGTCATGGAAATAGTGCTAATCGGTAAAGGAAGCAACACCACGGAACTGCTCAAGTTCACGAATGTCACGCGCATTGGTGAAAGCGGAACGGGACAGAACTGCACCGGTCCTCCAATAGAGGGGGATATAAGGCATATCTGCCAGGAATTTCGTCTGTATCTCTTTCATGATGCGCTGGTAATCCGTAGCCAGATAGGCTTTTCGAAGGTTTCCAATCAAATCATTCATTTCATTGGAACGGTAGCGCGTATAATTGCAGCTGCCGGTGGAGGAAATGGAGAAACCTGGATCAGGAGAAATATCAAAATTGAATGCAGCAAGTACCAGCGCAAAATCTCCTGACCGGAGCTTTCCGAGCACATCGTCCCTCGACCAGGTGACAACATTGACCTGGATTCCGACGGCAGCGAGCTGTTCCCGGATCTTATTGGCAGCATTTGTGCGGACGGTGGAACTGACTTCATCATACACCAGAAGGCGAAGGGTTGGCATGGCTTCATTGTTCCGGTAGCGTTTCCCGTCATCTGCCAGTTTCCAGCCTGCACTGTCCAGCAGGGAGGCGGCCATCAGGGGATCATACTGATCACGAATTGTTTCTTCATTGCTCAGCCAGGTGCCGGCCGGTATGGGAGTAAATGCAATCGTTGCCATGCCCTGATAAATGGAGGAAATGAGCTCACTTCGGTTAATTGCGTAATAGATGGCAGACCGGACTGCGTTCTGACCGGCTTCATCGCTTTTGAGAATGGAATAGCTGCGGTTGATCAGCAGCACTTCCAGCTGCTTCGTTCTGGCACTGAGCGAGAAGGAACTGAGGGAGCCGGAATAACGCGATGCGTTGATGGAACGGGAAAGTGCCACGTCGATATCGTGCATGTCAAAGGCCGTCATGACCTCTTCATCGTTTGAATAGATGTTTGCTCGAATATTGCGTATCTGTGGGCTGCGCTGCCACCATGTGGGATTGGCGGTCAGCCAGATCCCGCTGCCCTTTTCATATCCGTCAAAGCGGTAAGGGCCGGTTCCCATCGGCATCTCATTTCCGACCTGATTGGCCGGCAGGATGGGAAAGGTAAGTGCATACAGGGCGCCATAGCTTGGACGCCTCAGCGTAAAGACCAGCCTGGTATCATCCTGTGCTGTCCAGCTTCGCAGAGAATAGAAAGTGGAGTAGTAAAGACCGCGGTTTGCGAGGTCTACTTCTGAATTGAGCTGGTTGTCAAAGCCGGCTAGCGCATACATGTAGTCGAGGGTGGCGACAACATCGCGTGCAGTCAGCTTCTGCCCGTTATGAAAGGTAACGTCATCCCGCAGGGTGACGATAAGACGCTGTCCCTCATTGGAGAATTCATAAGAATAGGCAAGCTTTGGCTGTGGAACATAATCGTCATCAAGATAGAAAAGTCCTTCATATACCAGGTCCAACAGGGTTACGGCATCACGCTGGTTGAGCTGCAGCGGCCGCAACTCCAGGGTGTCCGTAGCGACCATCCCGACGATAAGGGATGTGGTGCTTGCCAGGCAGGACAGCGGTATGAAGAGAAGCAGGATGAAAGCGAAAAAAATGGATAAGAGGGGATGTTTTTTCATGATAGACTCCTTGACGGTCAGTCAATCGAAGGTGTCGGTGAAGGAACCGGGGACGGCGTGGGGAAATAGTATTTTTCGTACTTGTCCCGTGCTTTTAACACTTTGTCGCAGTATGCTGCAGTATCACTGGTAGGGATGACGTCGAGCGTTATACCATCATGGCTGTAATCAGGATTGGACAGCCATTTGTCGACATTGCCCTGCCCCGCGTGATAGGCGCATACCATCTTCTTGGGATCATGGCTGAAACGGTTGGCAAGATATGCCAGATACCAAGTACCGAAGGATATATTCGTTTCAGGATCATACAGCAGGTCAAAGGAGTAATCACTGACACTTAAACGATGGGCAATCCATTCGGCAGTATCTTCCATGATCTGCATGAGGCCCCGGGCACCCAGGCGGCTTTCTGCCTTTGGATTATAGGAAGATTCGCAGAGAATGATGGCAGAAACAAGCGCCGGATCCAGACCGCGGAGACGGGAATAGGACAGGACAAGATCACCATAATAAAGTGGATGCTGTGCACGCTCTGCTGCTTCCGCCTCAAGACGTCTGCGTTCTTCCTGCCGGGCGAGGAAATCCCTGGTAATGAAAAAGGCACTGATGCAGAGAACCAGGATCAGAAGGACGGAGAGGGTGAGGCGCAAAGGACGGGGAAGACCGGAAAATGGCGAAGGTCTCGGCTTTGGAGGAATCTCCATTTTTTCCGAGACCGTCTCAATCGGTACGCTGCGTACACGGCGACGGGGAATGGACGGAGGGGAAAGGGAAGCCAGGACCGTCCGGACCAGTACATCCACCTGATCACAGGTTTCTTCAAGCGTGCCATTGGTTGTAATGACAGCATCCGCACGCTTTTCCTTTTCAGACAGGGGCATCTGGGCAGCAATGCGCTTTTCTGCTTCTTCTGCAGAGAGGGAATCCCGTTCCTGCATCCGTGAAATCTGCAGGTCGTGTGTGGCACTGACGACCCATACACTGTCATAATCGCTGTCAAAGCCCGCTTCATAAAGGAGCGGGACATCTCCGAAAATGAGACCTTTGGGGGAATCTCCTGCTTCCAGCATTACCTGCATGCGCTCCCGGATCATGGGATGAAGGATTCCTTCGAGTATGGCACGCTTTGACGGGTCGGAAAAGACGATCTCGGCCAGTTTGTGACGATCCAGCCGGCCCGTGGCAGTGACAGTACCGGGAAAGGATTCCTCAATGGCAGGCAGTGCCTGACCATGGTCGGCTGTAAGGTCGTGAGAAATCTGATCGGCATCCAGTACGGTATAGCCGAGACTGCGCAGATGATTGGCAACGGTCGTTTTTCCGCAGGCAATGGATCCTGTCAGTGCGATTTTCATGATGTACTCCTTGGCTTATTTGGTGTCGAACCAGGACCTGCCGGCGTGAACGTCTGCCAGCAGAGGAACACTGAGTGTGGCCGCATGCTCCATACAGTCGCGAAGCAGTGCTATGACTTTTTCCGTTTCTTCTTCCGGTGTATCTACGATAAGCTCGTCATGAACCTGGAGAATAAGCTTGGCTCCCAGATGCTCATCCTGTAAACGGGTATAAACAGCATTCATGGCTATTTTGATGATATCTGCGGCGGTTCCCTGTACCGGGGTATTCATTGCTGCCCGCTCTCCGAACTGCCGTGTATTGTAATTGGGGGAGGAAAGCTCCGGAAGAGGCCGGCGCCGTCCGTACAATGTTTCAGAATAGCCGTTTGTTTTGCCCTTGGTGACGCATTCGTCCATGAAACGGTGAATTGCAGGATATCGGGCAAAATACTTTGCGATGAAGTCTCCGGCTTCCCTGCGGGAAATATGCAGATCCCTGGCGAGACCGAAATCGGAGATGCCGTACACGATGCCAAAGTTGACCGCTTTTGCACTGGAACGCATCTGCGGGGTCACTTCCTCCAGGGGAACGCCATATACTTCTGCAGCGGTGCGGGTATGGATGTCCTGACCGCGAAGGAATGCATCCTGCATGGCAGCATCTCCGGAAAGGTGTGCAAGGATGCGGAGCTCGATCTGTGAATAGTCTGCGTCTACCAGACTGCAGCCGGGACTGGCGATAAAAGCACGGCGGATCTCCTTGCCCATTTCGGTCCGAACCGGGATATTCTGCAGATTGGGCTCGGAAGAAGAGATGCGGCCGGTTGCCGCGATCGTCTGGTCAAACCAGCTGTGGATGCGTCCGTTCCGGTCTTTCAGCTTCAGGAGCCCGTCGATGTAAGTGCTCTTCAGTTTGGTGATCTGGCGGTAAGTGAGAATTTCATTAATGACGGGATGCTTATCTGCAAGATTCTGAAGCGTTTCTGCGTCGGTGGAATACCCGCGCTGGGTTTTGCGCCCTGCCGGAAGCTGCATTTTGTTGAAGAGCACATCTCCCAGCTGCTGCGTGCTGTTGATATTGAAGTCGCCGACACCGCAGAGTTCAAGGATCCGGGCTTTCAGATCGGAAATCTGCTGGTCGTAGCTTTTTCCCAGAGAAGACAATACTTCCTCATCTACCAGGAAACCTGCCCGTTCCATAGAAAACAGGGTTTTTGTCAGGGGCAGTTCAATGGTTTCATAGAGAGATTGCATACCGGCCGCAGTAAGGGCGGAATAGTCCGTCAGATATTTTTCCAGCAGGGAGGAGGCGTTCTCGGGTGCCTCATATTTTCCCTTCTGAGGAGCCAGCAGATACTGGATGATAAGCTCATCATCATACGGAGCGGAAAGGGACAGGTCATAGGAGGAGAGCTCTGTCATGAGCTGCTTGGCATTATAGAGGACAAGCTTCCTGTTTCCGGAAAACAGGGAGGAAAAGGTTTTGATGGCATCGAAATAATCAAGGCCGATGCTGAGCAGGTTTTCTGCGATGGCGACGGTATAGCGTCTGCCGTCAGAGAAGGCAAGCGAAATCTGTCCGCGGAAGCTGAAAAAGGCAAGCGGAATATCCGGATGGGCATCTGCAAGGGCGATGAGCTCTTCGATATCGGAGATAGCAGACAGAACGGTTTCCTCCTGCCATGGAATGGAGGGAGTACTGGGCTGGGAGGGTGCTGTCTGCATTTTGTCCAGCCGGGTAATGATGGAGGTCATGTCCAGCTTTCGGAGCAGATCAAAACCGCCATCGAAGGGCTGCCTCCGACAGTCTTCCAGGGAAACATCATCGAGAGGAACATTGCGGTTTATGGTTGCCAGCATTTTGGAAAGAAGGCCGTTGGCGGAACCTTCGATAATCTTTTCCCGCTGTTTTCCTTTCAGGTCCGCTTCGGCATGGGCGAGGACCTCCTCCAGGGTACCATACGTGGTCAGCAGTTTAACGGCGGTTTTCTCACCGATGCCGGGAATGCCCGGAATGTTGTCGCTGGCATCGCCCATGAGCCCCTTCAGGTCCGTAATATGTTCCGGGGTGACGCCAAAGTCTTCGAGTACCTTTTCCGGTGTGTAGAGGACGATATCGGTAACTCCGCGCTTCGTATAGAGCACATGGCTGGTCTCGGAGACAAGCTGCATGGAGTCCCGGTCACCGGTGACAAGCAGAGCATGGATGCCGGCCTCTTCACAGCGTCTGGCAAAGGTTCCGAGAATATCATCTGCCTCGAAGGTGGCACAGGTCAGAATCCTGACACCCATAGCACTCAGTACTTCACGGATCAGGTCAAACTGCGGGGCAAGTTCCGGCGCGGTTGCCTTGCGCCCTGCCTTATATGCGTCATATTTCTTATGGCGGAAGGTCGGGCCCTTGAGGTCGAAAGCAACAGCCAGATATTCCGGGGAATAATCGTTGACGACCTTTATCATCATGGAAAGAAAACCGAAAACGGCATTGGTATAGATACCGTCACGATTGGTAAGCGGCGGAAGCGCATGAAAAGCGCGGTGCATGAGGCTGTTTCCGTCAATAATGACGAAAGTTTTGCTTTCTTCCATGGAAAAATCCTTCCTCTCTCTACGCAGAAAGAATATGTGCCTTCTTTCCTTCTGCCGGTTTTCAGCAGAAGGAAGGAGGTGCGTGGGAATTCTCACAGCATCATACCATATTGGACGAAAAATGACAATGAACAGTGACAGCACAGGAAACATGTTGTATAATTCCCAGGTGCAGAAAGACTTACAGGGATTAAGAAAGGATGTCACCGTGGATCGCAAAGAACTCAAGAAGCGTGCCCGTATCTGTGTCAGAAAGCATTACTTCAAACTGGTGTTTGTCTGTATGCTTGCTGCACTTTTGGGTGTTGAATACACAAATACTTTTGAGCTGATCGGGGCATACCGTGTTGCTTCCAGAGAAACAGAGAGCCTGGCGGAGAATGGAGCTTTATCGACCGGGGCTTCGGTCAACAGCGGCAACAGCGGTGTCTGGTCCTATGTTTTAAGCGCGGACATTCCTGGTGCACTCGAAACCGTGCAGAAACGGTTCTCCATGCTTCAGGATGAAGTAGACTATATCGGATCGATTGAACTGGGACACTCCCGGGGAGTGTTTGCTTCGATTGTCAATCTCTTTTCTTCCGGGCAGATTTCAATGCTTGTGGTGACAATGGTGGATACGATTACCGGCTCTACAACGATGACGGTAACCCTTCTGTCGATCCTTGGCTTTGTCATTGCACTTTCGGTTTTTCTGTTTATCATGAATGTATACCGGGTTACCATGAAGCGGGTTTTTCTGGAGGCAAGACTCTATGATGAAATCCCTGCAGGGCGGTTCCTGTATATCTACCGTATCCGGAAATGGTTCCAGGCGTCCCTTTCCATGCTTCTCTACATTTTTCTTGGTTTCCTCTCCCTGAGTTCCATCGTCTTTTACCCCTTTGCCCGGTATATGCTGTTCCTGGTTCCCTATATTGTGGCAGAGAATCCGGGCATCGGGCCGATTGCAGCAATCCGCCTTTCCTATCGTATGATGAAGGGGCACAAGAGGGAAGCCTTTCTCCTGGAGTGCACCATGCTCGGGTGGCGCCTGCTGTCTTTTGCCACCGGAGGCCTGGCAGGAATCTTCTTTGTCAATACGTACATCGAATCGACTTTGGCTGAATACTATGTGGCTGTTCGGAAAGCTGCACTGGAAAATGCTGTTCCGGGTACGGAATTGCTTCTTGACCGTTATCTTTTTGAAAAGCCGCCCTATTCTGTTCTCAGCGGGGCTTATGCGGAAACCATTGCTCTCATGCAGTCCTATGAACCGCCGGAGAGGCGTCAGGGCAGATGGGAATTTGTGACGAGAAATCTCGGCATTATTCCTCATGTTGGGAAAAGGGAGAAGGCATACCGGTTAGAAGCCAGAAAGCAGCTGCAGATTCAGGACTACCAGGATATCGTCGAAGGGAAAATCTATCCCGCAAGGCTGTCCCCGTATATCGAAAAGCATTTGCCGCGGATTCCCGCAAACATCGATTATATGCGGCACTATTCCGTTCCGGTCCTGATCCTGATGTTTTTTGTTTTCTGCTTCTTTGGCTGGAGCTGGGAGGTTACGCTGCATCTGCTTGAGTATGGAACATTTGTAAACCGCGGCGTTTTGCACGGGCCATGGCTTCCGATCTATGGAAGCGGAGGATGCCTTATCCTGACGCTTCTATACCGGCTGAGGGACAAACCGAAACTGGAATTTGCAGCGATCGTAGTTTTATGCGGTATCGTGGAGTATTTTACCTCCTATTTTCTGGAACTGCAGTATGGACAGAAATGGTGGGATTACAGCGGTTATTTTCTGAACCTCAATGGCAGAATCTGCGCCGAAGGCTTACTGGTATTTGGTCTTGGGGGGATTGTGGTGGTCTACTTCGTTGCTCCGGCCATGGACGATATTCTGTCCCAGTTCTCCATAAAAGTCATTGCTCCGGTCTGCATCTTTCTCGTGACCATTTTTGCTTTGGATAATGTTTATTCCAGAAGTCATCCCAATACCGGTGAGGGAGTCACGGATATCAATGCCGGCGGAAGCGTGGAGATGCAGGATATCTCCCAGACAGAAAGGAACACTTATGAAATTGCCGACTGACATCCAGGAATCGATTATCCTACAGAAGAAACTGGGAATAGCTCTTCCAATGATGATGGATCTTTCCTCCCTGCTGATATCATTTCCGGTTGGAAAGCATATGGCGCCGAACCGCATCCTGCGCAGCATCTCTCCGGATGCACTGATGGATTATTCGGAAAACCTGGCAGGTTCCCTGCTGGTCGGACCGGTGAATCCGGAGAATGTGGAAGCAGTTATCCGGGAGGTCTGGGATTTCCGGAAGGATCATCCGGATGTCTGCATACTCCTTCAGGTAATGTATCCGAATTTTGCAGCATTTACAGAGGTTCTGAATTTCGTTCGGAATGCGCCTGTGCAGGGGATTCAGCTTTCCTGCATGCCTGGAGGCGATCTCTGGAAGGAGCTGCGGGAGAGTACCTGGGAAAACATGGAAGAAAGCATGCTGTTTACTGCAGTGAAGACTGCAAGGGAAGTACTTGGAGAAGAGGCGGCCGTCCTGCTGACCCTGGGTATGACAGAGTCGGGAATTCGGTCCGGAGAGGAAGACGGATGGGCACTGGAGGCAATACGTCAGCTGCGCAAGGCATATAAAATTACGGGGGTTATCTTTTCCTTCCCGGAACGGGAGGATTGTCATCCTTATATGCTTGCCTTTGAGCATATGCGCAGATTGCTTTCGCTTCAGTTTTCTGCCTCGGAGATTCCTCTGTCTGCAGACAGTTTCCGTCTGGTCGGTGATATGGGACCCGCTCTTGCTGCCGGTATGGCTGCCGGCAAAGGCTGTTCCTTCTGTTTTCTGCAGAATTGACAGTGGCTCCGGATTGGGAATCCGCTTTTGAATCTTGCACGTTGCAGAAGATAATCAGATTTCCGCTGTGCTGGAAACGGGGCAGTTGAATCGGAAAGAGAAGCATCCGCCTGTCTTGCGACTCTGTGCTGTTCCCGCATCTGTGCTCTCGATGGGTCCGGTTATGAGAAGAGGAAAAGGCAATATGCTCAGAAAGAGAATCCTTTGCCGGGAAACAGAACCGGAATGGAACAGCATTGCTTTTGAAAATGTAAAGGGGCTGTGAAAAAAGTCCCATTCTAATTTAACAACAAAAGTGTCTTGATTT
>CAMVHE010000023.1 GCA_947167215.1 uncultured Clostridia bacterium
GCCTCACCGGGGAGGCTACCAGTAATAAGTGTGGTTGCGAATCCCGCCTTTGGCGAAACCAGCATAATACCCTGGAGGGGTTCTAATCAAACCCCCATTTGAAATGAGGGTCGTGACTTTGATACAGCGTTTCTGCATAATGAATGTCCGGATTTCCCATGGAATTTTCTTCGGTTCCCGAACAGACTGAATTGTTGAATACAGCAGGGATGTTGTCTTTTTTACGGCACCTCCAGTTTTAACTGAATTCTATCGAGAATCTGCTGCTGTGCATCGCTTATGTTTGAAATGAAGGATTTCTCATCCATCTGTATAAGATATATGGTGTCAAGTACCTGTAAGTCATCCAGCTTTAAGCCATATGCATCAACAAGATGACGCTGCAGGGAGCTTGTCAGTCCGCCCAGCTGAACGCCCAATTCAGCTGGACTTTTTATTGGTTTTGAATTGTCATCCAGATAGGTGTTTTTTGAACGGCTTTTTATGATGGTTCGCAGTTTCTCTTCATGAGCCTTTCCTTGAACTGCTTTCCAGGACTCGGGGCATATCTTTAGCATCGCATATGAAAAGCCGTATTCTCTGACCGTAATGCTCCGCGTATCTACTTTCGCTTTTGTTCCATATTCAATTCCATCGGGGGTAATAACGCCAAGGAAAGTATCGTTTGGAATCGGATTCTTTTTTCCAGGCACTCGTTTTGATGAATGTTTGTACAGATAGTAGTTGTTTCCAACCTTCTTAACCGTTTGCCCTTTCCCTTTTTGGGAAAGTACCCACTCTGGATACACTGTCCTGTTTGCCATGTCGCTCTCCTTTCTTTATAGGTGTATATTATATTCCTACATATGAAGCATTATACTCCTACATAGAAAGAAACTCAAGGGATGTATATGCTCATGTATAAGAGCTTTCATTCCTTGAGTTATATTTGCTTTGGTCTCTTCTTATTTTGTTTCGTGAAATCGCCCTGCAGGGAAAGTTAGGAAAACTGTAGATTTTCTCATTCAATGAGAAAGAATCGCAGGACGGATCCATAGATCGGTAGATGCTCTTTGTTGTGTTTGGTACAGAGATACGGATGAATCTGTCATAATCTCTTTCGGTCTCGTCCGTTTTCGGTTCACTGATTTCAGATTTTTGGCCATACAAAAAAGGACTTTTACAAGTCCTCAGGAATGTTTTGCCCGGAAAGTCATGAATTCGCATTCGAGACGACCGTTATAGAAACGTTTCTTCTGGTCAGCACGGGCACCAAAGCATCGTTCGAATCCGGGATGGGAGGTGATGGCTGACATGGACCATCCGGGATGATTACGGTAAAGCTTTCCCATTTCTCGGTACAGTTCTTCGCACGATTTTCGATCGCTGATACGCTCCCCATAGGGAGGATTGCAGAGGAACACGCCCTTTGGATCTGCAGGATTGCATTCAGAAACCGGAGATACGGAAAGATGGACACGCCCCGTCAGCCCTGCCTGTTTCAAATGCCGTTGAGCTAGTTCGATAGCACCGGGATCAATATCGCTGCCGGAGATTCCTTCAATTAAAGAGGGTTGAAAAGCCTCTTCAGCTTCTTGACGGATCCGGTCAAATTCATGAAAGGGCATATTCTGCCAGTCGCAAAGTGCAAAAGATCGGGTCAATCCCGGTGCCCTGTGTGACATGCGCATCGCTGCTTCAATGAGAAGGGTGCCCGTTCCGCAGAAAGGATCTACCAGCGGAATACCTGGCCTCCAGGGAGAAAGGTCTACCAGTGCAGCGGCCAGAGTTTCTCTTAAAGGTGCTTCACCATTCCAGGTTCTGTAGCCCCTGCGATTCAGTGCGGTACCGCTGGTGTCCAGTGTTAATCTGGCAATATTGGCATGCAAGGTTACGGAAACTGCCATTGTCTCCGCATCTTCCGGAAACCAGTCGCAGCGGGTATGCATTTTCAGCCGTTCAACGATTGCCTTTTTTGTAATTGCCTGACAGTCCCGGATGCTCATAAGTGTGCTGCGGGCACAGTTGCCACTTACAGGGAAACGGGTATTTTCTGTAAGGTAGTTTTCCCAGGGAAGAGCACGCACCCCTTCAAACAGTTCTTCAAAGCTCTCTGCGTGGAAAGCTCCTACTACAAGCAGCACGCGATCTGCAGTTCGCAGATGAAGATTTGCAAGGAAAGCATCGGCATAGGTTCCTTCAAAAACGGCGCCTCCGTTTTCTGCTTTTGCATCCAGTCCAATATTCCGCAATTCCCTGGCAACTATTCCTTCCAGCCCAAAGGCAGCGGTAGCAAAAAACGTGTGCTTTTCCATATTTTCCTCCATGGCTCCAAGATTACCTTTGAAAAAAGAAAGATCAACGGTACTATAGCATAGCCGAAATGCTTTGACAAGTTGTGCAAGCGAATCAGATTATTCTGCATTTGAGCCTTTGTGAAGCTTTCGAGATAATGCGTAGACAAGCGGAGAAAAAGAGGTCTGTTCAAGTAAGAAAAAAAAGAGTATACTTAAGACGTTTCCCGAATACAATTAGTAGAATTAAGAAGGAGTGAAAACCAATGGCTTTAGTAACTTCAACGGAAATGTTCCGCAAAGCATATGAAGGTCACTATGCAATCGGTGCATTTAATGTGAACAACATGGAAATCATCCAGGGCATCACGGAAGCGTGTACGATGGAGAAGGCACCGGTGATTCTGCAGGTGTCTAAGGGTGCAAGGGCTTATGCCAAGCATGTGTATCTGGTCAAGCTGGTTGAAGCTGCTCTGCTGGATGCTGAAGAGAGCGGTGTGGATCTTCCTGTCGTTCTGCATCTGGACCACGGCCCTGACTTTGAGACCTGCAAATCTTGCATTGACGGTGGATTTACCTCTGTTATGATTGACGGTTCTTCCAAACCTTTCGAAGAGAATATTGAAATGACCCGAAAAGTGGTTGAATATGCTCATGATCATGGCGTGGTGGTTGAAGGCGAACTGGGTACTCTGGGCGGAGTTGAGGACGATGTAAAGGTTGCCGCCGAGGATGCGCTGTATACCAATCCTGACCAAGTGGAAGAGTTTGTCAGCCGGACTGGCGTTGATTCTCTTGCAATTGCCATTGGAACCAGCCATGGTGCATATAAATTCAAGGGCACACCGAAGCTGCGTTTTGATATTCTGGAAGAAGTGGGACGCCGTCTGCCGGGATTCCCGATTGTTCTGCACGGTGCATCTTCTGTTATGCCTGAGTATGTAAAAATGATCAACGAATACGGTGGAAAAATGCCTGGTGCGCAGGGCGTCCCGGAAGACCTTCTGCGGAAGGCTGCTTCCATGGCTGTTTGCAAGATCAATGTGGATTCGGACCTGCGCCTTGCCATGACCGGCGTGATTCGCAAGCAGTTTGCGGAACATCCGGACCAGTTTGATCCGCGGCAGTATCTGAAACCTGCCCGTGAGGCGCTGCGCGATATGGTTCGCCATAAGATCGTAAACGTTATGGGCTGCAACGGAAAAGCCTGACCGGTATAAAACAGATGACCGAGCCTTTACGGCTCGGTTTTTTTTGTAAAAGTAGAGTTTGAATACTTTTGTCTGTGGGACTTGCAAAACAGGATGGTTTCATGTATGATAATATAGGTATTTTTTTCAAAGCATCACTGGGGTATCTAGTGAGAAAGGAATGATGGTTGATGAAGAAGTTCGTCTTGATGACGGACTCAACCTGTGATTTGCCGGAAGAAAGTGTCAGACAACATGGACTGGACATAATGTGCTTCAAGATAGCTTTGGATGGTGAAGGTTATACAGAGCGTATTGACTTTAAGCCGGAACAGTTCTGTCAGATGCTCCGGGAGGCAAAAGGATTGCCTATGACCTCCCAGATAACACAGTATGAGTTTTACGAGCGATTTGAAAAACATGCGCAGAATGGCGTCGAAAATCTGATCTATGTTTCCATTAATGGCAGTGGTTCAGGAACTTATGCAGCTGCCTGTACTGCTGCAGCAGACTTTAAGCGCAAGCATCCTGAAAGCAGGATGCACATTGATGTGGTAGACTCCCATACCTATTCTATGGCAGAAGGGGCACCGGTTATTCGGGCAGCAGAAATGATGGAATCCGGATGTACGGCGGAAGAAACAGTTTCCTATCTGAATGACATCTATTCACGCATGGAGGTGCTGCTGGTTGCCTATACGCTCAAAGTAATTCGCAAGTCTGGCAGAATCAGTGCGGCTGCTGCTATTGCAGGAGAGGTTTTGGGAATCCATCCGATTTTCACATTGAATGATGGCATCAGTCAGGTGGTCCGGAAAATCCGCGGAGAAAAAGCGGCAGCCCATGCGATGGCTGAAATTATGAAAGAGCGTATGGTGAAGGGCAAACCTTATTATATTATGGCTTCTGATGCCAAGTACTTTGATGAATATCGCCGCTTCTGTGAAGCGGCGACGGGGTATGCACCTGCAGGGATAGGATTCCTAGGGAGCGCTGTGCTTTCAAATACCGGACCGGATGCGGTGGGATTGGTATTTGAAGGAGAAAAGCGGATCAGGTAATCAAATATCCAGTTCCAGGACCACGGGACAATGATCACTGCCCAGAACCTGGCTGTCGATACGTGCATCTTTAATGCGGTCGCGAATGCGGTCTGATACAAGAAAGTAATCGATGCGCCATCCTGCATTCTTTTCCCTGGCGTGAAACATATAGCTCCACCAGCTGTATGCACCGGTTTGATCAGGATGAAGATAACGGAAAGTATCTGTGAAACCGCTGGCCAGGAGCTGTGTCATGCATTCCCGTTCCTGAGGCGTAAAGCCGGCATTATTGGTGTTAGTTTTTGGATTTTTAAGGTCGATCTCGTGATGCGCGACATTCATGTCACCGCAGACGATGATCGGCTTTATTTCGTCTAGCTTTTGAAGATACAGACGGAAATCTGCTTCCCAGGTCATGCGGTAGGGAAGACGTGTCAGCTCGCGCTGACTGTTGGGAGTATAAACTGTTACAAGGTAGAAATCGGGATATTCGCAGGTAATCAGGCGTCCCTCATGGTCATGCAGTTCATTACCCATACCGAATGCGACAGACAGCGGTGAATGGGGTGTCAGTACTGCGGTACCAGAGTATCCTTTTTTCTCGGCATAATTAAAGTACTGTTTGTAATTTTCTGCAGGAATGGCTGCCTGTCCTTCCTGCATCTTTGTCTCCTGAAGACAGAAAAAATCGGCTTTTTCCTGTTCAAAATAGGTAAGAAATCCCTTTGAAAGACAAGCGCGCAGACCATTGACGTTCCAGGATATGAATTTCATGGTATCCTCCTTAGGATGGAATGCGGTCATTGTATCATGGGTTTTCATTTGGCGCAATTGGGATAATAAAGCAAAAAGCAGGCATCCGGCTTGACTTTATTACATTACGCGCATAGAATGTACAGCACTTGTACCAGCAGAATATCACAGGATGCTGTGAAAAAAGCGGTTCTATGGCACTCGGAAGCTTTTGTGCCATTCAATGTAATCAACTGGGCAGTCAGAAGGAGACTGGACCGTGAGATGGAGGAACTTACATGGCTATTAAAGTGGCAAAATTTGGTGGCAGTTCTCTGGCAGATGCTGGCCAGTTTGAAAAGGTGAAGGCAATTCTGCTTTCTGATCCGGACAGACGTTATGTGGTTCCTAGCGCACCCGGAAAGCGCGGTTATACAGATATCAAAGTTACAGATATGCTTTATGAATGCAGCAGAAAAGCAGCAGCAGGGAATGCATATCAGGAGGTTTTTGACCGAATCCGAGAGCGCTATATGGATATCCGGGAGGAGCTCGGGGTTTCGTTTGACCTCAAGCCTGCTTTGGATGAGATAGAAAGACGCATTGCTATGGGAGAAGGCTCAGACTATGCTGCAAGCCGTGGAGAGTACCTGAATGGAATGCTTCTGGCTGCATATCTGGGCTGGGACTTTGTGGATCCCGCAGAATGCGTGTTCTTTACGGATAAGGGAAAACTGGATGAGAGGAAGACAGAGGAAGCGCTTTCCCGTATTCTGAAAGAGCATTCTTATGCTGTTATCCCTGGTTTCTATGGTATGGATGCCAGCGGGAAGATCAAGACATTCAGCCGTGGCGGCAGTGATATTACCGGCGCATTGGTAGCACAGGCGGTTCAGGCTGACGTATACGAAAACTGGACGGATGTTTCCGGCTGCATGATGGCGGATCCCCGTATTGTCCGCAATCCGGAAGTAATACGCTATGTGACATATCGGGAGCTTCGCGAGCTGTCCTACATGGGGGCAGGAGTTCTTCATGAGGATGCATTATTTCCTGTACGAAAGTCGGGTATCCCTACGAATATCCGGAACACGAACGACCCGGAGGCACCGGGGACCATGATCTGCTATGAAGCGGATGATGAGGACAGTGAGTTCGGCATTACAGGCATTGCAGGGCACAAAGATTTTGCAATTGTTAATGTGGAAAAGACCATGATGAACTCCGAACTTGGGTTTGGACGCAGGGTGTTGCAGGCAATTGAAGAGCAGGGGATTTCCTTCGAACATATGCCCAGCGGTATAGATACAATGTGTGTTGTGGTTCATGAGGACAGCCTGGCAGGCAAGAAGGAAAAACTGGTTTCCCGTATTTACGAACTTTGTGATCCTGATTCGGTGGAAATCCATTCCGGACTTGCACTTATTGCAACGGTAGGACGGGGCATGGTAAGGACAAAAGGTACTTGTGCTAAGCTTTTTAATGCTCTGGAGAAGGCGGGAGTGAATGTTCGTCTGATCGACCAGGGCTCCAGTGAGCTGAACATTATTGTTGGTGTAGATAATCTTGATTTTGAAAATGCTGTGAGAGCGATCTATCGGGCTTTTGTGCCAAAGGACCGCGCAAGATAAATAATACGGAATGCTTTCGAAAGAAAGCGTTTTTTTATCGGGACTTTGGAAATCCTGCTTTTTAGCCCGAGTACGGTATTTCCGGAGTGGGACAATGGGCTTGAAAAGCTTCCTGTGTAGGGAGTACCACTTCTGGCGACTGGATGAATTTGGAAAACTTCTGTTTTTTCTTGCAAAAAAAAAGGATGTCTGCTACAATACGCATGCTCTTGCACCGACCTTTAGGGCGGCGACCTGAGCATGAAGATTTTAGTTGGCTGCCTGTGCAGCAAACCTTGTCGGGTATCCGCAGTGAACTTGAACGGAGGTACACAAATGAATCAGAGAAAAAATCAGAAGACACTTTCGACTCAATGGATGACAGCAACAGCTTTTATGATGGCTATTACATTGTTGCTGGCGATGACACCGATTGGAAGAATTCAGCTGCCGTTTTTGACGGCTACGACGCTGCATGTGCCGGTGATTGTGGCGACGCTTGTGCTGGGCTGGCAAGCAGGAGTGCTCTGCGGCCTCACCTTTGGAGTGCACAGCTGCATTGTAGGTCTGATGAACCAGGGAATCATCTTTAAAAAGGCATTTGGTAATCCGCTGGTATCGGTAATGCCGCGTGTGCTTTTCCCACTGGTCGTGTTTGTCTTTGCGGTTTGGCTTGATAAAGCCCTTGCAAAAGTACCCAAAAAGCGGGTTTTCCAGTCGCTGCTGTCTGCTGCGATTGGCACAGCCTGCCATACTGCAGTTGTAATGTTTATGATCTATCTGCTCTATGGCGGAGAGATTGCGAGTACGCTTTCAAGCGGTGGTGTGCTGCCGGAAGCAATCACCACCAATGGCGTTGGCCTCGGAATTGCTGTAATGGGTGCAGTGAACGGGGTTCCAGAGATGATTGTTGCTGCGATTCTTGTACCGCCGATTGTCCTGGCGTTGGATCGTGTATTGGGCAAAATGAGGCAGAGTCATAGGTGACTCTGCCTTTTCAAAAGAGGAGGACAGGTCCATGATCATGACGATGGACGTAGGTAATACCAATATTAAGGCTGCAGTATTTGACGGAAGCAAACTGCTGAAGCGCTGGCGTGCAACAACGGATATTGCGATGACAAGCGATCAGTATGGCATCTTTATGGCAGATCTGTTCAGGTACCATGAGCTCAACATGGGAGATATATCTGGAATCATGATTTCTTCGGTGGTACCCGCAATTAACTATACCATCGAGCATATGTGCCGGGACTACTTTCATTGCGAACCTTCTTTTCTTGTACCGGGACTCAAGACGGGAATAAACATCAAGTATGAAAACCCAAGGGAACTGGGCAGTGACCGAATTGCTAATGCTGTTGCCGTTGCGCATCTTTACGGCGGGCCTTCCATCTTTATTGACTTTGGAACTGCAACGACATATGGGGTAATAACCAATCGGAATGAGTTTCTCGGTGGAGCGATCGGGCCTGGCCTGCGTATGATGAATAAGGCGCTTTCTACAGGAACTGCCAAGCTGCCTGCCATAGAACTGGTGGTACCTTCTACAGCAATTGGCAAAAGTACCGTGTCGAATATTCAATCCGGAATTCTGTACGGATATATCGGCTCTGTGGAACATATTGTGGGTAAAATGCAGGAAGAGCTCGGAGTAAAGGCGAGAGTGATTGCAACCGGAGGCATGGCATATCTGGTAAAGGAAAATTCTTCTGTCATAGATGAAATCAACCCGGATCTCACACTCCAGGGACTGAGGCTTATTTACCAGATAAAACAGACGGGCAGCATCCGGATAAAAGGATAGGGTATCACTATAGTATCAAAAATCCTGTTAATGCTTCAAAAAAATTGGTTTTGTGCAATATGCACATGAAAAAAGTGCACAAAAAAACGTCCGATTTTACAAATTACAAAACATAGACTCTGCCATTGTATTAGTTACACTCTCGGATATCTGAAAAATTGTGAAGTTTTCCTATATTTTTGCGTGTGGATGCATGGATGTGTGCAGGCATCCATTTTTCTTTTATTTTTTTGTAAAAATGGAGGTTTGTGAAAGTTCACCATGTAAAAGGAATAGAGGAATCCATAAAAAAGAAAGAATAACACCAGAAATCAAAAATGTTCTTGATTTTTGAACATGAATTACAGAAAAGGAGAATTATGTGCACCTCCTTTTTTTGTGAAGATAAACGATTGTCGAAAGGTGAAATCAGCCTGTATAATTACGCAAGAAGCGCCGAAGAAGATTTAGGCGTCAAATATATTTTTGTTAGGAGGAGTTTTACCATGGCAAGCTTGAAACTCAATCACATCTACAAAATCTATTCCGGCAACGTAACGGCGGTTTCCGATTTCTGTCTCGACATAGAGGATAAGGAATTCATCGTTCTAGTCGGACCTTCCGGCTGCGGTAAGTCCACAACGCTGAGAATGGTAGCTGGCCTCGAAGAGATCAGTGAAGGAGAGCTGTACATTGGTGATCGCCTGGTCAATGATGTCGCGCCGAAGGACCGTGACATTGCCATGGTTTTCCAGAACTATGCTCTCTATCCGCACATGACTGTGTATGAGAATATGGCCTTTGGTCTGAAACTCCGCAAGAAACCCAAGGACGAAATCGATAAGTTGGTCCGTGAGGCTGCTAAGATTCTTTCTATTGAACAGCTCCTCAACCGTAAGCCAAAGGCTCTGTCCGGTGGTCAGCGCCAGCGTGTTGCTCTCGGTCGTGCAATCGTTCGTGACCCTAAAGTCTTCCTGATGGACGAACCATTGTCCAACCTGGACGCCAAGCTGCGTGTTCAGATGCGTACAGAGATTACCAAACTGCATCAGCGCCTGCAGACCACCTTTATCTATGTTACCCATGACCAGACGGAAGCTATGACGATGGGCACCCGTATTGTTGTCATGAAAGATGGTTTCATTCAGCAGGTTGATACTCCTCAGAATCTGTATGATTATCCTGCAAACCTGTTTGTTGGTTCCTTTATCGGCAGCCCGCAGATGAACTTCTTCAATGCGAAGCTTGTTTCCCGCAATGATGGGGTCTGGGCAGAGTTTGGCAAGAATGCCATCAAGGTTCCTGATTCCAAGGTACGCAAACTGATTGATGAGTCCTACATCGGCAAGGAAGTTGTCATGGGCATCCGTCCTGAGAACATTCATGACGAGGAACGTTTCCTGAAGGAAGCTGACAATAACCTGGTTGAATGCGATGTTGAAGTCGTCGAACTCATGGGTTCCGAGACCTATCTGTATCTGAAAGCCGACGGCAAGGAAGGCAACGTCATTGCACGTGTTGATCCGCGCAGCACGAGCCGCACCGGTGATACGATCAAGGTTGCATTTGAGGTCAACCGTCTCCACTTCTTCGACAAGGATTCCGAAATTACTATCCTGAACCGTTAAGAAGGGGAAAACCTGCTGCAGCTGGTGGCAGGTGATAAGAAAATTAAATAATACACATGGCATAATAATTCAATTATGCCATGTGTTTGCTTTGTATTGTTTTTTATCCTGATAGAAATCACTTTGAAACTTATCCAAATGGAGTCTGGTTCATTTATAGAAGACTCATATATGAAACGAAAAAAGGCTTGCCGGTTCATAAAAATGTAAAAGAAGGACTAGCTTTTTAGAGGATATTCCTGTATAATAAATCGTCTTAGCGGTAACGTGAACAGGCCATAAGGAAAGGAATACGATTATGATACCGGAAAAGCATTTTTTAAATCAGATCGAACAGGCATTTTCCCATCTCATTACACAGAAGATCTATCTTCTGGATGTTGAGGGGAATATTCTTCTGCCGTCCGAAGAGGAAGGACAGAAGATTACAATGCCCGAATTTATTGATCCCGGCATGTCTGTCGCATACGACAATAAGACCTTTCTCAAGATTGGCATCACACCGGAGCTGATTCTTTGCATCTTTGACCGTGGCGCTGAAGCGCACAACTGCATTATGCTTGCAGGCGAGATGATTCGGTATATGGGACGCGGTGAAGCGCCGATTCAGACCCGTTACGATGTTTATCGTCGGGTTCTGCGTGAGGAATTGACCAGTTCTGAACTGGAGGTTCTTGCCCACGAACATCAGATCGAAATTGATAAGACACGATGTGCCATGACGTTCCAAATCCTGCAGACGGAGCAGGAAACTGCATTTAACATGCTGGATGAAATTGTTCCACGCGCCAACGGAGACCTTATTGTGGAAATGGATCGTCATACCGTGGTAGTTCTGAAGAGCATGGATAATGTAGAGAGCTTCGATGAACTTCGCCAGCTGGCGGAAGCTGTACAGCAGACGCTGCTGGATGAGGATGGCAAGTCATGCGTTGTAGGCGTTGGTGAACCGAGAAAGACTTTCCCGGAAATTGGAGAAAGTTATCGGGAATCCCGGAGAGCAGTGGAGGTCGGCCGTATTTTTGTACCGGATCAGAGGGTGTATGTCTACCGGAACCTGGTCCTTGAACGTTTTCTGATGGACATCCCCAGAGAAATGGGGATTCGCTATCACAGCATACTCTTTAATCGCAAGACATCAAGACTGTTCAATGAAGAGATGCTGCATACCATCGAGATGTTCTTTGCCAAAGATCTCAACCTGTCAGATACCGCCCGGCAGCTGTATATTCACCGTAATACGTTGGTATACCGTCTTGACAAGGTTCAGCGTCAAACTGGCTTAGATCTGCGTAAGTTTGATGATGCCGTCACCTTCAAGATGATGATGCTGTTAGGAAAGAGCGGACAGGATAAGCCACGTCCCGTGTATTGAGTACCTGAAGCCGGCCGTGATGGTCGGCTTTTTCTAGCAGAAAAGGAGAAATCGATGAAAAAGACAAGAATCGCATTGCTGAGCCTCACGCTGCTTGTGTGTTTCATGGCAGCAAACGCGCTGGCACTGACTTGGCCTCTGGGAAATTCAAAAGATATGGTAACTATCTCCAGGGAAGAGTATGAAAACCTGCTGAAGTACGAAAAGCTTGAGCTTCTTAGGCAGATTGTTGAAACCTATTATTATGAAGACGTGGATGAGGAAAAACTTCTGGACGGTGCGGCAGCAGGCCTGATGGCTGGCATCGGGGATGTTTACAGCTGCTACTATACAAAGGAAGAGATGGAGTCCTTCAACGAGGAAACGGAAGGCCTCTATGCCGGCATTGGATGTCAGCTTCTGGCAGATCCGGAAGATCATATGATTACTGTAATCCGCGTTTTCAAGGGTAGCCCTGCGGAAGATGTGGGAATTATGGCAGGCGATAAGATTGTCTATGTCAACGATGAGTACTATACTGCGAACGAAATGGACCAGGCTGTAAAAGTCATGCGGGGCACTCCTGGAACGGATGTGAAAGTTACTGTTCTGAGGGATCTGGAGACCATTGACTTTGACATTACGCGGCAGATGGTCAGCATTAATTATGTGGAATATCAGATCCTGCCTGACAATATCGGCTATGTCATGATTTATGACTTTCTTGGTGTGGTTACGGAAGGCGTAGCAGAAGCAGTACGTACTTTCGAAGAAGCAGGAGTCAGCGGTATGATTATTGACCTTCGCAATAATGGCGGAGGCTTGGTGGATTCAGCAGTAGGTATCGCAGATCTGATTCTTCCGGAGGGAGTTGTCGTATCCATGCGGGATAAAGCAGGAAACGTCAGCGAAGAACGGATCGATAATGAGTATTACAAGGTGCCGATAGTGGTCCTTGTAAATGGCTATTCCGCCAGTGCTTCCGAGATACTTGCCGGAGCAATCCGGGACTACCATGCCGGTACGCTGGTGGGTACCAAGACCTTTGGAAAGGGCATTGTGCAGAGCGCCATGGAGTTCCCGGATGGGACAGGTATGAAAGTAACCAGCGCTAGATACTATACACCCAGCGGAGAGTGCATCCATGAAATCGGTATCGAGCCGGATGTGGAATGCGAATTGGATGAAGAGGCAACAAAGCTTTTTGCCCGTAATGCTTTGCCTATGGAGAAAGATGAACAGCTGCAAAAAGCTATCGCCATACTGAAAGGTGAATAGGAAAGAGGAGAGGGCAGGTATGCCAAAGGTAAGCGTTATTGTGCCGGTGTATCAGGTAGAGGCTTGGCTGGCCAGATGCATTGACAGCATACTGGCCCAAACTCTTTCCGATTTTGAACTTATTCTGGTGGATGACGGGACACGGGATTCCTCCGGAGAGATCATGGAAGAATACGCGGGCAGGGACATACGGATTCGCACTATTCACAAGAAGAACGGAGGACTTTCTTCTGCCCGCAATGCAGGTTTGGAAATTGCATCCGGAGAATATATTGCATTTCTGGATTCGGATGATTATGCCGTGTCGACCTGGCTGGAGGACACGGTGTCTGCTGCTGAGCGAACGGGTGCGGAAACGGTCCTCTACAATTATTACCGAATGAAGGAAGGGGAGGACACCGGAGATCCCTACCTTCCCATACGGGATGATTTTTTTGTGATTCCGGAGTACGGACTTGCAAAATACTTTTATAATTACTGGATGCCATATCGGCATGGACAGGAAGCTTGGAGCCGGATATACAGGCGGGAGGTAATTGAAAAACATCATCTGCGCTTTGCTCCGAATGATGAAATCTTCGCTGAAGACACCCTCTTTTCCGGGATGTATCTCATGCATACCAGAAAGCTCTGCTCGCTGTCCAAACCTTACATATATTATATCCAGAGAGAGGATTCTCTGATGGGAAAACCTAAGCCCCGCCTTGCAAGACGGCTCATCAACCTGGGAATCCGCTTTACAGAATATGTAAAGGAAACAGGTCATGAACAGGAACTGCATGATGTGATGCCAGTACTTTGCTATGACAAGCTTTTCTGCAAAGGGATACGTCTCGATCCCAGTACGCAGGACGTACGCGAGGCAATGCATGATGCGCTGCAAAATGAGACATTAAAGCAACTGCTTAAGGATCTTCGGGGAATCTCGCCTCTGTTATCCTATATGCTTGCGACGCGCAAAGGAGTTGCAACCCAGGTACGCGGAAGGATTTTTGCTGCCAGATGGCTGAAAGACGATATCGACGGGGCGATGGCCCTCATACAGAATCGGGTGGGGGTATGATCAGTGTCATTATGCCCTGCCGCAATGGGGAAGAATACCTGGAGGCCGCAATGCGGTCCGTATTGTCGCAGGAAACTGATCTGGAACTTATTTTAATCGATGATGCCTCTACGGATGCAAGCCGCGGCATTGCAGAGAACATAGCAGCACACGACAAGCGTGTGCGTATTCTGAATGGTTCCGGAATCGGGGTATCTGCTGCCCGCAATGCAGGACTGGCTGCGGCAGTTGGAGAATGGATCTATTTTGCTGATGCAGATGATCTCCTTCCTCAGGGTGCTCTGACTGTACTGCTTGAAGAGAGCAGGACAGCAGATATGGTGGTTGGAGCTCACTGCACAATGGACGAGAGTGGAAACAAAAAACCGGTATGGCCTGAAAGCCGCTGGATGGATCAGGAAGAAACTGAACGCAGTTATACCGTGGCACTTCGTCTTATTGAAGGGGACAGTGTTCTCAATATTATGTGCAATAAACTTCATCGCAGGGATTTTCTGCAGAAAATGGATATCCGTCTTCAGGAGAATGTCTGCATCGCAGAAGATGCGCTTTTCAATCTACAGTGTGTGCTCTCGGGAGCCAGAATTGCATATGTACATGCGGTCACTTATATTTATCGTACGCATTCCGCGTCGGCCATGCATCATGCTGAGGGAAGCCAGCTCCAGATTCATACGCCATGGTTTTCTGCGATGCGGGAGCTGCTGCTTGAAAAAGGAGAAATGAAGCAGTATTATGAGGCTTATGCTGACAGTGTGATTCTCCGGCTTTATAAGGATGGCGGTGTTGTTCATGTGATGAAGAATATGGATAAGGTCAAGACACTGCTTCTGCTGCCGGAGGATACAGTTCATACACTATCTCCCAGTGTTCTTCGCTTCTATCATCGCATTGAAAAGGACGTTTTTTTCAAAACCTATCCGCTTCGGGCATTTCGACAGATTCTGGTACGAAAAGCGAAGATGATGGCGTTCATGCTTCGGCGTTCCCGGGAACGCCGAGCTCTGCTCTTTTGGGAGGATGTATGAAGCAACCGGTAATCAGCGTTATCATGCCCTGCTGGCAGTGCAGAGACATCGTGGAAAATGCAGTTCGGAGTTTGCAGGACCAGAGCTTTACAGACTGGGAACTTGTTGCTGTCGACGACGGCAGTGCGGATGATACGCTTTCGGAATTACAACATCTTGCTTCCGATGAACCCCGCATGCGGGTTCTGTCTGTTCCGCATGGCGGTGTTTCCAGGGCCAGAAATGCCGGGATAGAGGCGGCGGGTGGAAAGTGGCTGTTTTTTCTTGATGCAGATGATATTCTGCCAGGGGATGCTTTGGATATTCTTTTATCCCTGGCAGAAGACGGTGTGGATATTGTGGTTGGTGCACATCGACTGTGCCTTACGGATACCGGCAGGGAAGAAATACATGCACCTAGAAATGGCAGCCGGAGGGAAATTCTGGAGAGTCTTATTCGTGGAGAGGGTTATCTCTACAGTATGGGAATGAGGCTCTACCGCCGGAAGCTGCTGGAAACGCACCATATTCGCGTGCCGGACGGCATTGCCGTAGGTGAGGATGTCCTTTTTAACCTTGATTGTTTTTATGTTGCGGAAGGCTGGAAAATGACGGATCAGATCGTCTACGTATATCTGCTGGGCGGGGATTCGGCAATGACGAGGGCGGAAAAGGACCGATTTGCAGAAAGCATGCCCATGATTCGCGAAATAGAAAGATATATGGATCGAACCGGACAGAGAACAGTGTTGTTCCGGGCATTGATGGATCTGTATGTTCGTACGCTTCGTGTCGGACATTCCCCCAGGGAAGCAGCAGCGCTGCTGAAGCGGGAACATGTAAGAAAAATGACAAGCGGTGTTCAGTTTACTGCATTGTCATGGAAGGAAAAAGCTTATTATCTGGCACTTCGGCTGAGTCCGAGACTCAGCATTTTTGTTCCCTGATAGGAGGAGTAATGTGAAAACCAGACCGGACATCAGCGTCGTCGTTCCCTGTTATAATACAGAACGATACTTGAAAGTCTGTCTTGAGAGCTTGGCGGTACAGAAAACGCCGGAAATAGAATTTCTGCTGATTGATGACGGATCTACCGACGCAACTGGTGCTTTGCTGGATATATTTGCAGAGCAGGAACCGCGCGCACACGTGATGCACCTTAAAAACAGGGGAGTAAGCGCGGCAAGAAATACCGGGATAGATATGGCACGGGGCAGCTATATCGCATTTGTGGATTCAGATGATGCGCTGGAAGATGGAGCTCTTGCAAAACTCTATCAGGCTGCAATACGCAATCATGCAGAAATCCAGTCTGCCAACCATACGCTGTTTGATATGAATCAGGGAAATCGCGTTCCGGTGGAGATAGAACCGGTGATACAGCAGCCTTCGGAGATTGTTCGGGAAATCATTCATATGCACAGAATATATAATAATCTGTGGAATAAGCTGTATGCCGCTTCACTTTTTCAAAATGGACCGAGGTTGGATGAACGCGTACGCATCGGAGAAGATGCACTGCTGAATATGCAGCTTTACATGCGGGCGGAGAGAGTAGCGCATGAACCGGCTTGTACGTATGTTTACAGAATTCACAAAGAATCAGCAATGTCGACAATGGGGAGATACCGGGAAGCCCACCAGCCGATGCTGATGGCTATGAATGAGCTGCTGATTGCAGAAGGTGTCAAGGAAGAGTATTTCCGCGATTTTCTGCAGAGCGCTGTCTGGGTGGATGAGAAAGAAGCTGGAATCCGGGAAGCCATGAGTCGCTTTAATACCGATATCCGGCCGAAGGCGGTTTCTGGTGTCAGGGAGGAAAAGCTTTCTCAGGCAGACAGACGCCTTTATCGCATTGTGGAGTCCGGTTTATTTCCGCAGTTCTATTATGCAATGCGGGTGAAGGAAAAACTTGGAGGAAAAAGATGGGGAATCAGACGCTGAAAAAGATACTGTTTTACAACCATTCCGGCTGCGAAAACAGGGGATGCGAGGCGATTGTCCGATCAAGTGCGGAACTGCTGAAGCAAACCGGGGCAGAGATCATTCTATCCAGTGACACACCGGAGTTTGATCGAAAACTTTGTCTTCCAGAAGTAAGAAGGGTTGTAGGCTCTACTATTTCCCCATATAGTTTTGAACGCATTGTCAATTCTGTTGCTTTCCGGATGGGACAGGCCCGGGAGAATGAGGTGGCCAGGAAGTATGCGCCGGTGATTCGCTATGGCAGAGGTGCCAATCTTTGTCTGTCTATCGGCGGAGATACATATTGCTATAACGAACAGGAGCATATGCGGGTGATCAACCGACGTCTTCGCAAGGCTGGAAGTCCCCTGGTGCTCTGGGGTTGCTCGGTGGACCCTGAACTGATGACGGGCTCTACGCTGGAAGACCTGAGAGCTTATCATCTGATTGTTGCAAGGGAATCGATTACCGCGGAAACCATGGACAGTCACAATATGCCCGTGATCCGATGGGTTGATCCTGCCTTTACCATGGAGACTGAGAATGTAAGCCTGCCGGAGCAGTTTGCAAAAGCCCCGGTCGTGGGCATCAATGTCAGTCCTCTGGTTCTGGGGAAGTCCGGCAATCCGGAAAGAACAAAGAATGCAATTGTCGGGCTGATTCGACATATTCTGGCAACCGGAGAAGACCAGGTAGCACTTATCCCACACGTCATGTGGGAGCATGACAGTGATGCGGTTTTGCTGAAGGAAATCAAGAATGTTTTTGCCGATGAGGAACGGGTCATGCTGATTCCGGACAACCTGCTTGCAACACAGTATAAGAAGATGGTTTCATACCTTCGTCTGCTGGTTACAGCAAGAACTCACTTATCAATTGCAGGCTATTCTCAGAACGTTCCAACGTTGGTGATCGGCTATTCCGTTAAGGCACGGGGGATTGCAAGGGATCTGTTTGGGGAAGAGACGAACCATCTGATTCGGGCACAGGAGATCGAAACGGAAAATCAGCTGATCTATGCATACGATATGCTGAATGAACGGGCAGAGAATGAAAGGGATTTTCTGAAAAGGCGCATACCGGAATATACGCAGGGATTTGACCGTGTTCTGCAGAGCCTGCAGGATGTGGCGCGCGCATGAAAAGGGAGTAGGTTATGAGACAGACCGTTAGGAGCAATCCGTCAGAATGCACAGGCTGCGGAGCCTGTGTCAGCATCTGTTCCCATCATGCCATCTTCATGCAAGCAAATGAGGAGGGCTTTCTTTATCCGGTCGTGGATGCTTCCCTTTGTGTGGAATGCAATCTTTGTGAAAAACGATGCCCTGTAACGCAGGAGAAACCCTGGCCAAAACAATCTGCTTATGGTGCTTACTGTAAACAGGAAGAAATCCGGGAAATGTCCTCTTCCGGGGGCATATTTGTTCCTTTGGCGGAGGAAATGCTCAAGCGAGGAGGCGTCGTTTTCGGGGCGGTATTTGATGAGCAGTTGCTGGTGGAAACAGTAGGAGCCTTTTCCCCGGATGAAGTCCGGGAAATGTGTGGGTCCAAGTATCTGCAAAGCGCCGGAGCAGATGCGATCGGCAATGCCGTGGCATTGCTGAAAAAGGGCGTTCCAGTACTTTTTTCAGGTACGCCATGCCAGATAGCCGGCTTGCGGGCAGCAGCAGGGGAAAAGTTTGCAAAACAATTGATAACGGTGGATTTTGTCTGCCATGGAGTTCCGTCTCCGGGGGTTTTCCGTTCCTATTTGAATGAACAGGAAAAGCTTGCAGGTCAGCGCATCGTACGGTATCATTTCCGTGACAAGCGGAAAGGATGGAAAGACTTCTCTGCTGTGATGATGTATGAAGACGGGACCGAAAAAGCAGCAGGTCAGTGGGAAGATCCATTCATGAGGGGATTCCTGTCGAATCTTTTCCTGAGGCCTTCCTGCCATCAGTGCAGACTGCAGGGAAGAAATCACCCGGCGGATATTACCATAGCTGATTTATGGGGGGCTCAGGTTGTTTGTCCGGAACGGGATGATGATCGGGGGCTTTCGCTGGTATTGGTGAATTCTTCTGCGGGAAGAAGCTTCCTTGAAGCAGTTTCAGGCCGAATTGAACGGTTTAAGATATCGGATACAGATGCATTGCTGCGATTTAATCCCAGTATAATGCATCCGGCTGCTGCCCATCCGAAACGGCAGCGGTTCTTTGAAAGCTATATTCAGAAAGGCTTTGAACAGGAAACCGTTAACGCACTGCTGAAGCCGCCGGGAAGAGCAGAAAAGGCATTAATCAGGATCAAGAGAGTTCCGGGAGCAATTCTGCGCCGCCTGGGACTTGGAAAGAGATAATTGTGAATGACAGGATATGGATGCAGGAAGCGCTGAAAGAGGCGAAAGCTGCTGCGTTGGAAGGGGAAGTCCCGGTCGGGGCGGTGATGGTATATGGGAACGAGTGCATTGCCGGTGCCCATAACCACAGAGAGCAGGACAATGACCCCACAGCACATGCAGAGATGCTGGTGTTTCGTGCATCTGCAAAAAAGCTGGGGCGTCGTCGCCTGACTGGCTGTACGCTCTATGTAACCCTCGAGCCCTGTCCGATGTGTGCCGGAGCGGCAGTGATGGCAGGCGTTGATCGAATTGTCTTTGGTGCATTTGATGAGGCAAAGGGATGCGCCGGCTCCATTTATTCCATTCCGGAAGATCCTGCTTTCAGTACTGGAATTCTCTGTGACGGCGGTATTGAAGAGCATGAATGTACTCAGGTTTTGCAACAATTTTTTGAAAACAGGCGGAAAAACAATAATACATATCACAATATTTAAGGGGTTATGATATGAACGAGAAATTACCATTTGTGACTGCCGCAAAGGCAGAAGAAATTGCAAGCCGCTATCCCACGCCTTTTCATCTTTATAATGAAACAGGTATTCGTAAAACCGCGAGGGAACTCAATGCCGCTTTTTCCTGGAATCCTGGTTATCGGGAGTTTTTTGCAGTAAAGGCCACTCCCAATCCTTATTTGCTGAAAATTCTGAAGGAAGAGGGATGCGGTGTCGACTGCTCTTCTGAAACAGAACTCATGCTTTCCGAAGCCTGCGGTTTTCAGGGACATGAGATCATGTTCTCCTCTAATGAAACCCAGGAAAGCGAATTTGCCCGGGCGAATTCGCTGGGGGGTATCATCAACCTGGATGACATCTCGTTGATTGAAACGCTCGAGAATGCTGTCGGGATACCGGAAACAGTCTGCTGCCGCTATAATCCGGGAGGAGAGTTTCTGCTTCATAACACCATCATGGATCATCCCAAGGATGCAAAATATGGCATGACCCGTGCACAGCTCACGGAAGCCTTCCGCATTCTGAAGCAGAAGGGGGTAAAGCACTTTGGCATTCATGCTTTTCTGGTATCCAATGCGCTGACGGACGATTACTATCCGGAACTGGCGAGGATTCTGTTCGAAACAGCTGTTGAACTGCATCGGGATACGGGTGCCGAGATAGCATTTGTCAACCTTTCCGGAGGGATTGGAATTCCTTACCGTCCCGAGGAGAAGCCCTGCAATATCCGTATGATCGGGGAAAATGTACGCAAGGCCTATGAAGCGGTTCTTATTCCGGCAGGATTGACGAATGTTTCCATTTTTACTGAGCTTGGGCGTTATATGATGGGCCCGAACGGGGCACTGATTACCAGAGCCATCCATGAGAAGAATACTTACAAGCATTACATTGGCGTAGATGCCTGCGCATGCAATCTGATGAGGCCGGCCATGTATGGGGCATATCACCATATCACTGTTCTTGGAAAGGAAAATGAACCTGCCAACCAGATGGTGGATGTGGTTGGCTCCCTCTGCGAAAACAATGATAAGTTTGCCATCGATCGGATGCTTCCTCAAATTGACCGGGGAGATTTACTCTTCATTC
Source organism: uncultured Clostridia bacterium (assembly GCA_947167215.1). Lineage (GTDB taxonomy): Bacteria > Bacillota > Clostridia > Christensenellales > Aristaeellaceae > Ventricola. Next base: position 20,854 of record CAMVHE010000023.1, read on the forward strand.
ATGATACAGGCGCGCATGGACATTCCATGGGCTACAACTATAATGGAAAGCTCAGAAGCGCCGAAATCCTTCTGAAGGAGGACGGAAGCTATCAGATGATCCGCCGTGCTGAAACCCCTGAGGATTATTTTGCGACGCTGGATTTTGCCAATCTTTCTTACACAACCTGACTCGAGTATGCAGGTTTACGTCCGGGGTCTCCCGGAAAAACAGAGAACAGAAAGGTTATGCATACGGGTCTGTTTCAGAATTTTTTTCTGATCACAAATACATTATCGCTGGAGAAGTTCCAGACAAAGACCTGAACTATGATAAGAAAACAGCTCTGCGTGATGCAGAGCTGTTTTTAGAGCCATTGCAGTTCCACCATGCGCTGACGAATTGGTTCGTTGAGCATGGAATCCTTGAAGTAGACATATTGGGCAGAAGAAGGGACGATGCGTCCATCTGGCCAGTTGACAGTACCTACTCCGTCTGAAAGACCGATCCGGGGCATGTCTTCCAGGGGAGAGACTCGGGTCAGACGGCCGTGAACGCGATTTCCAAGAAAAAGAATGAAAAGACCACGCTCAGGGTCCAGAGAGAGATGATTGCCCGTAAAACCAGAGATTGCAAATGCCTGAGGAGAGAAAAAAACGGGAACTTCGGACAGACGCTGCTCGGGATGATGTGTAAAACAGAGAGTTCCAAGATATTGACGATGGGTGCCGTCCCCGTTATTTCTGCCGACGCGATTGGTGCCCATCAGCCGGAGAGAGGCCGGTGAGAGCAGGCGACCGGAGAGAAGCCCCTGGGAGAAAGAGATCATATCCGAAAGCGTGGAAAAGACGCCGGCATGTCCAAAACAATCGGAAGTGTCCCCCTGCAAAAGCAATGCTTTGGGATCGTGGGGAATTCCGGGGGAAGGAATAGTTCGAAGAGAATATCTGCCGGAGATCAGGCGATGCTCTCCCGAATAATTGACGCAGCGACTTCGGAACGCTTCCGGTATCCTGCAGAAAGTCTCTGTCATTCCCAACGGCTCAAGAATCTTACACTGGAGGAGCGTGGCATAGGGGAGAGATGTAACAGATTCAAGGATGCGGGAAAGAATCATGGCGGGAATATCAGAATATACCCTTATGGGTGGAAGCGGAGCAGGAGAGGATGCGAAAAGACGGTTCAGGGCATCTTTTCTGGAGGGGGCGTTATCCAGACGGCCATCGGTCTGAGGATTCACCTGGAATGTCATAAGCTCATAGATGGAAATATCTGCCAGATGGGGAAAGCGGGGATCCAGATGAGCAATGGTATCCTCCAGAGAAAGAAGATGGTCTTCTGCAAGCTGAAGCGTGAGAACGGCAGTAAACAGTTTGGTGAGGGAAGCCAAATCGAAGAGCGCATCTGGTTTGAGAAGACGGGGAGCGTAAGGAAAACCCGCCACGGAAAAGTCGCTCTCCTGGGCCAGACCGGAATAGGTATATTCTGCAGTGTCAGAGGTCCCATACGCTACTGCCAGACCGGTGAGCATACGGGTTTCCGTGAGAAGATAATCCATACCCTTGATGAGCGGCAGATAATCGGTTTTCATTGGAATCACTCCATCAGATAGGTGTAACGGACAGTAAGACGGGGCATTGTATCGTAAATGCCATAGGCTTCTCCGTAGATGCGGTACTTGGTTCCCAGTTCCCAGGTGGTCTTGGAACTGTTTTCGAGGAGAACGCGTTTGTTGAAGTTTTCAGAGCCTATATTCATAATAGCCATCTGGGGGGTACTGGATATGATTCGTTCGATTACGCCGGTGCCTACATAAATGGTGCCAATACGCATATTGATGTAGGTGATGAGATCACTGTACTGGGAATCCAGATCCCAGGCTTTTCGAGTGTATACATCTGCAGTGGGCATGAAGTATACAGTGTGGGTAATGACGGAGTCCTGCCGCCCTTCTGCAGAGGCACGGATGATGATGTCGTTGTTTCCTAGCTTGCGGAAGACAGGAACAAAGCTGAATTCACCGGTATTGTTGTCGATATGCAGATCATGAGATTCCGTCTCGATGGTGATCTGCGCACCGGGCAGAGTGGAACCGGTTATTCTGGCAATATGCTCCGGGTCTCCATCCTCATAGTTCCATTCCACAATGACAGTCGGGGAAAGTTCCAGAGGAATGTCCTGAGGCGCACGATAAAGAACGACCTCCATTTTGTTTTCCCGGCAGTATTTTGTTTTTACGGAAATCGAGATGGTATTCTCGCCGACAGGCAGAACCTGAACGTTCTTTGAAACATTCCCTGTGTCGCGGATCAGAGTGGACACATTGGTGCCGTCAATGACTACCGTGGAACCCTGTTCCACATTGATGCGAACCTCATAGATGGAAACACCTACGTTCAGGAAAGCAGTGGGTGGATTAATCAGGCGGACAGGGGAGAGCGGTACGTCGATCGTATAGGAGATCGGTTCAAGCTGATACTGATCCCCTTCCTGCGTATAACGGATATAGGGAGTGATGTGCACATCCATAGTATCCGTATCCACCGCTGTTGCATAAGTGGAACTCTCTGTATCGTACCACATGTAATCCGGAATTGTGATGCTGACATTCCGATTGGCAATGACATAGGAACTTTGCGTTTCCCGCAGATAAATGGTTGCGTTTTCACGGCCGGTGAAAGTCAGAGTATGGCAGGGGTGGCCGTCGTCAGTCATGCCTGCGGTGACCAGAACGTTGGTTTCAGTATCGTTTCTGACCTGCATGCCCTGAGAAAGCACAAAGGACCTTGCAACCAGGATACCACCGACACTAAGGCCTCCAAGAACCAGAATAACGATGAAAATGGTCAGAAGGACGGAGGTGCGATGCTTTTTTTTCTGCTCCTGATATTGATAGTTCGCATAGGCATCCATGCGTTGGGGACGGGGATCGACACGACGGGGGCCGTCTTCGACAACGATGCGGGAGCGGTTCAGATTTTCTTTTTCATAGCCGTCATAATAGATGGGGGCATCCGGGTCATCAGCATAAACAAGAACTCGCCCGCGGGAATCCACAGGCCGGGCATTGGAAGAGGCGTCTTTTTCCTTTGTTCGGGTTCTGGTGACAGTGACGGGAGCAACATCTGCATCTGTTTCATAGTTTGCGTCTCCCTCTTCCGGGACCGGACGAACTACTTCCGTTCTGCGCATGGATTCCCGGACCTGGGCAGCATTGTCTTTGATCTGCTGCAGGCGTTCCTTGCCGCGCCGGCGCCGGGCAACCAGGTCTTCCATCTCATCGGCAATAAGCTTGCCGGTCAGGTCCTCGGGATCATAGGGGGTTTCTGGTTTTGGAGGCGTAGGAATATCTGCCATGGTGTCTTTTTCACTGAAAGTTTTAATGGTCAGGGAAGGAGCTTTTTTATGCATGGCATCTTCCCAATCCTCTTTCTCCTTTTCGACATTTTTCGGCAGAAGGGCGCCGCAGCGGGTACAGCGGGGAAGATAGGCCTGGTTCCAGGCACCGCAAGATGGACATTTCATATGCAATAAAAGCAGCTTGGGCTGCTTATTTCCTCCTGTTCAGACAATTATCTCCGGAAGAATGAAATCAATCTGCCGGAAGAAGAAGGGGTAGTATTTTTGAATACTCTGTGATACAATACCAGTTATCCTACCAAAAATCAAGAAGTTGGAGGCGGACAATCATGGCGAACGTGTTTGGAAGCGGGTTTGGCGACAGCTTCAGGGAAGATATTGTGACAGCTAAATCGACGGCATTGCAGAATATTCTTTATATACTATGCTGGATTTTCATAGTCATATTTGGCCTGTATGCGCTTTTGAGCCTGCAGATTATTTTTGCAGCCTTTGATCTGGTAACGCTGTTCTTCTTACTTGCAAGCGCAGGTGCTGCTGTGGGTCTGTATTTTCTAAAAGACAGGCTGAAAACAGAATATGAATATACGTTTACGAACGGAATACTGGATTTTGCAAGAGTCTATCGGAGTGCTAAGCGTCAGGAACTGGGAAACATGAACGTACGCAACGTGAGTGCGTGCGGTCATGTGGCAAATCCGGCTTTCCAGCGTTTCCTTTCTATGAAGGATGTGGAAAAAAAGAACTGGTTTCTCAACCGTGATGGAAATCTGTTTTATTTCTACTATGTCAAGGATAATAAGAAGCACATGATCGTCATAGAACCCAGCGAGGAAATGGTGGGCATGATCGTTCGGTGCCTGGATCCGGGCATTTATCAGGACAAATGACGCATAATCGCGCCGGTGCGGTCCTCGCACCGGTTTTTTTCGGGAGAAAAAGATGATTTATTTGGATAACAGCGCGACAACCCGGGTATGTCCCGAGGCAGTTGCTGCGGTGGTCAGGCATATGGAAGAGGATTATTATAATCCTTCTGCGGCTTACGGACCTGCTCTTCTGATTGAAAAGGGTATACGCGCATGCAGGGAACATCTCCGGCGGGCTGCAGGTGCGGCCGGCTACCGGGTGGTTTATGTAGCCAGCGGAACCGAGGCAGATAACCTTGCTGTCCTGGGGGTTGCAGAGCATCGTCACAATGGTGCAAATGTGGTTGTCAGCCCGTTTGAACATCCGGCAGTCATGGAAACCATTCAGCGGGCGGAAAAACTCGGGTATGAGATCCGTGTTCTGCCTGCGGGGACGGATGGCAGGGTTGATCTGGAAAAAGCCTGTAGCATGATAGATGCAGATACATTGCTGGTCAGCTGCATGCAGGTAAGCAACGAGACGGGTGCAATTCAGCCGGTGACGGAACTGGCAAGGCAATTGCACCAGTCCAATCCGAGGGGGCTGATGCATGTAGATGGTGTACAGGGCTTTCTGCGTGTTCCGGTTCTGCTGAAGAATCAGGGGATTGATCTGTATTCCATCAGCGGACATAAATTTCATGCTCCCAAAGGTATCGGTGCATTACTTGCACGGGAAGATATCCGGCTGGTTCCTCAGATGACAGGAGGAGGCCAGGAAGAGAACCTGCGCTCCTCAACCCTCAATGTGCCCGGAATCTTTGGCCTCGATGCAGCGCTTTCAGCGATGCCGCAAGATGCAGGGGAGCGGTTGAGAAGATTGAAGCTGCGTCTTCTTGCCGATCTGACTTCCTTATCGGACATGAGGGTTAACGGACCGGATCCGGAAAATGAGACGCTCAGTGCACCACATATAATCAGCCTGTCCATCCGGGGCGTCAGGGGCGAGGTTATGCGCAATGCTCTGGAGGGCATGGGAGTACTGGTTTCCACAGGCTCGGCATGTGCATCCCATAAGCAGAAGGTGAGCAGCACCTTGCGGGCAATGGGGCTGACTACCGAGGAGGCAGATGGCACAATCCGGATCAGTCTGTCCGTGTACAATACTGAGGAAGAAATGGATGAGGCGGCAGATTGCATTCAGCGGGCAGCTGTGATGCTGCGGGCATATCGGAGGAAATAAAAGTGAGAGATTTGGTTCTGGTGCGGTTCGGCGAGGTGTTTCTCAAAGGGGAGAACCGTCCCTTCTTCATGAAAAAACTGGTTGATCATATCAAAACGTCTGTTGCACCGCTGGGCGGCAAAGTCTGGATGAGTGAAGGACGCATTTATGTCTCTGACTTTACGGATCAGCAGGCATGTATGGAACGGGTTGCCAAAGTCTTTGGCGTACATTCGGTATCGCCTGCCGTGGAAATGGAAAAAGATGATTTTGAGCAGGTCTGTCATCAGGCTGCGGAGATGATGAAAAACATGACCGGAAGCTTTAAAGTCTTGGCCAGACGCTCCGACAAGCATTATCCGCTGACTTCTCCGGAAATCATGCGCCGCGCGGGCGGATATATTCTTGCACATACAGAAAATCTGACAGTGGATGTCCATCATCCGGAGCATGAAATGACCATTGAGATCCGGGATCATGCCTATCTGAGCGTGGAGCGCATGATGGGCGTGGGCGGAATGCCCATGGGAACCAATGGAAAGGCCTGTCTCCTGCTGTCCGGTGGAATTGACAGCCCGGTGGCAGGCTATATGGTTGCCAAGCGGGGCGTGGAACTCTGCTGTGTACATTACCACTCTTTCCCTTATACCAGTGAATGGGCGAAAGAAAAAGTATTGAGCCTCGCAGATATTCTCTCCGGTTACTGTGGCCCGATGAAGGTGTTTGTAGTACCTTTTACGGAGATTCAGATGCAAATCCATGAAAAATGCCCGGATAATTATACAACGCTCATCATGCGCCGGTATATGATGCGCATTGCAGAGATGCTTGCCAAACAGGAAGGTGCAGATGCGCTGATTACCGGAGAATCCGTGGGGCAGGTAGCAAGTCAGACGATGAAGGCGCTGACATGTACGGATGCAGTGGTAGATATGCCGGTATTCCGGCCGCTGATCGGTATGGATAAGAGCGAAATTGTCGAAAGAGCGGAGCAGATAGGAACCTTTAAGACCTCCTCACTGCCCTATGAGGACTGCTGCACAATCTTTACTCCCAAGCATCCGGCGACCAAGCCTTCCATGTCGGTTGTTCTGGCAGCAGAGGAGAAGCTGATGAGCGATGAACTTATTGCCAGAGCAGTGGAAGGAACGGAAGTCATTGCTTTCCCACGCCAGCAGACAGAATGATAAAAAAGGGTTCCCATAAAGGGAATTGTGTAAGTGTTTAAAATCTGTTATACTACGGCATACCAATAATGGAGGTGTAACGGTATGAATAAAGAACCGATGAATGATATGGAACTCAATACCCATGAGGAGGGGCAGATTACCTATGCCAATGAAGTAGTGGCTACCATTGTTACGGTTGCAACTACAGAAGTGGAAGGTATTTCCGGCATTTCCGGAGCGAATTCCCTGACTGGTTTTATGCAGAAGGGGAAGATACCCAGAGGGGTTAAGGTCGATATGAGCACGGGTGATGTAGCGGTGGATCTGTCGGTTACGGTCGACTATGGCATCCCGATTCAGAAGGTGGGAAGAAACTGCCAGGAGAATGTGCGCAAGTCGGTGGAATCCATGACAGGACTTCACGTGGCAAAAGTCGACCTCCATGTGGTTGGCGTGAGCTTTGAAAAGGAAAATGCCGAGATGCAGGAGAGCCAGAAGCTTGCTCTCAGCCTGGAGGCGGAAGAGGAAGCACATGCCATCGAGGAGCCGAACAGCCAGCTTGAGTATTCCGAAGAAAGCTCGGTAGTGGAAGAACCGGATGATGAAACGGTTGAACTGGTGGAAGAAGAATCGCCAGTGGAACCGGAAGAAGAGGAGAATGGAGCTCCGGAAGCGTAAACTGCGCAGAATAGATTAACGGAGGAGGAAATGCAATGAAGAAACCAATCATGGATAAAGTTGTCACGGCAGTATCTGCTGTGCTTGCCATTGGAGCTGCCGGCTTTCTTTTGCTGATGATGTCCGGCCGGCTGCCTGCTCAAAGCGTAGCAGATGGCATTGCCCGTTACAATTTTGCTTCGCCGGCAGGATTCCTGTTCGCCCTGGCGATTATTGCATTACTGCTCATTCTGGCCTTTCTTCTGATCATCTCGCTGCTTCCCAACCGGGAAAAGCGTTCAAGCAGTTTTGCTGTCCAGCAGAATGAAAATGGCACGGTCCGTATTTCCCTTAAGGCATTGGAAACACTGGTGAACAAATGCCTTGATCAACATGCAGAGCTTAAAGTGGTTACTTCCTCTCTTTTCAGTGATGAGCAGAGCGTAAGGGTAGATATTCATATTGTTCTGCAGACAGACATCAGCATGCCGATGGCTATTTCTGTCCTCCAGAAACAGGTCAAGCGGTATCTGGAAGCCTGTTCGGGCGTAGATGTCAAGGAGGTCCGGATCTTTGTGGATTCCACCATGCCATCTTCGGAAGCTACCAGGGAGAGTCCTTATGCTATTCCGGAGAGTATGCTGAAACTGGACGACTGGCTGAAGGCACCGGAAACATTATCGCTGCAGGATGCTGCTCCGGAACAGGTTGCAGAGGAAGAGGAAGACGATATATCTGCAGAAGAGACAACGGAAACGGAAGAAGCGGAAATTGAGAAATCGGATTCCGATGAAGAAGAAAGCATGGAATCCGAGTTTGCCATGGCGGACGATCCTGAACCGGATGCCGATGAAAATGATGCTGATGCTGAAACGGAATCGGATGACGAAGAAACGGACAAGGAGATGTAAGCCATGATGGATCTTAAGACCTTTTTGAATCAGCTTTTCACACCGGGAACTGTCCCGTGTATGATTCTGGGGGCAGTTCTCGGAGTGCTTTTCGCTGTACTCTGTCTGACGATTGGCGTCGGGAAGGCGGTACTGATTGGTGCTTTCTGTCTGGTTGGTGCATTTGTTGGCGGAGTCAAGGATAAGAAGGAATGGGTAAAACGATGCATCCTGTTTTTCAGGCGGGATGATGCAGACCGATAATGGAAGGAAGTAAACATGTCAAGGCCACAGGCAAGGATTGCTGCAATGCAGCTGGTTTTTGAACAGCTGTTTGGAGGCGAGGGGGATCATGAGACCCTGGTGGATCTCATTGAATATACCCCGGATGCCGAGGATCAGAAATTCATTGATGCAATTACTCAGGGCGTTGCTGCCCATCATACAGAAATTGATGCTGAGATCTCTTCCTGTTTACGCAGATGGACCATTGAACGCATTGCCCGTGTAGACCTGGCAGTGCTGCGTGTAGCTGTTTATGAGATGCTTTATATGAAAGCTCCTGCAGCAATGGTAATCAACGAAGCAGTTGAAATAACCCGCAAGTATGGAGCGGAGGAATCGTGCCCGTTTATCAATGGGGTACTGGGAACGATACACAGAAAGCAGGAAAATCATGAAAGCAGTTCTCGGGCTTGATACGAGCTGTTATACAACTTCGGCAGCCCTGGTGGATATTGATGGTAATATCCTCAATTCTTCCCGGCAATTGCTGAATGTGCCTGCAGGAGAACGGGGACTGCAGCAGTCACAGGCATTGTTCCAGCATGTGACGCGTCTGCCGGAACGAATCAGTGCTGTGCTGGCAGGTTATTCGGGGAAAATCTGTGCAGTCAGTGCCAGCGTGCGTCCTCGCCCGCTGGCGGATTCCTATATGCCCGTGTTTCGCGCTGGAGAGAGTCAGGCACGATCAGCAGCAACACTGCTGGGCGTGCCTTTTTATCCTTTTTCACATCAGGAAGGACATGTGGCAGCTGCAATGGTGGATTCCGGCATCGACAGAACGCGTCCTTTTCTGGCAGTTCATCTGTCCGGCGGAACAACGGAAGTCCTGATTGCATCGGAAGGAACACTGACATTGCTTGCAGGAACACTGGATCTGCATGCAGGACAGCTGGTCGACCGGCTGGGGGTTGCGATGGGAATGTCATTCCCGGCAGGTCCGCATCTTGAAGCACTGGCATTGCGCGGCGAATCCAGTGGAAGTGTCGGAGTATCCATCCGGAATGGATCCTGTTCCATTGCCGGAGCGGAAACCAAATTGCGCAAAATGCTCTCTGCGGGTCTCCCTCAGGAGACAGTGGCCGCGGAGCTGTATGATTTCCTCGGCAGAACGGTGGAAAGAATGCTGGAAGATGCAGCAGAAAAGACTGGCTGCAGTCAGGCTCTTCTTGCAGGAGGAGTTGCCTCTTCTGCGCTTTTCCGGATTCTGCTGACACAACGTGCGGATAAACGGAGATTTCATTGTGCTCTGCATTTTGCAAGGCCTGAGCTGTCGGGGGACAACGCCTGCGGCATCGCCTTGCTGGGAGCAGACTATTATCGAAAGGAGCATGCACATGGCAGCGGAGAGAATTGACGGAAAACTGATCGCGCAGAAGGTTCGCGAGGAGGCGGCAGGGGAAGCTGCAGCACTCAGGGAGGCAGGCATTATTCCTAGTCTTGTTGTAATCTGGGTGGGAGATAATCCGGCCAGCAAAACATATGTGGGAAACAAGGAAAAGGCTGCAAAGGCAGCAGGAATAGAAGCCAGGGTAATGCATTTGCCGGAAGAAACCACCCAGCAGGATGTAGTGAACCTTGTGCGTTCCCTGAATGAGGATAAGGCGGTGCATGGCATTTTGGTGCAGCTGCCGTTGCCGGCTCATATGAATGAAGCGGAAGTGCTTGCTGAGGTATCTCCGGAGAAGGACGTAGACGGGTTTACGTCAGCCTCCAGCGGAAGGCTGATGATCGGAGAAGATGGGTTTGTACCATGTACTCCGTTAGGAATCATGAAAATGCTCGAAGTCATCGGAGAAAAAGTTGAAGGAAAGCATGCTGTCGTGGTAGGCAGAAGCCGCATTGTCGGGAAACCAATGGCGCTGCTGCTTCTGGCACAGAATGCCACGGTAACGGTATGCCATTCGCGTACGTCGGATCTGGCGTCAATAACCCGGCAGGCAGATATATTGGTGGCTGCAGTGGGAAAGCCGCGGATGATTACGGGAGATATGGTCAAACCAGGAGCTACGGTCATAGATGTCGGAATCAACCGGGTAGAAGGAAAGCTTTGCGGCGACGTGGATGAAGCGAGCGTTTCGGCCGTAGCAGGCAAGCTGACGCCGGTACCGGGCGGGGTGGGGCCGATGACCATTGCCATGCTGCTGTGCAACACCCTGAAGGCGGCGAAACGATGTGGCAACTAGACCCAAGCTCAGCGTCAGCCAGCTGAATGATTATGTAGCCGCTGTTCTTCAGCGTGATCCTCTGCTCGTCAGTGTCGAAGTTACAGGAGAAATCAGTAACCTGAAAATGCACCAGACAGGGATGATGTTTTTCACTCTGAAGGATGCCAGGGCAGCGGTTTCCTGTATTATGTTTGCGGGGGATGTGGAGCGTCTTGCCATATCCCTTTCGGAAGGGCTCAAGGTAACAGCAATAGGTTCCGTAGGATTGTATGCAAAAGGCGGACAGTACCGCCTTACGGTACGGGAACTTCACAGTGCCGGGATGGGTGTCCTGTATGAACAACTGCAGAAACGCAAGGCAAAAATGCTTGCAGAGGGTGTCTTCGACAGTAACCGAAAAAAAGCTCTGCCGTCCACGGTACATACTCTGGGCGTTGTTTCATCGCCGACTGGTGCAGTTATTCATGATATCATGAGCGTTTCATTGCGCCGTGACCCCGGAGTCAGGATACTGCTGTGTCCCGTGCGCGTGCAGGGAGTCGGAGCAGATCTGGAAGTGGCGCAGGCGATTCGACGGCTGGACGCCATGCCGGAGGTCAGCGTGATCATTATTGCCAGAGGAGGAGGTTCTCTTGAAGATCTTTGGACCTTTAACGAGGAATCGGTTGTTTATGCGGTGGCGGAAGCACGGAAACCAATCATTTCTGCTATAGGACATGAGACTGATTACACCCTCTGTGATCTGGCTGCGGATATGAGAGCACCGACGCCATCGGCTGCCGCTGAACTGGCGGTTCCGTGCAGAGATGAGCTGCTGGAGGAAATCTTCAGCCTTCGCGAGGGGCTGCGGGACAGTGCTCTGCGCAGACTGGAAATGGAAAAACAGAAACTTCAGGTCCTGCGCCTGCGACTTGCTGCGGAACAGCCTCAGAAGCGGGTGCAGGAGCAGCTGAAGAGTGTTCTTCACCTTCGAGCTGCCCTCCAGGAAGCAATGGCAAGGCGCATGACGGCAGAAGAGAACCGTCTGGCAAGACAGCGGGAGGCACTGAATATGCTCAGCCCTTATCAGGTTCTGGGACGTGGATATACGCTGGTAAAGGATGCCTCCGGCAATCTGCTGCGGGAGGCAGGTTCCATTTCACCGCGGCAGCCATTTGTGGTAATCTTTGCAGATGGCCAGGTCAATGCCATAGCGGAGCAGATAGAAATGAAGGAGTAAGCCATGGAGGACAAGAAAAAGCAGACCTATGAAGAAGGAGTTTCCCGTCTGGAAAGCATCATAGCCATGATGAATGGGGGAGAAAAAACGCTGGAAGAACTCATGGGTCTGTATGAAGAGGGAATGAAGCTCGCGGCAACACTGGAGGAGGAACTGGTACGGCATGAAGCCAGTATCCGCCAGATTGACCGGGTCACCGGACAGATTGCCAGCATGGAGGTTGAAAATGTTGAACAGGAACTTTGAATCAGCCAGCCGTGATTATGTTCAGGAAATAGAAAAAACCTTGGAAATGCTGCTTCCGGAAAGCTCCAGGGATTTTGCGGATGGAGAGATTCCCGGCAACTTATGCAGGGCAATGCGTTACAGCCTGCTGGCAGGAGGAAAACGGATTCGTCCCATGCTGTTGCTGGCTGTATCCGATATGCTGTGCGGCAGTCACGATAATGCACTGGTTCCTGCAGCTGCGCTGGAGATGATTCATACTTATTCTCTCATTCATGATGATCTTCCGGGAATGGATAATGACGACCTTCGAAGGGGAAAACCAACCAATCATGTGGTTTTCGGGGAAGGTCAGGCTATACTGGCAGGAGACGGACTGCTTAACTATGCTTATGAGTGCATGCTGAAGGAAGCCATGCATTCTCCTGCTGCATTGCAACGCAGTGTCAAGGCGATTTCCTGTATCGCATCTGCAGCTGGCGTGACCGGCATGATCGCAGGACAATGCATTGATCTGCTCAGTGAGCATCAGGTTCCTTCCGAGGAAATTCTCCGGTATATTCATACGCATAAGACAGCAGATCTTTTAACTGCCCCGCTGCTGGCAGCAGCAGCACTCTGCGGTGCTACGGATGAAGAGGAATCGGCTCTTCGCCGATATGGCCTGTGTGTCGGGATCGCCTTTCAGATTGATGATGATCTGCTGGATGTTACAGGAGATGCTGCTATTCTTGGAAAAAAGACGGGAATGGATGCTGAAAGGGAAAAGATGACATGGCCCTCGCTGGTCGGGGTGGAGGCTGCCAGGAATGAGTCCAAACGACTCTGGCAGGAAGCGGAGGATGCACTTTCTATTTTTGGGGAATCTGCCTGGTTTCTGAAAAAAATGGCGGAGAACCTTTCGGGACGGCAAAAGTAATTAGAGAAGAGGAAAAATGATTTGAAAACAGTCTATGGGATTATTTTCAACCGACCGATCCAGGCGGCTTTCGTCGGATGGGCAGTGGCCCAGCTGCTTAAATTTTTTATCAATTTCTTGATCAACCGTAAAGCAGACAAATCCCGTCTGCTAGGGGCAGGCGGCATGCCCAGCTCCCATTCCGCAATGGCATGTGCCATGATGACCACGATCGGGATGCACTCCGGTTTTGACTCTACGGTTTTTGCATTGTCGGCCTGTTTTGCCACTGTCGTGATGTATGATGCTGCCGGTGTACGTCGTTCCACAGGGAAAAATGCAGAAACCCTGAATACCCTGATAGATATGCTGGTGGATAACGGATATGATCTGAATGATGAGCAGAAGCTTAAGGAACTGGTGGGACATACTCCGCTGCAGGTACTGGCTGGAGCCGTTCTTGGCATTCTGATTGGTATTTTAATGAGCTAAAACTTATTCAAGGAGGCATGTCCGGAGATGGCGGTATTAAAACGGATTAACGGACCAGATGATGTAAAGCGCCTGACCGATGAGGAGTGCCGGACACTTTCGGAAGAATTACGTCAGACAATAATTGAAACGGTGTCAAGACAGGGAGGCCATCTCGCTTCCAACCTGGGTATCGTGGATTTGACTATTGCTCTTCACAGAACTTTCGACAGCCCGAAAGACAAACTGATTTTTGATGTTGGACATCAGGTATATGCCCATAAGCTTCTGACAGGGAGACAGGATCGGTTCAGCACTCTTCGAAGCTATCACGGAATGAGCGGTTTTCCCTGTCAGGAAGAAAGTCCCCATGATCACTTTGACACTGGACATTCCTCAACAGCTATTTCCATGGCTCTTGGTATGGCAAGGGCGAGGGATCTGGCCGGGGAGGATTATGATGTTGTGGCAGTTGTGGGAGATGGAGCGCTGACCGGTGGCATGTGTTATGAAGCAATGAATGACGCAGGAAACGGCCACAACCGGCTTATCGTGATTCTCAATGACAATGCCATGTCCATTTCCCCCAATGTGGGAGCCCTGTCTGATTATTTTAAGCGTTTGCGGGCATCTGCTTCCTGGTATGGCAGCAAGAAACGCATCAAGGTCGGCATGGAAAGAATCCCATTGGTTGGCAAACCCCTGGCCCGTTTCATTGAAAATGCGAAAAACATGGTGAAGTCGGTTACTACAGGCGGCGAGCTTTTTGAAGCTTTGGGTTTCCGATATCTTGGTCCGTTTGATGGACATGATATCAAGGAAATGTCCCATGTGCTGGAAGAAGCCCGACAGATACGGGATATGCCTGTGCTTATCCATGTTGTAACCACGAAAGGCAACGGTTATGACCTGGCGGAGCAACAACCGGAGAAGTACCATGGAACACCGCCGTTCCGGGTAGAAACCGGTCTCAAAAAGGGATATGGTATCTCTGCCGGTGCCGCGCAGATGGTTGGGGACACACTGGTCGCTATGGCAGCCGAGGATAAGCGTGTGGTAACAGTAACCGCTGCAATGGGAACGGGAACGGGCCTTCAAAACTTTAAACAGTATTTTCCGGAACGCTTTTTCGATGTCGGCATTGCGGAGCAGCATGCAGTCAGCATGGCGGCAGGTATGGCAAAAGGGGGATATAGACCTTTTTTTGCTGTTTATGCCACTTTTTTTCAAAGAGCCTATGATCAGATGATTCATGATGTCTGTCTGCAGAATCTGCCGGTATGCATCCTGGCAGATCATATGGGGCTGGTGGGAGATGATGGCAAAACCCATCATGGCGTTTTTGTCCTTCCCATGGCATTATCCATGCCCGGTGTAACGGTACTTATACCAAGAGATGCCCATGAACTTCAGCTTGCGCTGCGCAGTACGCTGCAGCTGGATGGACCATCCATTATCTGTTACCCCAAAGAAGGAATTGAACCATATGCCAGATCACTGAATGGGGATACTTTTGCAGTGGGACATTGGCAGTGGCTGCGGGAAGGTACAGACGGAGTGATTCTGGCAATCTCCCGCATGACCATGCATGCCATGGAAGCTGCAGAAATCCTGGAAAAAGAGCATGTTTCATTGGGGGTTATTGACTGCTGCAGCCTGAAACCCATGGACCTTTCCTGCATCAGAAGTGTTTTTTCCCGCGGAGTTCCCGTGATGACGCTGGAGGAAGGGCAGGTTATCGGCGGAATGGGATCGGAAATTGCGCGGCTCTGTGTCTCGGAGAACCTTCCTGAGCCTGCATGCATTGTGGGCCTTCCGGATCGCTTTGTAACACATGGCTCTGTGCGGGAATTGCTTGCCGAGTGCAGATTGCTGCCGGAAGATATTGCAGAACGGTGGCGTGAAATTCTGAAAAAGAGGGAAGCTTTTTCTGACCAGAAGAAGGAGAAAAAATGAACGAAAAGATCCGGGTGGATGTTGCCCTGGTACAGCGGGGAATTCTTTCCAGCAGGGAAAAGGCCCAGGCTCTGATCATGGCAGGCCAGGTTTATCGGGGAGAAGTAAAGGTGGAAAAACCTTCTGAAAAAGTGTCGGAAGGGGAAACACTGATCGTTCGCGGCAGCGAGGATGCTTATGTTTCCAGGGGAGCCCATAAACTCCTGAAAGGCATTGCCAGCTTTCATGTTGATCCTTCAGGACGAGCAGCAATGGATGTGGGTGCTTCTACGGGCGGTTTCACAGATGTGCTATTGCGTCATGGCGCTCGCCGGGTCTTTTCCATCGATGTGGGTTACGGACAGCTGGATTGGAAGCTGCGGAACGATGAACGTGTCACTGTCATGGAGAGAACCAATGCCAGGTATCTGAAGCCATCTGATTTTGATGAAATCCCTGACCTGGCTGTAATGGATGCATCGTTCATCAGCATCACCAAAATTCTTCCGGCCCTGGCTGCTGTCATGGGGGAAAAGGGAGAAATTGTAACACTCATCAAGCCGCAGTTTGAAGCCGGACGCAACAATGTGGGAAAAAAGGGAGTGGTAAGGGAGCCGGAAATACACCTGGAGGTTCTCCGAAGTGTTCTCGGTTTTGCCAGGGAAGTCCTGCGATGGCCTGCGGATATGGTTACTTATTCGCCGATCCGTGGTCCGGAAGGAAACATCGAGTTTCTGGCCCATTTGCTTCCAGAAAACAGGGGAATGACACCTGTATCAGAGGAAACCATGAAAGCGGTTGTTGAGGAAGCACATTTGTTTTTTTCGGAAAAAGGAGAGTCGGAACCATGAGACAGCGAGTTCTATTTTATCTTAACAAGGGGAAAATCCAGGTCTTGCCTGCTATGCTGACAACCATTTTTCTCTGCGGTCAGAATGGTATAGAGCCGGTTTTCCGGGAAGAAGACAGAGAAACCATGAATCAGGTTCCGGAACTTAACCTGTCTCAGTGCCGCTTTACTACTGACCCCATAGCAGATGGTGTTACCGCAATTTTTTCGTTTGGCGGTGATGGAACCGTTCTTTCTGCCATGGACCGCTATGCAGAAACAGATCTTCCGATTCTTGGTATCCATCTGGGACGTATGGGGTTTCTGCTGGAAACAGAAATGAAGGATCTTCCGGTGGCGCTGGAAAGATTTTCCAAAGGGGAATACAGCATTGAACGTCGGATGATGCTCCAGATGTGTATTTCTCACGATCCCTCTTTCCGTCCGCTGCTGGCTACCAATGAGGTTTCCATATCAAGAGGCATCTCACAGAGAATGATTGCGTTTGACGTGGCGGTGGACAATAAAATGGTGGATCATTATATCGCTGATGGCCTGATGGTTTCTGCACCAACGGGATCTACCGGCTATTCCCTGTCGGCAGGAGGACCGATTGTCTCTCCGGATGTAAACTGTATGATTATCAATCCGATCTGCCCCCATACACTGCAGTCCCGTCCGATTATTGTGAGTAAGCACTCCCATGTGAAAGTGACGCTTAGGATGAAAGAGGAGAGGGAAGGAATTCAGCTTTCCGTAGATGGCCTTAATATCGGGGGATTGCAGAACGGACAGTCCATTGAAGTGTGTCGATCCAGTCATGACGGTCAGCTGATTCGTTTTGAGGATAAAAACTTCTATGCCTTGCTGAAGAGCAAACTCTCCCAATGGAGCTTATAGAATAGAAACGGGGTATCTGCGGATGATTAAGAACGAAAGACAGAATGCCATCCGGAATATCATTACGACCAGAAGCATTCAGAATCAGAAAGAACTGCAGCTTGCTCTGCAGGAGCGAGGCATTGAGGTCACACAGGCCACGGTATCCCGGGATATCAAGCAGATGCATCTTCGCAAGAAGTCAAGGGAAGACGGTATCTACCATTATGTGCTGGATCCGACAGAAATGGACGAGATTGAGCGTCAGATCCGGATGCTTTCCGATTCAGTGCTCAGTATGGCAGGTGTCAATAACCAGATTGTGATCCGAACTTTTTCCGGAAGTGCACATGTTGCGGGAGAAGCGATCGATAACATGGGCTGGTCGGAGATTCTGGGGACAATTGCAGGGGATAATACCCTGTTGGTCATTGTGCGTTCCAACCAGGAAGTAGGCGAAGTATTGCAGCGTCTGCGTCATCTTATGACGCGCTGAGAAAAGCGGGGGCAGAAAAATGCTTTTGCAGATAGGGATTCATCATCTGGCCTTGATTGATGAGATCCGCATTGAGTTTGGTCCGGGATTGAATGTGCTTTCCGGTGAAACGGGTGCAGGAAAATCCATCGTGGTGGATGCGGTCAATCTGGTAGTTGGAGAACGGGCTGACCGCGAAATGATTGCCAATGGCAGTGACAAAGCGATCATCGAAGCAGTATTCGATATTTCTGAAAACCTCGTGGTTCAGGAGATGATTCGAAACATGGGGATTGAAAGTGATGAGAATATGCTGCTTGTCTCCCGGGAAATTCTGACCAGCGGCCGCAATCTGTGCCGTGTGAACGGCACCATTGTGCCGCTGCAGATGTTAAGGCAGATTTCAGCACAGCTGGTGGATATTCACGGACAGCATGAACATCAGCTTCTGCTGCAGCCTCAGAATCACATTGTTTATCTGGATGAGTATGCTTCCGATGAGGTGAGCGACACCCGGGAGAACGTGCGTAAAACCTATGCAGACTGGCATGATCTGGCCCTTCGCGCCCGAAAGCTGCGCACAGGTATAGCGGAACGGGAACAACGTATGGATATGCTTCGGTTTCAGCAGGAGGAACTTCGTAATGCGCAACTGGCAGAGGGAGAAGAAGAAGAGCTGGAGCGAAAGCGCACGCTATACCGTAATGCAGAAAAAATCTCCTCCTCATTGGAAGAAACCTATAATCTTCTGTCAGGGGAAGGAGACGGAGGAAGTCCTGCAACTGCGCTGATGCGGAATGCAGCACGCAGTCTATCGGGAATATCCAATATTGATGAAGAGTATGACCAGCTGTCCACGCGCCTGCAAGGGCTGTGTTATGAAGTGGAGGACGTTGCTTCCGAAGTGGAAAGGCTTCTTGACAGCCTGGATTTTGATGAGAAAGATGCAGAACGTGTGGAAGACCGTCTGGATCTTCTGAAACGGCTTTCACGTAAATACGGACCGGGTACGAAAGAGATGATTGCATTTCTTTTGAAAGTTTCTCGGGAACTTGAGGAGCTGGAAGGTTCGGACGAAAATGCGGATGTGCTGGAAAAGGAAACAAAGCGGGCACTTGCCAAGCTTGAAAAAGCATCCGGGAAGCTTTCTGAAATCAGAAAGAAAGCGGCAGAGAGATTCCAGAGGGAAGTGGAAATGCAGCTGCATGAACTGGGCATGAAGAATGCCGTTTTTTCTGTCAGTTTTGCAGAGGCAGGACCGGTCAACGCACCGGAGAAGCGCTATTCTCCTGATGGAATGGATCAGGTTGAATTCATGTTCTGCGCAAACCTTGGTCAGCCTCTGCGCCCCTTGACCAAAGTGGCATCCGGAGGCGAACTGTCAAGAATAATGCTGGCATTGAAAAGCCTGTCAGCGCAGAAACCTGGAATTCCGAGAAGCATGGTTTTTGACGAGATTGACACAGGCATCAGCGGACGCATGGCGCAGGTGGTGGCGGAAAAAATGACTGCCATCGGGGACCATCACCAGGTGATCTGCGTGACTCATCTGCCACAGATTGCAGCAATGGCAGACCATCAGTATCTGGTGTCCAAATCAGAAAAAAACGGGAAGACCTATACGGAAGTAGTTGCCATGAATTCCGATGCAAGAATACCCGAAATAGCGAGAATGGTGGGCGGAGCCGACAGCGGAAATGGAAGCAGCATGAAGCATGCAAAGGAAATGTTGAAAGATGCGGAGAAGCGAAAGCAGGAACTCCGAAAAAGGCTCAACAGCAACCAATGATGGAATAATACTTTCCCAATTTTCCGGACTATAGGACAGTACTCGCATTTTTCCTGGG
>CAMVHE010000024.1 GCA_947167215.1 uncultured Clostridia bacterium
AACCCGAATCTTTTTCGAGTCGACCTCGCCCTTGGAAAGCAAGACAACCGTCTCTACGGAGGAGGTCCAGCAGAACATATCAACGCTTTGTATGCGGGAAACCTGGTAATCAGGGCCCCCGGTAAGAAATTGAATGTCACGGGCCAAAGTGGCAGGGTCACATGAAACATATACGATCCGGTCCGGCTGAGATGCAAGTATGGCTTCCAGCACAGAACGCTCGCATCCTTTTCTTGGCGGATCCAGAATGATAACGTCTGGTGACATGCCATCTGCAACCAACCGGGGAAGAACATCCTCGGAGGCTCCGCAGATAAAGTCAGCATTTGTAATGTTATTCTGGACTGCATTGCGATGCGCGTCGGCGATGGCATCGCTGATGATTTCGATTCCCGTGACATGTTTGGCCTTTGGAGCACAAAGCAGGGAAATTGTCCCGGTGCCACAATAGGCGTCTACAACATTTTCCGTGCCATGAAGGTCAGCAAATTCTAGCGCCAGAGAATAGAGCTTTTGCGTTTGAAGGGGATTGACCTGGAAAAAGGAAAGCGGAGAAACAGTGAAAGTGAAGCCAAGGAGAGAAGTAAACAGCTCCTTTTCCCCCCATACAAGGAGATTCGTCTGGCCGAGAATAACGTTTGTTTTTTCATCCTGAAGAGAGACATACAGGCTGGCCATTTCCGGAATATTCTGTCGGAGGGAATCGATCAGGCTGTCCTTATGGGGAAGAGAAAGATTTGTACTGACCAGTATAATCATGAGCTTTCCGTCACTGGCAGAGCGAGTGACAATATGCCGGATAAGACCTTTTCCCGTGAGTTCATTGTAGACGGGAATGTGATGGCTTTTCATCCACGAAAGGATGGTATGAATCGCAGCAGTGGAAGCGGAGGCCTGAAGGGGACAGCCGTTTTCAGGAAGCGGAATGACAGAATGACTTCGAGAAGCATAGAAACCGCAGACCGGATGCCCCTCCTCTGTGCTGACGGGGTAAGAAGCTTTGTTACGATAGGCGAATGGTTTGTCCATACCGAGCACCGGAGGAAGGGAAATATCCACTTTGCCTACCCGGGAAATGAGAGATTCCACCTGCGTGCGTTTGTATTCAAGGGAAGCTTCATAGGTCATATGCTGACAACTGCAGCCACCGCACCGTTTGTAGATAGGACAGAAGGGGTCCCGGCGTTCGGGGCTTTTCGTAAGCAGTTGATCAATTCGACCATAGGCATACCGCTTCTCTGTTTTGGTGATTCGCACCATGGCAGTTTCTCCAGGCAGCATGCCTTTGACAAACACGGCGATACCCTCATGACGGCAGACGCCTTCAGCATCCTTTCCAAAGTTTTCACAGGTCATTTCAACCAGTTGATTCTTTTGCAGCATAGAAGTCTCCTATCCTTGAGATCCGAGATATTTCGGGAATATAAAAGAAATGCAGGAACGAGGGTTCCTGCAGATGTACATTATAAGGTATTGATCATATTGTAGAGCTGGAGGTTGAAGTCCCGCTTCTGGGCGAGGGCTTCACTGATCGGCATGTAGTACACTCTTCCGTCCTTAATGCCGATTACCTGGTTGCCAATGCCGTTGCGCAGCAGATTGACAGCCAGATTTCCGGCTTCAAAAGCGAACCAGGAATCGTAGGCGGAAGGCGTCCTGCCGCGCTGGGTATATCCGAGAATGGTTCCGCGTGCTTCAACATGGCATTTATACTTCAGGACTTTCGCCAGCACATTGGTGGTAAAGACGTCATCATCATGAACATTGACGCCCTGATCCCGCAGGAAATGCTGCCAGGCAAAAGGCTGCATTGCGTCCCAGGCACCTTCAGCTACGACGACGGTTGCACGGGGATTGCCGCCTGCCACCAGACGGGACAGATGATCTGCTACGTCCTGGACCGACCAGCGGACTTCCGGAACAATGCAGATTTCAGCTCCGGTACCGGCAGCTGCCTTGAGAGCGATGTCACCGCAGTGTCTGCCCATGACTTCAACCACGGCGGGACGGTCGTGAGAACGGCTGGTGGCACGAATGGCGCGGATGTCATCGACGCAGGAATTGACAGCGGTATCATATCCCAGAGTCATTTCGGTATAGGCCAGGTCATTGTCAATGGTGCCTGGAATTCCAACACAGGGAACCCCAAGCTCACAGAGCTCCATGGCTCCGTGATAGGAACCGTCACCGCCGATGACTACGATGCCTTCAATTCCCATTTCATGAATGTTATTGGCAGCATGTACGCGCATTTCAGGACGCATAAAATCAAGACAGCGGGCGGTGCGCAGATAAGTGCCCGGCTGATCGGCAATATCCAGAATCGTATCGAGGTCAAGCTCGACCATATCATCTTCAATATTGTGGCTTTTGCAGAGCGTTCCGTTATAGCCCCGCTTGATTCCGATCAGACTGAGGCCATAATAACGTGCAGACTTTGCAACGGACATAACGGCAGCATTCATTCCCGGAGAATCGCCACCAGAGGTTAAAACACCAATACGTTGCATAAGCATACCTCCTTCAAAATCGCCACAGAGACTTTAAAAAATTGCTATAAAAAGCAGGGAAATTATATAGTTCCGGAGCCGGTAAAGTCAAGAAAGAGAAAAGAAACAGAAAAGTGTTTATTCAAAGGCATATTGAAGATAATTGGAAAAAGAAACTAATTTTTTAAACAATGATTTATGGAAAAGTAATGAAAGAGAAGAAAAGAGATAGCAAAATGAGGAAAAAACCGGTTTGAAAAACAGTAATATTCAAAAAGCTAGAGTCCGAGAAAGGACCGAATGCCAGGAATATGGACTGCAATCCTGCAGGTCATCAGACAGAAAATCAAATCTGCAAGGAAGATGGGGATCACCAGGTGGATATTCATGTGGCTGGCGAGGAGCGTGTACAGAATGACACGATAAAAGGCATCCAGCAGCATTTCCTGATAGGAAAAGCGGGAGATATCCTGGAAAAGCGGAAGCTTTTCAGGCAGGATACTTGCCAGAAGATACAAAAAATACATTAAAGCAAAGGAAACGAAGATCATGACGGGGAAAGTGTCCTTTACAGAGTCGAGCCCCTGGGATTCCACATAGAAGATGGTGGCAAGCACGACTGCAAGGGAGAGACAGACACGCAGAGGCTTTCTCCGATGAAGGAAATCATGGGCATCCGGCAGCAGCTGGAGAAGATATCCTGCGACAAAATAAGGAGCATAATATACTGCCATCTGAATCTGGAATTCGGAAGGAAACCAGTAAGGACTGAAATAGAGACAGCCAATATAGAGAATGAGACCTGTCAGAAGGAAAAAAACGGGAAGAACACCGCGGCGCCCAAGGGCCCAGAGGAGGGGGGCAAACAGAAACAGAATGAGAATAGCGTAGGAGAACCAGTAAAGCTCTCCGTAAAGAAAAGCCTCAGACAGCTGCTCCAGAAGGTTTTCCCCGTGCGTGAAGGAGTCGGAGATGATCGCGGAATAGAGAATTTTCAGCAGAGAAAAAAAGATAAACGGGACAAGAATGCGCTGCACTTTTTTTCGATAGAAGGAAAGAACCGGCTGCCTGCGGCAGAGAAATCCAGAAACGGTAAAGAAGGTGGGAACGTGAACGGCATAGATCAGGGCGAGAAGGGTCTGAAAATGCTGCGGAAGATATTCAATATGGTAATTATAATAGTTCAGGCAGTGCCCGAAAAGGACCAGAATGGCAGCAAAAGCGCGCAGATAGGTAACAGAAGAAATAGTCTTATGTGATTTATCCATAATTATCCGCCTTTGTAAGTGGTTCTAGGATAATAGCACAGTACGAAAAAAGAGGCAAATATAACCCGGCGCAGGGAAGACGTAGAGTGTCAAAGAACGGAGGTCATTGGAAAAGAGTATCCTTCGGAAAGTACGGAAGAGACAGCATTCCTTTCATACAGCAGAAGATGAGTGTGAGTAAGAGCATTATCAAATAATCGGGAGGAAAAAGAAAAGTATAAGAATTTTTTTCTTGACTTGACTTAACGGACTGAAGTATACTATACAGGCTTTTGATGAAATCAAAGGGACATGCTAAACTGTCCATATTCACTTCACAACAATGAAGTGATAGGATTGAGAATAAGGAGTGAATAAAAATGGCTTCATCTGTTCGGACTTATCAGCCGAAGAAACGTCAGCGCGCAAAGGTACATGGATTCCGTGCCCGTATGTCCACGAAGAATGGACGCAGGGTTCTCGCACGCCGTAGAGCCCGTGGTCGCGCAAAGCTGACCGTGTCCAATCCTGTCTAATTGACGAGGAGATTACCGCCAGAGGCGGTGCAGTCTCATCCCCATGAGACGTTCGGTCCGGCCCGGCCAAAGACTGGGAGCGGGCCTTTTTGTTTAGCATGAGTTCATGTTTTCCTGCCAGGAGAGTATGCCTGCGGGAAACATGACGGATGCATCCATGAAACCGACAGAACTCGGAGGATGCTGTTAGGGTGTTCAGAACATCACTCTGCTGACGTGTCGCTCGGGACCACTCTGAGGGTCCGTCCCCGAACTGTTATCCGAACAGCGGGGATTCTGACATGCGGGAAGCTGGAGAGCCTTGTCCTGCAACAGGCAGGACTGCCCTTGGCACGCATGGGAACCGCGCACTGAGATGCGCATATTACTTTTCCTTTCATGGTGAAAGGAGCAACATGCAAAAGAGATACAGTCTTAAAAAGAATGCACAGTTCAAATATGTTTACCGCAAGGGCAGTTCCTTTGGCAGCAAAGAAATGGTGCTGTTGTACGTGAAGTCCAACAACCTCAAGGTAGGATTTTCGGTTGGAAAAAAGCTTGGCTGTGCAGTGGCGCGCAATCGAATCAAGAGACGTTTGCGTGCAGTGTGGACCCCTTACCTGCTTCAAATGAAGAAAGGGCTGTATGTAATCATTGCAAGAAAGCCGATTTGTGATGCATCTTTTGATCAGCTTGACAAATCTGTGCATTACATGCTGAAAAGACAGAATCTGCTGAAGGAGAAAACGGAGACGACGAGAGAAAGGATTGTGGTGGAAGATGAAACACATCCTGATGGCACTGATCCGGTTCTATCGTAAGTATCTGAGTCCAATGCATCAGCCATGCTGCCGCTTTACCCCTACCTGTTCCCAGTATGCCCTGACGGCCATAGAACGGTACGGAGCTCTGAAAGGCGGTTATCTGGCTATCCGTCGCATTCTGCGCTGTCATCCTTTTTATCAGGGCGATCTGTATGATCCGGTTCCCTGAAGTGGGGGTAGAATGCCTGTTCCTGCTGCAGGAGAGCATTCAGGAAACTCCCGGAAGAAAAAAATCAAGATGCCGGGAAAAGTCAGGGAAGTAAAAATCCTGCTTATTTACGCAAGCAACCAAGGAGGAAAATCCGCTCATGAGCGTACTCAACTCATTGCTACTTACGGCGATTAAGGGACTGTACAGTCTCATTAACAATTATGCGCTGACTATTATTCTGTTTACGGTGATCATCAAGCTGCTGGTGGCTCCGCTTAACCTGAAAAGCCGCAGATCTACCATGCGCATGTCCACCCTGCAGCCCAAAATGCAGGAGCTGCAGGCCAAGTATAAGGACGATCAGGAAAAACTGAACCAGAAAATGCAGGAACTCTACAAGAAGGAAGGGGTCAGCCCCATGGGCGGGTGCCTGCCGATGATCATCTCCATGGTCATTCTCTTCGCCATGTTCTATGCCCTCCGGACGTTTGCCAATGAGCAGCTGGTCCGTCAGTTCCTGACTTTTTACCATCATCCGGAGATGGATCCCCATACTCTGGTGGAGCCTTTCTTCTGGATTAAGAACCTCTGGATGCCGGACAGCCCGTTTGCCACCTTTATGCCGGACGTGCAGTCTCTGCAGATGGTTGAGTATAGTGTCTGGAATACGGTAAGTGAAAGCCTGGCCGCTGCCGGAACCATTCCCGAGGCACTTAACTTCACCGGACGCGATGCCATGATGACGTATATCAATGATGTGGTTACTCCTTTTATTGCTTCAGATGTTTATGCACCGCACATTGCACCGGTGGCTGGACTTGGCAATCTCAGCATTCTGGGCCTTATCCGCTTCTCCATCTTCAAGGAGGGAAATGGTTTCTTTGTACTGCCGCTGCTCTCCATGGGCACACAGGTCATCATGCAGAAAATGACCATGTCGAATACCCAGATGGATGCCAATCAGGCAAACAGCCAGAAGACCATGATTTATGTCATGCTCTTCATGTCCCTTTATTTCTGTGCAACTTACAACTCTGCATTTGCTCTTTACTGGGTTGTGGCAAACATTTATGCCATTGCTGAACAGATTGTTTTCAACAAATACTTTGAGCAGCAGGATCGGAAGGCTGCCAAAGCGGAGGAGGTTGGCATTTGATGAATAAAGTATTTGAGTTTACCGGAAAGACGACGCAGGAAGCATTGGATGCAGGCCTGAAGGAACTGAATCTTTCCTTGGCAGATGTCAAATGGGAAGTCCTGCAGGAAGGCGCCAAAGGACTCTTCGGGCTCTTCGGCAGCAAGCCTGCAAAGGTGCGCATTGAGATAAAGGATGAGGAAGAGGACGATGGAGGAATGAGCGATCTGATCAGCTCCCTCAGCATTGATTCTCCAAAGGAACAGAAAAAGAAAAATCAGCCTGTCAAGAAGGAAGCAAAACCCGTGAAGCCGGAAGTCCCCCGTGAGGTTCCCAAGACGGAACTTCCCAAGGCAGAGCCGAAGGCTGAGGCGGTGAAGCCGGCCGCTCCCAAGACAGAAGTTCTGCCTGCAGAAGAAATGACGAAGGCAGAGCCTGCACCGGAAAAGAAGGCACAGAAAGAGGCTGGAAAACCGGAGAAAAAGCAGGAAAAGTCCAGACAGCCGAAAAAAGAAGCTGCCCAAAAGCCCCAGCCTGTGGCGAAACCGGAAAACTCCGAGAAGCCTGCTGAGGAAAAGGATATTTCGGTTCCCATGAAACCGGCAGAGCCTTTCGTTGTAACTGAACCGCCTGTTATCTATAACGAAGATACTCCTGCAGGCAAAGCTCAGAGATTCCTGATGGACATCAGTGAGCGTATGGGCGTCAAAGTGGATGTCTATGTGGATGACAGCGAAGAGGGAATCCTCATGATCCACATGGTAGGAGATACGATGGGCGTTCTGATCGGCCATCGCGGTGAGACCCTGGATGCACTCCAGTATTTAACCAGTCTGCAGGTGAATAAGGGGCGGGACGGCTATATCCGGGTCACACTGGATACCGAGAATTACCGGGCAAAACGGGAGGAGAGCCTCCGGCGTCTTGCTGTCCGCATGGCTAACAGGGCGGTCAAGACGGGGCGCCGCGTAGTTATGGAGCCCATGAATCCTTATGAGCGCAGAGTACTGCATACCGCGCTTCAGGATCATCCGGCAGTAACCACGCATTCCGAAGGCGATGAACCCAATCGCCGGGTAGTCATTACCCTGCAGGTGCAGCCTGAAAAGGAAGCACAGAGCGATGCCCAGAAAACTGCAGTGAAGGAAGCTGCAAAAGATTCACGCAAGCGTAAGCGTAGCCGCCATCGCCGCGGACCACGGAAAAAAACGGAAAATCAGCCTGCGGCAGAGACTGCAGAAGTTGAAGCCCCTGTGGTGGAAACAGAAATTGAGAATCTGGGCGGAGAGGAGTAAAACCTCCGCCCTTTTTCATTCAGAACCGTTTTTTGTCCGGGAACGGAATACCGGCATTTCCAAAATGCGCTGCAGAAATTGTGAAAATACAGAGGAGGGAAAGCAACATGGAGAAGCGCATGGTACAGCTTCGGGATATACTCTTCAGGGTTTTGCAAAATGAAGCGCTGTTTTTTGTGCTGGCCTTTCTGGTGAGGGGCGTTCTGGAAAGCGATCTGCTATACTGGCATAAGGATGCGCTTAATCAGGTATATAACTATGTCCTTTGTCCGTGGGGCGGTATTCTGATTGGCATGCACCTCATGAATCTTCAGCAGATGCGATCTGTTCGACGGGACATGGCAGTTCTTTTCCTGCTGTTCCTCTGGATCTGCATTCCGTTCCTCTATCGCTACGGATTTACCTTCAATAATCTGGTGACGGATGTCGGCTATCTGATGGTGTTTTTCGCCATATATGCCAGAACCTCGAGCAGGAATATTGCTGACCGCCGCACAATTCTGCGTATTGCAGGCTTTCTGCTGTCCCTGGTGGCATTGATCTGGGGCGGCATGCTTCTGCTGTGCGCTGTTTCCGGAAAAACTTATGTAATGGCGGAGAATGCCACTGTCTTTGGGGTGGATGCGTTCGGCTTCCTGTGTGCAGGCATGCATTATAACCATGTGGGAATGATTGCCGTGGTTTGTCTTTTCTTCTGCCTGGCGGCTTTTTCAGAAGAAAAGCATCCTTTGCGTTTCTTCTATTTGCTGGCTGCGGTAATAATGATGCTGGTTATTATTCTTTCTCAGAGCAGGACAGCCCGATATGCCGTCCTTCTGGCCTTTGCTTTCGGGACCTTTGCCTTTGCTGTTCGAAGGAATTATTCTCATCGGCTTCTTCATATTGCTGTTCCGGTGATGACTGCCGCCGTGATTCTGGTGGCCGGTTATATGGCCTGTTCTCTGGTGACAAGGACTGCCTTGGCACATTATCTGCAGAACGCGGAGACAGCCGTACCTGAAAACGTCGTGCCTGAAAACGCAGCACCTGAAAATGCTGCTTCTGAAAGCGTTGCACCCGAAAACACTGCTCTGGAAAGCACTGTACCGGAAAACTCCGCTCCGGTTGAAAGGAAGTTTGCAGATGCTACTTTTTCGGAACGTACACTGATCTGGAAGAATCTCTTTGAGCTTTGGCACAAGGAGCCGAAGATGCTGCTTATCGGCCGGGGAATTGGAAAGACCGGAGCCCTGGTAGTGAAAGGTACCGTTCATGAGAATGCAGGAGCGGTGGCTATCCACAATACCTATTTGCAGTTTATGGCAGACTTTGGTATCATTGGTATGATTATTCAGGGAATTTTTCTGCTCATGATGGTCTGCAGAATCCTGAAGGTACTCTTTGTTTTCCCCAGAGAAAAACAGCCGGCGGGAACGCTGCCCCTCTGTATGCTTATCCTTGCAATCATGGCGACAGGGATGATGGAAAGCCAGCCGCTGGGGCAGATGACACCGATGAATCTGGGACTATATATGGCCTTTGCACTGCTCATTCCGGAAAAAGAGCAGATGCTTGAAGTGAAAGGGAGGAATTGACAAGTGAGAAGAGGTTTGCTCTTTGGCTGCGTACTGCTTTTCCTGCTGCTGCCTGTGCTGGCGCTGGGAGATACCTATGTCTTCCCCTATGAAGGATTCCGATACACAAAGCAGGCAGAGGAGACCGTGATCACCCAGACAAATACGGAAACGCAGAAAGACTTTATTGCTGCTCTGGGAACCACCAGCGAGGCGATGCTGGCGAACTTTATTGCGTCAGGAACCGTAATGGAGGTGTTTTCGCCGGAAGGAAGCCAGGTGGCTGTTCTTGTTGCAAGTGATCCGGATATTACAGGAGTGAGTTTTGAACTGACTTCTCCGGATGCCCGGGATGCAGTGCTTTCTCATTATGAAGAAAGCGGACTTTACGATTCCTGTTCCTGGACCGATACCACACCGCGCTGCATTCGTCTGGTTTCTTCAGCCATGTATGCATCCATGCCGGTATACTCTCTTCGCTATGTTACGCTCCGCAATGACCGTCTTTATACGCTGCATATGAGTATTGTGGGACATGAGCCGGCAGAGGAAGACGACGGCCGCATGCAGACAATTCTGTCGGGTATCCATTTCTTTGACGTGGTGCCTGAACCTACGGCGACGCCGACGCCTGCTGTCCGCGTGACAGAGACCGCTGTGCCGGAGGCTACACCTCAGGCGGTGCAGGCGGCAGTTATCAGCGGCAACATCACTCTGATGCAGACGCCTACGTACACCAATGACCGCAATGTCCTGATTTCCGGAACAACCGATCCCAATGCTGCACTGACGCTGACCTGCAATGAACAGGAACTGGCAAAAGCCACTTCGGGGACGGATGGTGTTTTCCGTATCAGTGTGAATCTGCCGGAGGAGGGAGATAACACGCTCCTGCTGACGACGGATAATGCCAGTGCTCAGTTTGTTATCCGCTATGAGCTGCCGGCAACGCGTCTTGAAATTACAGGGCCGGAAGAAACGACCTTTACCGGAGAAGGAATTGTGATTCGCGGCGTTACGGAGCCGGAGGCAACGGTATTTGTAAACAGCGAGATCTATGATACCAATGTGAAGGCCAACCGGAACGGTGCTTTCAGTGTACGGGTAGTTCTTTCCCGGGCGGGTACCTATGCCTTCAATCTCCGGGTTAAGACCAACGGGCACAGCCGGACGAATAAAGTCATATATCTTACCCGTGTTCTGACAGAACGGGAAGAAATTGCAGCTTTCAGAAATGAGGTCATTCCTCTCGAGTATTCCGATCTGGCAGCCCACCCGGAACGCTATGTGGGCGAGAAATTCATCTTCCGCGGAAAAGTTATGGAATTTACGGATTACAACGGGTCACCCTGTGCATTGGTCTGTGTTTCCAACCCCAATACGGGTGTCTGGAACAATCCTCTCTATGCGGTGCTCAAGGTGGATGCGGAAGTGAATATTGGAGATGTCATGACCTTTTACCTGACCGGTGAGGGGATTACCCTGCCTGCAGACCGCCAGTATACCAGCGACGGACGGGACACGGAAGCGCCGGTGGCACGGGCATTTTACTATAGCACAAACCGATAATCATTTACGGGCGGAGACTGAGGCCTCCGCCAGGATAAGCGTATGTTCGCCGATATCACGGGATACTTTTACAGCAGATACACAAGAGCGTGTATCTGCTTTTTCTTTTCCCGGTTCGTGACGGAGAGGGGTATCTGAACGATGAAGTATTACACACATAATATGAGTAAAGTTTCCGCAGGCAGAAAAGGAGGACGACAGTAAAGGGAATAATATGTCGTCCATAATTTGTGCAAACAGATGGCGATGCTGAATAGCAGAAATGAAGCAGCGGAAAAGTACGAGACACGGGTGATTACCTTCACCTGCGGGGATAAATGAGAATATAAAAAGAAAAATACACCTTTCTGCCGGCGGGAAAGAAATAAAGCGCATTCTGTTCCGGACTTTATCAGGAAAAGTCAATGATACTTGACAGCAGGTTTTGTAAAACAAAATCTTCTGAAAAACGAACATTTAAAAACATGTCCTAAAAAAATTACAGTGAAAGCCTTGACAAATAAGAGATATTATGATTTAATCTGCATCGTTTTGATTAAACATATTGTTTCATATAAGAAAACTTTTGCGGGGAATTTTGCGATGAATATTGGAAAGAAGATCAAAGCACTCCGAAAAAAGAATAATTTAACGCAAAAGGAGCTGGCAGACCGCTGTGAACTGTCCAAAGGTTTTATTTCCCTGGTGGAAAGCGATCAGACATCACCATCTCTGTCGACCCTGGAGGACATCCTGACGATCTTTGGCATCTCTTTTCATGAATTCTTTTCGGAGGAGGAAACGGAAAATCCCGTTTACTGCAAGGAAGACGTCTTTGTGAAGAAAGGCGAGGACGGTGTTACCATACACTGGCTGATTCCGGATACCCAGAAGAAAGACCTGGAACCTATTATGGTGACGCTTAATCCCGGTACTCAGACGGAACCGGATGATCCCCATATGGGAGAAGAGTTTGGCTATGTCATGACGGGAGCCATTGATCTGGTACTGGGAGATAAAAGCTATCATGCCCGCAGGGGAGACAGCTTTTCCTATACGGCATCCAAGATCCATTACCTGAAAAACACGGGGAAAACCCAGGCGGTTGTTATCTGGGTATCCACCCCACCCAGCTTTTAATTCATCCCATTGGAGGACATGATCATGGAAAACAAAACCATTCTTTCGGTTCGCAATGTGCAGGTAGTCTTCGATGACGGCTTTACGGCATTGCATGGGGTCAGCCTTGATATTGGAGAAAATGAATTTGTTACCCTGCTTGGCCCATCAGGCTGTGGAAAAACGACTCTGCTGCGCTGCATCGGCGGATTTGAAAAACCGACGGGCGGTGAGATTCTCTTCAGGGGAGAGAACATTATCCCATATCCTCCTTACAAGCGTCATATCAATACCGTGTTTCAGCGCTATGCACTTTTCCCGCACCTGAATGTAGCCCAGAATGTCGCATTTGGCCCGGACCTGCGGAGAGAAGACAAGAAAAAAGTTGCCCGCCAGGTTTCGGAGATGCTTGAACTGGTCGGCCTTGCCGGTTTTGAAAAACGGCGCATCAACAGTCTGTCCGGCGGTCAGCAGCAGCGCGTTGCAATTGCGCGTGCGCTGATCAACAGTCCGTCCATTCTGCTGCTGGATGAGCCCCTTGGCGCCCTTGACCTTAAGCTCCGCCGGGAGATGCAGCTGGAGCTCAAGCGCATCCAGCGGGAATCTGGCATTACGTTCCTTTTTGTCACCCATGATCAGGAAGAAGCACTGACCATGAGCGACCGTGTTGCTGTCATGCGTTCCGGTCATATCCTGCAGTTGGGAACCCCGGAAGACATTTATAATGAGCCGCGTTCGGCATTCGTAGCTGATTTCATAGGAGCAAGCAATATTCTGCCGTCGACGATGGTGCATGACCGCCTTGTGCATTTTCTGGGTGTGGACTTTCCTTGTGTGGATGAAGGCTTTGGAGAAAACAGTCCGGTTGATGTGGTTCTGCGGCCGGAGGATGTTAAGCTTCATCCGCTGACAGACCCCTATGAGAATGTGCCGGAAGGCGTTGTGGAGTCCTTACTTTTTAAAGGGGTCCATTATGAAATGAAAGTGCGCACCGGTGATGATGTGCTTCTGGTTCATTCCACGCATGCCAGACCCGTCGGTACGCAGGTGAAGCTCACGGTGGCGCCGGAAGATATTCAGGTGATGGAGAAGAGCGAGTTTTCTCCGGACAGAAGAAAAGCTGCACAGGCGGCAGAGAAAGGGGCAAACCATTGAAAAGAAAAAGTATTATGGCGCTTCCTTTTGCTGTATGGGCGTTCATCTTTATCATCTTCCCGCTTTGTCTGGTGGTCTGGTACGGCATTACGCTGGAAGTGCCAATGGCCTATACAGAGATTACGCTGGAGGATGGCACCACTGCCTATGAGCTGGAGGATGGTACCGTGCAGACGCAGCTTCCCTGGCAGAAAAAATGGGTGCTTTCTACACAGAACTTCCATCGGATGGTGGAGCCTACCTACCTGAGGCTGCTGATCCGTTCCCTGCGTGTTGCGTTTATTACGACGATTGTATGCCTCCTGCTGGGATATCCGGTTGCACTTATTCTGACGGGCAAGGATTTCAAGCATCCCGCACTCTGGCTGATGCTGATCATTCTTCCCATGTGGATGAACTTTCTGCTTCGAACGTATTCCTGGCTTTCCATCCTCGAAAAGAATGGCATTCTTAACAACTGGATTGCGGCGCTGAGGGATATATTCCCTGCACTGGATACTGTTCTGACAAACCGCGGCGTTGAGGGGAAGATCATCTTCCTTTATAACGAGAATGCTGTGATCCTCGGCATGGTTTATAACTATCTGTCCTTTATGATCATGCCAATCTATACCGTGATTGAGAAAATTGACAGGAGCCTGCTGGAAGCGGCGGCGGACCTCGGTGCAAATCCGGTGAAGAGCTTCTTCCGGGTAACCCTTCCTTATTCCATTCCGGGCGTCATGGAAGGTGTTACCATGGTCTTTGTGCCGGCGGTCACCACCTTCGTTATTTCTCAGCTGATGGGCGGCGGCAAGGTCCCGCTTATCGGAGATATCATTCAGAATCAGTTTGGCAAATCCAGTGACTGGCACTTTGGCGCAACGCTGTCCCTGCTCGTGATGGTGGTAGTGCTTTCCTTCATGTGGGCACTGCAGCATATTGACAAGGAAGAAGAGCAGCAGAAGGAGGTGCGCATCCTCTGATGAAAAGTCTGAGAAAGATTTATGTGGGGCTGATCATGGCCTTCCTGTATGCGCCGATTGTCCTTCTTATCCTTTACTCCTTTAATGACAGCAAATCCCGCGCAAACTGGGGCGGATTTACGTTCAAGTGGTACCTGGAACTGCTGCATGATCAGACAATTCTTTCTGCACTTGGCGTCACACTTTCGATTGCAGCACTTGCAGCGGTTATTTCTACGGTTCTGGGAACCTTTGGCGCGATTGTTCTTTTCCAGATGAAAAAGGCTCCCCGCCAGGTACTGCTCAGCACCATAAACCTGCCGATGCTTAACTCGGAAGTAGTTACCGGCGTGAGCCTGATGCTTCTGTATTCCATGACCCACCTGCAGCTTGGCTATCTGACACTGCTGCTTTCTCATGTGGCATTCTGCGTTCCCTATGTGGTACTGAGCGTCATGCCAAAGCTGCGGCAGCTGGACCCTAACCTGGCCGAAGCCGCGCAGGACCTTGGGGCGACACCTTTACAGGGATTCTTCAAGGTTATTCTACCGGATATCATGCCGGGCGTGCTTTCAGGCTTCCTGATGGCGCTTACCATGTCGCTGGATGACTTTGTGGTCAGTTTCTTTACTACGGGATCAGGCGTCAATAACCTGTCCATAACCATCTATACCATGGCAAAGAAAGGCATCTCCCCGAAGATTAATGCTCTTTCATCGATTATTTTTGCAGTGGTTTTTGTTCTGATGTTAGGCCTTAACCTGAAAGATATCCGCAAACCCGGACAGGAGGGCAAGCTGGATAAGGTTAAGATTCCTTACTAAATATCCCCGGTACTCCCGAGGAAACGGCGAAAGCGGAAAATATTTGCGGCTTCTGCTTTCTAACCCGCCCGGCCGCCGCACCGGAGAGGTAACAAACATGAAGAAATGGATGATTTGCCTGCTGACTCTCGTGCTGACATTTGGTGCCTGCGCATTGGCTGCGGAAACGATTTCCGTGTACAACTGGGGGGATTACATTGACATGGAAGTCCTTGACATGTTTGAAAAGGAAACGGGCATCAAGGTGATCTATGAACTGTATGAGACCAATGAAGACATGTATGCCAAACTCATGAATACCAATGCCGGCTATGATGTTATCTTTCCTTCGGATTACATGGTAGAGCGTCTGATTCATGAAGATGCGCTGCTGCCTATTAACTGGGACAATATCCCCAACGTAGCAAATATTGAAGAGCGTTTCATGCATCAATCCTATGACCCGGAATCCACCTATTCCGTTCCGTATACCTGGGGTACCATGGGCATTCTTTACAATACCGAAATGGTTGATGAGGCGCCAACCAGCTGGAATACACTGATGGACCCCGCATATACCATGGATATGCTGATGCTCAATTCTCCGCGTGATACGTTGGGTATTGCACTGCTGATGTGCGGCCACAGCCTGAATTCCATCGATGATGCCGATCTTGAGGACGCCAAGGCACTGCTGATTGAACAGAAGCCCATGGTTCTGGCATATGTGGTTGATGAAGTCAAGGACAAGATGATCGGCGATGAGGCTTCCGTGGCTCTGGTCTGGTCCGGTGATGCAACGTATTGCATGTCTGAAAATGAGAATCTCGATTATGTGGTTCCTGAAGAAGGCAGCAATATTTTCTTTGATGCAATCTGCATTCCCAAAGGTGCCAAGAATGTATCCGGAGCGGAAAAGTTTATCGACTTCCTCTGCCGCCCGGACATTGCTGCCATGAACTACGAGTATGTTGGATATGCCATTCCGAACAAGGGTGCTATTGAGCTGATGGGTGCTGACGAATACAATGCATCCCCGGTCAACAATCCGCCTCAGGAAGTCCTCGACAAATGTGAAGTTTTTCATTATCTTGGGGATGAAGATACCAAAAAGTATGATAAGATCTGGACGGAAATCATTTCTGAATTCTGATCATGGCGCTCTTCGGAGCGCTTTTTTATTTTGATGCATTTTCGGAAAACCGCAATTACTGCGATTTGGGCAGCTGATTGCTTCAAATAATAAAAGCATTTAATCCCCTTCATGTCAGAAAACTGCTGTAAGGACAGCTGCGGAAGTGAGGACTTTTTTGGTAAGAACAGGTTTTCCTATAGCCCCAAACGGAGAGCCCTTGATGAGAAGGAATATAGAGATGGCACAGATGCCGGAAGAATTATCCCATAGATATCTAATGGCATAACCTTGAAACCAGGGCCAACGTATTTCCTGCTTTTATCGAAAAACTGATAATTGCGGATAATGCGCCAACGGCATACTGAAAGAAAACAGGCTCAAAAGACCTGCAAGTGGCCTTTGAGCCTGTTTTTTATGTGTGCTGTGGATCTCAGGAAGGGAAAACAGGGATAGGGCAGACTGTCCGGAGGGAGTGGAATCGTTCTGCATGAAATACAATAAGAAGAAAAAACACACTTGATACAACGCTGTGAAGAACTGGATGGTCAGAAACCAGAAAAGAATATATAATGAATATATAAATGGAAGAGCGCAGCAGCGGCTGGAACAAGCGGGCTTCCGTGACGGGAAAACCTCATGGAACGCCCCTTTGGAAAGCAGGATATGTCTTCTCTCTGCGGAGTTCTGAAGGCTATGGAAGATACATGATGCTTTCTGACCAGAAAATGCCAGTGCAGAGGAATACTTTTTTGAAAACACCAGGAAATGAAGAAGAATTCGATAAGAAACGGATAGAGGAAACCCGAGAGAAAGAAGGTGCAAGAATGTCTTTGATTTCCGATTATGAGCAGAGAACGGTCTGGAAATACGAACCAATTCACGGCTCGTTCAGTACGGCAGATGGACTGACCCTGAAAGTGAATGAGGACGGAAGCTACCGCCGGTTTTCCGGAAGTACCGTGGTAATCAGACCGGAGGCGAGATGCTTTCAAAGCATACAGAGGATGCAGCGTGTACTTCTTCAACAGCTGAAGGACACGGATATGCTGGCAGAGCGCCTTCCCGCATCAACCATTCATATGACATTGCACGACCTGATTTCTCCGGAGGTGTGCAGTATGGCCTCTGCACAGGAATACAATCAAAAAGTTGAAGACAGTATCAGCAGAGCAGCAGACATTGCGGAAGAGGTTCGAAAGAGGAGTGCAGGACAAAAGATCACCATGGTTTCGGACAGAATTGTTAACATGGTGTCGAAATCACTGGTACTGATGCTGCGGCCGAAAACAGAACAGGATTATGAGATGCTGCTTCAGATGCGTCATCCTTTTGACGCGATACAGACTTTTCCTTATCCTTTCACTCCGCATATTACACTTGCATATTTTCGACCGGGGGTGCTGAATGGTGACCTTCTTGGGAAGGCCGTCGATTATGCTCAGATCAGGCAGGAAAATGCACCGGTATTCGAGTTTTATCCGGAAGGCTTGACGGTACAGCGATTTCTGGATATGAAGACCTATATGGATGTTCCGGAGCGGATATGCTTCTGCTGTGACGGGGGGCTTAATCGCAGCGTGATGGCGGCAAACATCCTGAATGATCTTGCCGGAAAACGAAAACTTCCGGTTACAGGGCAGGCAAGGGCAGCCTTTCCTGATACACAGGGGTGGATGGTTTCGGAACTGGTCTGGAAAACGCTGGAGAAGAATGGAATATCCCCGGACAGAACATATTCATCGAGCCGCTATCTCGAAGAAAGGGAATTATCCTGGTTTACTGCTTTTGCAGGTATTTCCGATGGGGCGCTGGGCAGGCTCCTGCAATTGAATCTGCCGGAAGAGAAAGTAACCGGAGTGAGCCATTTCTTTTATGGCGTCAGGGATCCGGAATACGGAGAAATTACCCATGAACAGGCTTTCAGAGAGCTGTATGACAGGACGGAAAAATACCTGGATGCATATGAGGCTGTTTTCAGAAAGCATGTGGGAGGTTGAGAACAGCCATTGCAGGAAATGAGGGGAACACCAGGAATCGGAATTCTGAGGGGAAGGAAATTCTGGAAGCTTTTCCCTGCCGGCCTGAGTCGCATGAAGTGCAGAAGTAAAGGCATGTATGCGATGGTGCCCGGAACCCACATCAATTGTTTTTTCGTCATACCCGGCGCGGGACCGTTCCGGAAACAGGTAAAAAAGAACAATCTGCATCCGGAAGACTGTGACCGGGAAAAAGGCAAACAACGGTAAATATTTGTCATTGGCGTGCTCTATGTCTGCGGACCTTTCCCTCCTGGCAGAAAAAACGGCAGCAAGCGGCACGATGCCAGGAAAACCGATTCTTCAGGGAAGAGAGCGGATGTAAATTGGGAGGACAGTGAAACCATATGGCTTACAGCGAACTGATTAAGGATTTCAAACGGATAAGGGCCTATCTTCGATCCTTTTATGTATATGGTTTTCGCCACAGGGAAGACTATACTCAG
This sequence comes from uncultured Clostridia bacterium, assembly GCA_947167215.1. GTDB lineage: Bacteria > Bacillota > Clostridia > Christensenellales > Aristaeellaceae > Ventricola. The sequence continues at coordinate 18,396 of CAMVHE010000024.1, forward strand.
AAAAGCGCACGAAGCTATGATAATGAGCGAAGAAGGGTGGAAAGCTGGCTCGGGGAGTATATGTCATTCAGACAGGATGCAGAAGGCAGACGCGTGTTCCTGTCAGTAGACAGTCGGGCAATACCGGAAAATCCCCTGTATCGTGCGTTTCGCGCCAAGAGTTTTACGGACAGGGATATTACATTGCATTTCCATATTCTGGATATTCTGAAAGAGAAAAGCGTTTCGATCACAGGCATGATGGATGCGCTGACGGAAAGACTGTCCGGATTTGAATCGGATGACCTGCCGGATGAGTCAACAGTACGGAAAAAACTCAAGGAATATTCTGCTCTGGGACTTGTGACAATGAGGAAACAGGGGAGGGAGACCATCTATGAGATTGGTGGCGCCGCACCCAACCTGTCCAGCTGGAGTACGGCGATTGCCTTTTTTTCGGAGGCTTTTCCACTGGGAGTAATCGGCTCTTTTATTCAGGACCGGATCCCGGAGCGATTCCGCCAATTTCGATTCAAGCACCACTATATTCTGAATGCACTGGACAGTGAAATCCTGTTTGAACTGTTTTCTGCCATTGGGGAACATCGGCAGGTTACTATAACGGCCCAAAGACAAAAGGTTACGACTTTGCCCCTTAAAATCTTCATTGGAACCCAGACCGGGAGGCAGTATCTTCTGGCATGGTCCCCGAAAACAGAACATTTTTCCTATTACCGGGCAGACCGGATTGACAGCGTAAAACCAGAAGAGGTCTTTGCATGCCCGGATGATCTGGAGGAGCGGACGAATGATTTCTGTGCTCATTCCTGGGGAATTACGGGAAATAACTGTTTCCGCCTTGAACACATCGCCATGACGGTCTTTGTCGGGCCGGAAGAAGGTCATATCGTTGAAAGGCTGATGCGGGAAAAACGCTGTGGAAAGGTCGAACAGCGGGATGACACCCACTGGACTTTCTCGGCAGATGTGTATGAGGCATTTGAACTGCTTCCGTGGCTTCGGACATTTACGGGAAGGGTGACGGATCTGCAGTGCACGGATAAGCGGGTCCTCAATCGGTTTTGGGAAGATTTCGAGAAGATGTCACAGATGTATGGAGGGGGAAGCGATGCTGTTTCATGAAATCTATGGCAGTTATTATCGGGCTGCGGCTTCCATCCTGAAAGAAGCGGTACAGGGAAAACTGACAGGAAAAGAACTGGATGCGCTTATACGGAAATATGCATTCGGGGAAAGTATGCTGACAATTCCTGAAGGGATGAAAGGGGAGAAATGGAGACTGATCCATAAGGACCTTTCCACACCGATTCAAGAGGTGCCCGATATGCCGCTCACGCTGCTGGAAAAAAGGTGGATGAAGGCGCTGTTGCTGGACCCGAGAATACAGCTGTTTGAGCCGGAGATGCATGGCCTGGAAAACGTGGATCCGCTGTTTACGCCGGAGATGATTGTGTATTATGACCGGTATCAGGACGGAGATGATTATCAGAATCCGGAATACAGGCGGCACTTTCAGACTATCCTGCAGGCACTTCGGGAAAAAAGGAATCTTTATGTGAGCTTTGAATCGAGAATGCATGCACATCCCAGACTGGTACTGACCCCGCACTATCTGGAATATTCGGAGAAGGATGACCGGTTCAGACTGGTTGCAGCAGGCAGAAAACGGCAGTGGACGATCAATCTGTCCCGGATTACGGCATGCCGGTCTGTGGATGGAGGTCCGTGCATGCCGCTGAGGGAAATGGTGAAAAATACCGTGACATTTGAACTCGAGGACCGGCGCAATGCATTGAACCGGGTGCTGCTGCATTTTTCCCACCTCGAGAAGGAAACAAAGCGTCTGGATGAAAACAGATATCAGGTTACACTCCGGTATGATAAAAAGGATGAGACGGAAATGGTGATACGCATTCTTTCCTTTGGCGCTGCAGTGAGGGTGACCGAACCGGATAGTTTTATTGCGCTCATACGGGACAGAATAGACAGGCAGAAAGGACTCGCAACTTTTTTTCCGGGAATGCCGTGAATATACGGCGCATAATACCAGCGAAAGGAGGGAATATTCATGATTGAGATTCGCGGAAAGCACAATACTGCTGTCTGCTATACGGATACGATGGAAGAGACGGCCCGACAGCAGATACAGGATATGTGCGACCAGCAGGTATTTGAAGGAGCTCGGATCCGGGTTATGCCCGACGTACATGCAGGAGCAGGATGTACTATCGGTACAACCATGACGATTAAGGATAAGGTGGCTCCAAATCTGGTGGGGGTGGATATTGGCTGCGGCATGGAAACCGTGAAGCTGGCGGAAAGGGAATTGGATTTCTCCAAGCTGGACCGGATCATCCGCGAACAGATTCCATCCGGAGAGAATGTCCGTAATACCCCTCATCCGCTGACCGAAATGATTGACCTTAATGCGCTGCGCTGTGTATCGGCAGTCAAGCTGGACCGTGCCATGCTCAGCATTGGAACCCTTGGAGGAGGAAATCATTTTATTGAAGTTGACCGGGATGAGGACGGATACCTCTATCTGGTGATTCATTCCGGAAGCCGTTATTTAGGAGTTCAGACAGCAGGCTATTATCGCCGGATAGGATGGAAGGCCATGAACAGCGTTCCGAATGAATCACGGTGTGAACTGATTGAACGCTATAAGGCAGAAGGCCGTCCGCAGGAGATAGAAAATGGACTGCGGGAGATGGAGGAAAACTTTATTGCATCCCAGACAATTCCGGAGCAGTTCGCATACGTGGAAGGAAGCAATCTGCTGGACTACCTTCATGATATGCAGATTGTTCAATGGTATGCAACCCTGAACCGGCAGGCAATGACACAGACAATTATTGATGGAATGGGACTGACGGAGACAGAACGTTTTACGACTATTCATAACTATATTGATACGGAAAACAGGATTCTGAGAAAGGGATCCGTTTCAGCACAGAAGGGAGAGCGTCTTCTGATTCCCATCAATATGAGGGATGGGGCACTGATCTGCATTGGAAAGGGAAATCCGGAATGGAACTGTTCTGCACCGCATGGAGCAGGACGCATCCTGAGCAGGAAGGCAGCTCAGAATACACTGACGGTAGAAGAGTTTCGCCGGGAGATGCAGGGAATTTATACCACCTGCGTAGCGCAGAGCACGCTGGACGAGTCCCCGATGGCATACAAGGGGTTGGAAGAAATTCTGGAACAGATAGGGCCCACCGCAGAGGTGGTAAAGCAGATCAGGCCGGTTTTCAATTTTAAGGCTGGAACCTGAAAACAGAGGAACGTCAGAGAGGACGCTCCTCTTCTTTTCTTGTCTGATGGCATCCTCTTTGGTGGAAGTGCAGGAAGAAAAGGTGGTTATTATATTGCTGCCGGCAGGAAAAGAAGGCAGAAGACTGTAAACACCGTATCATCATATGTTCCTGGTTTCCGGTTTATATGTTCGCAACTTTTTCGCCGGGAAGATCAGGAAAGGGCATGGTATAGTACAATCACCAAAGGGAAAAGCACAGACGGCAAGAAACAGATCTTGCGTTGGAGATATGGGCACGACACATGCAGGAAATTCCCCAGGGAGCATATCGCAACTTTTTCGCCGGGAGGAACAGGGAAAAAAGTTGTAAAGTAGAATCCTGAGAAGCACGTACAGCAATGATTTCCATTTTAAGGCGTTATTGCGGGTTCGACTCCCGCCGGCATCAGAAGATGCTGTAGTTAAACGGTTATAACAACGAAAAACCGTGCTTCGTATATGGCCATGCAGTTCAACCGGCGGACTGACCTTTTGCAGGAAACGGATCATGGCACGTTTAATGCGAAAATGCCGTTTTAATCCCGCAAGGAATCACCCGCAAGGAATCACCAATATGCATCTGCAGCTCAGGAGGTCAGAGCGGCGGCCTTATAAGCCGCGTGTCCGGGGGTCGAGTCTCTGAAGACGCACCACGTTTCCTTCGTTTAATGGAAAGGACACCTGCTTCCTGAGCAGGAAATGTGAGTTCAATTATCACAGGAATATCAAATGCATCTGTAACTCAACTGGGAGAGTAACGGTCTCTTAAAATGTGAGGTGCAGGTTCGAAACCTGTCAGCTGCACCAGTTAAAGGCACGCACAGCAAAGATAATGCAGATACCATTTAAGTATTACGGAACGGTTCGATTCCCGTATAAGCGTGGCCGCTTCCAGCAAATTAACGTGCCTTGTTAATCAGAAAATGCGGAAAGGAGAGAATATCATGCTGAATTTTTTGAAGAAGATGGCAGACCGGACTTTTACCGAGAACGGTGCAGCTGCTCCGCGCACCACCGATTCTGACTGTCTGGACCTGTTTGCGATCACTGGCGCCTGGCGCTCCCAGAGCGATTCGGAGATCGAAAACCGATTCCTTCGCGCTTATGCGGAGAACCCGGACCTGGCAATGAAGATTCTCTTCTATGCCCGTGATATCCGGGGAGGACTTGGGGAGCGTCGTGTGTTTCGTGTTCTTCTCGGGTGGCTGGCAGAAAACGAGAAGGCATCCCTGGTACGAAATCTGCCTTATATTGAGGAATATGGCCGGTGGGATGATATTCTGGTCCTGCTGGATACCCCGGTGAGCCGGGAGGCACAGGCAGTACTGTACCGGCAGTTTCTGGCAGACAGGAAGGCGCTGGAAAATGGTGAGCCGGTTTCCCTGCTCGGCAAGTGGCTGCCTTCCGTAAATGCTTCCAATCCGGAGACCGTTCAAAAGGCAAAGCAGCTTGTCCGTGCATTCGGCATGAGCGAGAAGCAGTATCGTAAGACATTGTCCATGCTCCGTGAGGAGATCCGTATTATCGAGAATAATTTGCGCGAGCGGGACTATACCTTCGATTATGCAAAGCAGCCATCCGGGGCGATGTTCAAGTACCGCCGTGCATTCATGCGAAATGACCAGAAGCGTTATGAGGCGTACCTGATGCAGGTAAAGTCCGGCGAGGCAGTGCTCCATACCGGCACGCTGATGCCCTATGAGATTGTAACTTCAGCATATATTGCTGGGGAGGATGAGCGTGAGGTTCTGAATGTGACCTGGTCTGCACTGGAGGACTTTACCGGCAGCGAAAACGCGCTTGTCGTAGCTGACGGTTCGGGCTCTATGTACTGGGGCAGCAATCCTCAGCCTGCTGCGGTGGCACAGTCCCTGGCGATCTACTTTGCAGAGCGGAATCAGGGGGCGTTTCATAACCACTTTATCACCTTCTCCATGACGCCGCAGCTTGTGGAAATCAGGGGCAGGGGTATTGTGGAGAAGGTCCGGTACTGCCGTTCTTTCAATGAGTGTGCCAATACAAACCTGCAGGCAGTATTTGAGCTGATTCTGAGGACGGCGGTGGAGAACCGACTGCCGCAGAGGGAACTGCCGGCGACCCTGTACATCGTATCCGACATGGAGTTTGATGCCTGCGCATGCAACTCCTCACTTTCAAACTTTGAGCAGGCGAAGCGGCAATATGAACAATTCGGCTACAGGCTTCCGCGGATAGTATTCTGGAATGTCCAGTCCCGAAATGAGCATCAGCCCGTGAAGATGAATGAGCAGGGATGCGCCCTGGTTTCCGGCTGTACGCCGCGCATCTTCTCCCAGGTCATGTCCGGCGAGATGGACCCGTATACCAACATGATGAATGTCATTGGCAGTGAACGGTATGCAGTGATCAGGGCTGGATGAAAAAAGAGACGTACATCTTTGAAGAAGGAACTGCAGAAAATGGGAAAAGTGCAGGCCTGCCCTGTCTCTGAGAGCTGGCGGCAGATGCATTCCCGATACTGGTGAACAAAAGCATCAATAATGCAACATAAATTGCAATATTGATGCTTGCTTTTTTATTCTGTGGGAAATAGAATTTAATTATCATCAGCGGGGAGGGAAAAAATGGAAAAGAAAATTGCAGCAAACGAACAGCTTTTTCGGGATTATCCTGTGTGGAAATCGATAGCAATGCTTGCTGTTCCGTCCCTGCTGTCGATCCTGGTCATGATATTCTATAATATGGCAGATACCTTTTTTATTGCTCAGCTTGGCATCCAGCAGAGTAACAGACGAAAACCGTATGCTGTATTATTATCAGTTTATTAAGGCCGGGATGATGAGCATACTGAAACTCTGGCTGGATAGAAACTGTGAGGAAACACCGGACGAAATTGCAGGAATGATGGCAAAGCTGATTAAAAGGTACTGAAAGGCAACGAAATAATGCATTTCACAACGGTCCGTTTTTCTGAATGATAATACAGACGGAAAACAGAATCCGTATCAGAACGGGGGAGTCCTTGATAAAGGGACAGGGCAAGCAGAAGCCAATGGAATGGCTTCTGCCAGTCGGGGCACCAGGATATCTTCTGATATCCGGTGCTTTTTTTCAGATGCATTATCTGCGTGGAATATATGCTTCAAACCCTGGAAGACGATTTTCTGAACCAGATATCATGGAAAGGAAAAAAAACGGTTTTCCACTCGTTTCTATCATGTACGGAGTACAGACCGTCCATGAAAGGAAGATAAAAATGAAGAAATTATTAGCGTTATCGGTATTGCTGGTCATGATATTCATGGTGACATGCGTCGAAGCAGATAATACGGCGCTTCATCTTTTTGAACAGCTTAATGGACAGATGTTTGAGTTCTCAAGCGGTGTTGGAGCCTGGAGTACCGAACTGATTATGGACGAAAACGGTACCTTTGAGGGCTACTTCCATGATGGCGAGATGGGGGAAACAGGGGAAGGATATCCGGACGGTACCGTTTATGGGTGTTCTTTCCACGGGTGTTTTTCTGACCCGAAATCCATCGATGAATATACCTGGACCGTAAACATTGTCCTGGAGCAGGATGAGGGACAGGTCCCTGAGGCCATTGAGGACGGAGTTCGTTATGTCACTGCCGCACCATATGGTCTGGAAAAGGCAGAAACGGTTACCGTTTTTCTTCCTGGGACGCCGGTGGAAAAACTTCCGGAGGGCTTTATGCTCTGGTCCCATCTGACGGAGATTGACCCGGATGCAGAGACAATTCCGTACTATGCAATCTGGAATGAGGCCGATGAAAGCGGATTTGTTTCGTCCATGTTTGAGGATATCCAGGACGGACCGCTGTCGGGCGGCTGGATGCCTGCATGGGAGTCCGATATCACGGATGAACGGAAAGCTTTGTTTGACAGGGGAATAAACGGGCTTGTCGGGGTAAACTATGAACCGGTGGCCTATCTTGGATCTCAGATAGTGGCAGGAACAAATCATGCCTTCCTTTGCAGGGCAACGGTGGTCTATCCTGGCGCACAGCCGAAATATGTAATTGTGTATCTGTATGAAGACCTGCAGGGAAACGTATCCATCCTGAACATTGCTGACTTTGACATCGGCAGTTATTGCACCTATGGCGAGGAAGATTCCCACAGTGATTTTGCGGAATTCGATGCCATGAAAATCACGGGGAATATTGAAAACGGGTGCTATGTGCTGACTGTACAGCTGGATGGAACGGGTGAATGGCGTGCAGCTGAGTTGCCGGAGGAAGACTCTGCGGTGAAACTTGCGGCTTCCGGCATTGAAAATGATGTTTTTACAGCTCACTATGAACCTATCAGTGACGGTGAAGCGACCGTGGAGCTGCATCATTTCAATGAGCATAACCTGTGTGACGAAATACATTCCTTCAGCCTGGTGGTAAAGGACGGCAAAGTGCAGGAAGTGAACGGAGGTTCTTTTGAGGCATCGCCGGATGAATGGGAATTGAATCCCTACTTCTCCGGAGAATGGATGGAAACGGAAAATCAGTTTACTTTGCTGAATGTTACGAAAAAGATCGGGGACGGATGGGACATTGAAATCATTTCTCCTGTCTCTCACGGAGCCTGGGTTATCAGAGCGACAGCATATTATGACTGCAGCTATGATGCCTTTGTGTATACTGACGGCATACAATATGACCTGATACCGGGAGAGACTATGCAGGAAAAGGAAAAGGCAAGAGACCTGCAGGGAACACTGAGCTTTGTCGAAAGCGGGGACAGCCTCCAACTGGTTTGGCAGGATGTGCAGAATTCCCAGGCTGAAGCAGTTGCTTTTGAAAGAGCACCCGGACTGCCCCCATATGCTTACGCCGAAGGTGACGCACTGGAGGGAGCCATAGCCAATTATCTGGCAGACAGCGAGATTGCAAAAAATTATCTGACAGAACCGGGTTATGTGACAATTCCCTGCCCGATCATTCATGAAACGGAAATACCGGATGAGTCGCATGCCAAAGTATATGGATCTTTCTGGATATTGAATTATGTGAAGCGGGGAGATATACTGTACAATATCTCGGGCGGAGAGCATTCGGGTATCGTTACGCTGGAAAAGGAGACGGATGGCTCCTGGAGAGTAACAGGCATGGAAGAAGCCGGCGACGGTGAAGACTATGTAAGGGATATCCAGCGGTTCTCAGATGGAAACGAAGCCCTGGAAGAAAAATACTTTTCAGGAGCAGATCTTGGAACGGAAGCAAATCAGGCAGTCCGTACGCGCTTTGTCAAAGCATATGTTGAATCCAACGGACTGAATATTTTCGCATATCAGGATTATGGATGGAAACCAGTTCCACTGGAATAGTCCAAAGTGATGAACTGCTTTCACATAAAAAGCAAAATGGAGGATGAAACAAATGAAAAAATTGATCATGCTGTTCTTGGCAATCATGGTACTGTTTCAGACTTCTGCTGCTCTGGCGAAGACAATAGAGCCGGAAGATACGGAAATCGAGCGTTATGCGGGCAGAACGCTCCATGCGACGGTAGGTGCCTACGATAAAGAAGATGGAACTTTTACGGTAACCATCTATGACTATGACCGATACGATGAAGATGATTTGAGAATGCTGGCAGCCGGAGATACGCTTCTTGCCGGCGGCAGACTCTACAGGATCACGGGAGAGCAGATGGTTGGGGATACGAAGGTTTTCCTGTGTGATGATGGAGAAGAGATTTACTTTGAAAGATCCTATGATGATGACGATGACATGAATGCCTACAGCACAATGGACGACCGCATTTTTATGAAAGTGGTAGCCGTTCTTCAGCTCCCGCCGGCGGGAAATATCGTGTATGAAGATTATTCCGATCCAGATCTGGATGCAGAACCCGTCATTACAGAAGGACTGGATGCTATTCTGCCCATCCAGAATGAGAAGCAGGAATACAGTATTGGATTTGATTCCTATTCCACCACCATAACCTTGAATGAAAATCTGGAGATTGTGAAAATTCATCAGGTCTTTGATGTGGCGCAGTGACAGGCTTTCCGTGGAACTATGGAAAACTTCCGGAGAGAGAATAAATGAACTGCCGGATATAGATATACTTTCATCTGTTTGTCGTGAAAAGACCCGGTAAGGGCGAAAATGCCGCAAATAATTCTTCCATCAATTTGTGACTGGGAAAAGGAAATTGATGGAGTTATCTGCGGCTTTTTTTACTTTGAAATAATACTGACGTGGTACTTTCTCTGGGAGTTCAGACGATATCCGGACGGCCATTCCCAGAAAAGGATGCTGCAACCTCGGCACTATGGGCCATTCCCGGAGAAAACTGCAGCTGATTGAAAAAAAGGCAAAAAGAAAGCTGGGACAGCACTGTCCCAGCGGTATTAAAATCATTCTCAGGAATTGATCTGCATGATCTTTTCACGGAGCTCTTTTTCGAGACGGCCCAGTTCTGCAGAAGCACGGCGGCGCTCTTCGGTGCCTTCGCGCTGGATCTTCTGAACTTCGGTGAGGGTGTCGATGAGGGCGGTGTTGGCAACACGGATGGTTTCCATGTCGATAATGCCACGCTCGGCCTCGCGGGCGGTCTCGATGGTTCCCTGTTTGAGCTTTTCGGCATTGCTCTTGAGGAGCTCATTGGTCATATCGGTGACAGCCTTCTGGGCCTTGAGTGCTTCTTCGGCATGCTGCATGCCAAGAGCGATGACCATCTGGCTCTTCCACAGCGGGATCGTATTGGCAATGGTGGACTGGATCTTCTCAGCCAGCGTATTGTCATTCGACTGCATCAGGCGGATCTGCGGACCCATCTGGATGGAAACCATACGGGTGAGCTTCAGATCATGTACGCGCTTGTCGAAGCGATCGATGAGCTGGGAGAAATCACTGGCAGCCTGAGCATCGGCAGGATCTGCGGTCTCCTGGGCTTTGGCCAGCAGCGGAGGCATATCTTCTTCACGCAGTTTCTTCAGCTTGAGCTCGCCTGCGATGATGTAGAGGGTAAGCTCGTGGAAATACTGCTCGTTCTCATCATAGAGCCCGTCAAGCATCTGAGAGTCGGAAATCAGCTGCTTCTGATGCTCCTGCAGGGTTGTAACAATATCCGTGATATTGTTTTCGACTTTGTCATATTTGGCTTTCAACTGGGTGATGTCGCTACTGGCTTTTTTGAAGAATCCCAGAATTCCGCCCTTCTTCTCATCGACGGAGAAGCCTTTGAGCTCTGCAACCAGTTTGGTCAGCATGTCGGAAACATTGCCGGTATCCTTGGTTTTGACGTCTTCGAGGATTTTGTCAGAGAACTGGGAGATTTTGTTCTGCGCAGCATTGCCGTATTTGAGGACGGTCTCACTGTTGGTAATGTCAATACGGTCGACAAAGGCCAGTACGGCAGCCTGCTCTTCGGGAGACAGGTTGTTGAAGTTGAGGGAATCCTCACTTTCTTCAACAGGTTCAACAGCATTCTGCTTTACTTCTTCTTTGGCTTCTTGAACAGCGAAAGCAACCTGAGAAACGCCGGAGGTAACTTCGCTGGCAGTCTTCTCTGCTACATCCTTGACAGCCTCGATGGCTTCTTCAGCAGTAGCGGTAGCTTCTTCGACAGCTTTTGCAGCCTCTTCCTCACCGGGCAATACCAGATTGAATTTGTTATCCATATTCTTTGACTCCTTTTCTGCATAAGTCCGCATTCTTATGAGGGATGTGTTCTGTACTCACATTATCATACACCAAAAAAAACATGCTGTAAAGCGGAAAAGAGGAAAAAGAAAGAGGAAAGGAAGGAAGAGATTTGCAGAATACAGCATACTCATGTATAATGGAGCATCGAAAAGAAAGAAAGGGGCAAAGACTGTTGAAAAAAGGCATTCTTGCGCTTCTCCTGCTTCTTCTGAGCATTGCAGCAGCGGCAGCGCTGGCGGAGGAGAATACCCGGGTACTGCATTATCTGCTGCTGGGACAGGACGGATATGCGGAAAGCGTTGTAGACGACGCCAGAACGGACACGATTCTGCTCATTTCGCTGGACGAAAAATACAATCGTGTGATAATGACTTCCGTTTTACGGGACAGCCGTATCAGTACGCCACGCGGTACACAGACAAAAGCGAATCTGCTCTATAAGGCTTACGGTTTTGACGGTATGATAGAAAGCCTTCAGAATGCGCTTGATATTGAGATCGAGGGTGCAGTGCTGGTGAACTTTGAAAATGTTAAGCCGGTGATCGATGCCCTGGGCGGTGTTGATATTGAGATCGATATGAATGAATATATCAGCATACGCAAAATACTGCTGGGACGGGATCCCAACATGCCCAAAGGTCCGGGCCTTGTGCATATGACGGGGCGTATTGCGCTTGCCTACATGCGTGACAGGCAGTCCGGCGCAGGGGATTTCAGCCGGACTGAACGCCAGAGAAAGGTAATGAGTCTGCTTCTTGAAAAGTGCCGGCAGATGAGTATGGCAGAACTGTTTGATATCTACAATGCGGTATCTCCCGGAATGAAAATCTCTCTTTCCATGACGGAAATCCTGAAGGCGCTCAGCAGCGGCTATAAACTGCTGGAAAACAATGCTCAATTTGTGGAGTATCATATTCCCCAGAATGGAACATATGCATATGGCACACTGGGAGGGTCATCATCCCTTGAAGTACGCTGGACAACGAACCGGGATCAATTCCATCATTTTCTGGATACAGAACCGGTGAAATAATTTGGGATCAGTTACAGAGGCAGAAAGGTTATTTGCTGTCCGAGGAGGAAACTGTGAAGAAAACAATTGTCATCGTAATTTGCATGCTCATGATATGGACACTGCCGGGACTGGCGGAGACGCTGGATCTCAGTCTTTTTGGAGAAGGTGAGCCTCCTGAAGCTTCCGTTTGGGAGGAAGCGGAGATGCAGACCCGGCAATGGAATCAGCGGGAGGATGGCTCTGACTGGCGTTATCTGGAAGACGGCTCCGTGCTGGTGACGATTTCCGCTACTGGAGACATCACCATCGGCGGGGACCGGAGGAAAAAAGGAACCAGTGTTTTTGACAAGCAGCTTGCAGAACAGGAAGCAGGACTGGCTTTTCCACTGCTCAATGTGCGGGATATCTTTGCTGCAGACGATATGACACTGGTGAACTTTGAAGGTACTCTGACGACAACCAAGAGCGCAACCAAGAATACCTATTCCTTTGCTGCACCGCCGGAATATGTGGAAGTGCTGACTTCCGGCAATGTAGAAGCCGTTTCACTCGAAAATAATCATGTCATGGACCACGGTGAACAGGGATACAGCGATACCTGTGCTGCACTGGAGAATGCAGGAATCCTGTACTGTGGACATCTTGGATCTTCCATTTATACAACGGATACGGGAATTCACATCGGCATGCTCGCTTATCAGACTTTTAACGGCAATTATCCCCGTATCTATGCCAGTATAGAGGGAGACATTGCTGCGCTGAGGGAGCAGGGCTGCGAACTGGTCATTGTCTCCTATCATTGGGGGGAAGAGAAGGACTATGTTCCCAATGAGCGCCAAGTTCCGCTGGGACGGGCAACCATTGATGCAGGTGCGGACCTGGTGATCGGACATCACAGCCACCGCATGAATCCGGTTGAGGAATACAAGGGGCGCTATATCTGCTACTCTCTTGGTAATTTTTCCTTTGCCGGCAATGTACGGCCGGATGACATGGATACCTATATCTACCAGCAGCGTTTCCGTGTAATTCCCGGAGGAGCTGCCGAAAACGCAGGTATGAGGATCATTCCCTGCTCTATTTCTTCAGTGGAAAAGAGCAACAATTTCCAGCCTACGCCCAAGGAAGGGGAAGCGGTCAGTGAACTTCTTGGGCGGCTGTATGAGCTCAACGCAAAATTTGAAAAACGATACAGTGAGCTTGGCGTAAAGGCGGTCAATCCTTACCCGACGACCTGGAACACATCTTATTAAGACCAAGAGCAGGCGACATCGCTCTGCTCTTTTTCGGTGAAAGAAATGAATGAACTGTCACAGAAACTGAAGAGTGCAATGGAGGCAATTCGCAGCGGTATTCCGGATGCGGACCTGATCCGCGATGCCGAACATATCAGTGAGCGATACCGGAATATATCGGACGGGCATGGACAACTTGTAACCACCGGCAGGGAAGCCATTGCTTATATGATGGCACGAATGCCGGCAACGTATGGGGCTGCATGCAGGGTGCTGACCGAACTTGCGGAAACTGTGGAGCCGCCCAGGACAGTGCTGGATGTTGGGGCAGGTACGGGAGCGGTGGCTTTCGCGGCACTTTCCGTATTTGAGCCGGCAGAAATCCGGTGTCTGGAAAGAGAGCGCTTCATGCTGTCCGCAGGGCAGACACTTACAAAAGAGATGGGAGAAGAAAAGCGAGTTTCCTGGCAGATGGGAGATGTGCTGCATACAGAAGAACTGCCCCGGGCTGACCTGGTCACTGCAGGATATATGCTGGGGGAGATAGCGGCAGAACAACGGATGCAGGTGACTGAAAAACTCTTTTCTGCAGCAGAGACATTGGTGCTCATTGAACCGGGTACACCCCGCAGCTCCGGTATTCTCAGGGAAATAAGAGAAAAAATGAAGAACAGGGCATTTGTGCTGGCTCCCTGTCCCGGGGAAGACTGCCTCATGACCGGAGGAGACTGGTGCCACTTTTCCGTACGGGTTGCGAGATCGCAGCTGCAGAAAAAGCTGAAGGGCGGAGATGCACCATATGAGGATGAGAAATACAGTTATCTCGTGCTTGCCCATAGGCCGGGAAACATCTGCAGGGCCCGCGTGCTGAGACATCCGGAAATTGAAAAAGGCAGGATTACGGTGACCCTTTGCACGAAAGATGGAATCACCAGAAAAGGGATAAATAAAAAAGACCCACTGTGGAAGTGGGCCAGAAAAGCAAAATGGGGCGATTTGCTCAGCACGTCTCCCAAAGGGCAGTATGCCGGAGGGCCGGACGAAGAGCGTGGAAAAGAATAGGGGTTGCAATCGCAGCAAATACTGCGTTGATCAGAGAACCCCAGAGCTTGCTGAGCATACGGGCAATAACTCCTTCGGTGGCCAGATTATAAACCACATAACCGAAAATGCAGGTTTTGAGCATGTAGAGAGCAACGTAGGACAGGGCGCCAAGGATCGATGCAAGGATGATGAGCCCATGCTCTCTGGCGGTATAGGTTTCCTTGTGGGCGGCTTTGTAGGCAATGAGTCCGGAAACCAGACCAATTGCGCCTTTGCTTACCAGGGTGATGAATCCTTCTGCTCCATAACCGGACAGCAGGTCGAAAAGAAAGGATCCAATACCGGCGGCGACGAAACCAGGCAGGGGACCCAGAAGCAAACCGCAAAGAACACAGACAGCGTTGGCCATATGCAGGCTGGTGCCAAAGAAGGGAATCCGGATATAGGAAACAACGCAGACCATGGCAGCCATAACAGCCATAACAGTAAGTCGAAGCGTGGAATTGCGGGATTTCATGATAAAACCTCTTTTCTTTATATCTGGAATGTGGGAAGTATACCATAATCTGGTATTATGTAAAGAACCAGATCGAGTTTTTTTCTGCATGCCAGATAAGAAGAAAATGGAGGATATCCACGGAGGAAATATGAAAAACAGGAAAAGATGGATGTGTGCGGGCATGAGCCTAGCGGCCTTTGGCCTGCTGACAGGGATCATGCATGTCGGGCTGACCCGCCTGACAGGCTTCACACAGGCGGCATGTTTGGCTGGACTTTTCAGCCTGATCTTATTTGTATGCATGCTGATACTGGATATAATCCATCCTCTTGAAGAAAAACAGCTTGCGTGCATGGGGGGATTTTTGTTCCTGACCATTCTTGCAAGGGTGCTCATGCTGGATTATGTTTCATCGGATTATGTTTATTTCCTCTCCGGATGGACGAAGGTCTTCCGGGATGGAGGATTGGCTATGCTGGGGGAAAACGTAGGAGACTATAATCTGCTTTATCAGTATGTTCTCCTGCTGATTGCCAGCACTCCGCTTCCAGATCTGTACATGATCAAGTATTTTTCCATTCTCTTTGATTATGCCCTTGCTCTGGGAATGCTGTTTACTTCGGAAAGGCTGTCCGGTCGGCCGGCAGGAATACCGGTTTTAGTTACAGTTCTGCTGCTTCCCACGGTTCTCATTGACGGGGCATGCTGGGCACAGTGCGACTCGGTGTATGTGTTCTTTATTGTTCTCAGTCTCGGCATGATGAAAGACGGGAAGCCGAACCTGGCTGCCGCACTGCTTGGAATCTCTTTTGCATTCAAACTGCAGACGATTTTCTTTTTCCCGGTGGTACTGCTGGGGCTTCTCCATGGGGAGTATAAGACAAAGCATGCGCTGACTTTCTTTTCTGCCTACTTTGTAACCATGATACCTGCTCTTCTGGCAGGTCGTTCGCTGGCAAGCGCGCTGTCCGTATACTTCGGACAATCAATGGGACAGTACTATCATCGCCTTACATATAATGCTCCAACGCTGTACGCCTTTTTTCCGCTCATGGAGTTTAAAACCACGGATATTTTCGGCTGGATGCGGTTTATCGGGGGGATTGACAATGAATCCTCCAGCGAATGGCTGAATCCGGATCTTTATCCAACACTCCAGCAGGCGGCTCTCATGGCCTGTATTCTTCTGGTACTGCTGATAGTACTGTACTGGCTCTTCCACAGCAAAGAGATTACCAGGGATATGACGCTGTGCTTTGCCCTTTTCTTTGCGATCCTTCTGCCTTTTGTGATGCCGAAAATACATGACCGCTATTTCTTCCTGGCGGATCTGCTGGCGGTTCTGTATGCATATGTGAAGGGCAACCGTGCACATATCCCGCTTCTCGTTGTTACTTCTTCTTATATGTGCTATATGCCCTTTCTGACCCGTCAGCATCCCATTGACAACCGTATTCTTTCGCTGATGATGCTGCTGGCGCTTCTTTCGGTAGGAAGGGATCTGCTAACGGAAATGAGAAGAAACAGGACGAAAATGAAAGGAGGTGCCCCATGCAGAACATCCCGGACCGCCTGAAAGCCGCAGACAAAGTTTTAAGCAGATATAAGGTGCTGTGGGGTTTTGCATGTGCACTGGTCTTATCTGCACTGGTGGCCGTATTCAATATTAATGATGGACCATTGCGGAATCTCAATGATATCGGCAACTGGCATAATCGGCAGCAGTTTCTGATTTTCTCCTTTGCGGCGCAATGCCTGATCCTGTCTGCAGCAGCCTTTTTGCATCAGGAAGGAGCAGCAAAGCTGCTGCTGAAGCAATTGCTGCTGACGTTCTGCTTTCTGCTGTATCTGGAAGCAATCAACCAGAAATCCTTTGATTATGTTCGCCATATCCAGCCGGTTGTTCGTATAATGGACAGCGAGGGCCTTTCTTGCCTGTCCTCCCTGGAGACGAGAATGTCATCGCCTGCACTTACGCTGCTGTATCTGGTGACGCGCGGCAGCATTTATGATATGTACCTGGTCAAACTGTTCACCATTTTGGTATATTTTCTGCTCTGCCTGACGGGACAGCGGGCAGCTTCCGACTTTCTGACACCGCACAGAAAAGATGCCATGCTGGTGCTGCTGCTTATCCTTCCGCAGGCATTCCTCTGTCTGGCCTGCACAGGACAGATTGACGTGCTTGCAGTATTGCTGCTGCTGTTGGGAATGACAGAGCATAAACGCCATTCCCTGATATCCCTCATCGCCTTTGGTCTGGCTGCGGCGCTGACCAGCGCTTCCTGGCTGTTCCTTCTGGCCTATGCCCTTTTTACCCGGAAATGGAGAATTCAGGATACGGCGGTTGTATGTCTGGTGGTCATGCTCTGCTGTCTGCCTGCCTGCATAGCCGGCATGCCGCCGCAGACTGCGCTGCTTTCCCTGCTGAGGGCTCATACCACGCTGCCGGAAATAGCTTCCGGCGCTCCGAATATCGTGGCACTTATCCCTTATCCGGAAGTTGAAGGCATTCCGGAATATGGTCTGCTTTGGGCTGTCCCCGAAATTGATGCGGCGACCAATGCTTTTGAAAATTACACCATGGTCCATTATGCCGGCATGGTGGCAGGATATACCGTTGCCGGCATTGCAGCCTATATGGCGCTGCTGATGCATTTAAAGAACCGGAAGATGGATCCGCTGAAGCGGGCGCTGGTGGTGGCAACAGCTGCCCTGATGGCGACGCCCAATATCAGCATCAGCATGTGGCTGGCTGTGGCGGGGATCTGCGTTGCTGTCCTGCTGGCATGTCCGGAAGCCCGCCTTCCGGCATGCCTTCTGCTCTTTGTGACCGCATCGGGTGCCATCTATCCGGTGACCCAGGAAACTACATTTTACCCGGCATGGGGATGCCTGGTATGCCTTGCGGCACTGATGATGCTCATGGATGTCATGCCTGCCGTGCAAAGAAAGGAAGAACCATGAAAGTACGTATCAAGACCGTTTCCCGGATGGGAGATGATCGCGATCAACTGGAAGCTGCTCAGCGACATGTCCATCATGGAGAATGGGAAATCGGAAAGACGGAAAGCATACTCCGATATGGCGATGAAACCGGCGAAAGCCCTGCCAGGGTAACCCTTCGCATGAGGGAGGATGGGGAAATCACCCTTCTTCGTGAAGGAGAAAACAGTGTTGAAATGGCGTTTCATCTTGGAGAAGTGAAGGGAGGAACCTGGAATAGTTCCTATGGCAGTCTGGAACTCGCCATTGCTACCCATCACATGGAGCTGTCCGGCGACGATTCCGGCGGAAGATTATTCCTTTCCTATGATACGATGTCAGAGGGACAGCATATTTCCAGCGTCAGCTTTGAATGGATATGGAAATGCTGACGGCCTGGAGAATGCGCGAGCAGCTGGTTTCGCTTCTTCTGGATGGGGAAAAGCGGGGATTTGTCCATTTTGCGCCCACAGATGGACCGCTGTTTATATCGGATGCACCCCTGTGGGGAAAAGACAGAGAATTACAGATCGCCCTGTGCAAAAGCAATGGATTTATCTGCCGGAGCGATGAACACTTTCTATGGATATCTCCTGGAGAAGCAATGCTCTGCGAGCTTGCAGTGGAAATCGCAGAAAACCATGCGCCGGAACCGGGGACATTTTCTTATCGCTGCATGAGAAAGGCAAGGTTGCCCCTGACAGCGGCCGGATGGCAATGTGTCCTTGAAGCACTGCGCATGCAGCAGGGAAAGCGGCAGAGTGTACAGGAGAAAGCGCTAAGGAGACGGATGGCAGTAATGCAGCGCATGCACGATGAAAGCGGCTTTTATGAAGTCGGATGCTTTCTTTTGGAAATGCTCTCCATGGAAAAAACGGTCCGGGAGCCTGAAAAAGAGAAAACAGCTGTGGAAAAGGAAATGAAATGCTGAAAAGCTTTGAGATCATCAGGAGAGGATCGGGAATCCGCCAGAGGTAGGAAAGGAGCATAAATCGTGGAATTGGACGCCTTTTTGCTTGCGTGTTTACAGGCGCAATATGGATCGGAAGATATGGAACGGATACTTCAAGGCTATGCCTGTCAGCGCCGCAGCAGTTTGCGGGTGAATTGCCTCAAAACAAATATGCAGCAGATACAGTCTTTGCTGTCTGAAGCTGGAATTACCACCGAAAAGGTATCCTGGTATGACGATGCGGTTACTTTTCCTCAGGAGGAGGAAGGACGTTTGCGGGAAATGAGCCTGTATAAGGAAGGAATGATTTACCTGCAGAACCTTTCGTCGATGCTTCCCCCTCTGGCACTGCAACCACACCCTGCAGAAAACATTCTGGATATGGCAGCGGCTCCTGGCGGGAAAACAACCATGATTGCAATGCTGACAGAAAATAAGGCAATGATAACGGCCTGCGAACCCAATGCAGGAAGGGCGGAAAAACTCCGATACAATCTGATGCGCCAGGGAGCTTCCAGGGTGACGGTCATGCAGTGTGATGCCCGCAAACTGGATGATCTTTTTAAGTTTGACCGCATTCTTCTGGATGCGCCTTGCAGCGGAAGCGGAACCGTCAATGCAGGTTTCCGGGGCAGATTCAATGAAAACAATCTGAAAAAGACAACCTCGCTTCAGGAGGCACTGCTCCGCAAAGCGATAAGCATGCTCTCTTCCAAACATGAAATGGTGTATTCTACCTGCTCCATTCTGCGGGAAGAAAATGAGGCTATTCTGGAGCCTTTTATCCGAAGGGGAATCATTGAGGTGATTCCGCCTGAACTGAATACCGGAGACATACCAAAGCTTCCTACAGCGATTAAAGATACTCTCTGTGTCTGCCCGGATGAGCGATATGAGGGATTTTTTATGGCAAGGCTCCGAAAAAAGTGAAAGACTGTGAAGGTGACATAAATCAGAAAGGGCATATTGTTCATTCCGTTCTTTCTGCCCGTCTCATGGAAGGGGATTGTATTCTGTTGATATTTCTGCTGAACAGCGCAATACCGGAAGCAGAATATCTGGAGAATTACATGCTCCGGTCAGAAGATTATAAGGGGCAGGAGACTGTTGAAAATGAAAAATGCTCAGAACCAAAGCAAGGACAGACACTGCGGCCCCCTTTCCCGTCTACAACGATTATTTGACAGTTGCATTTGAACATTAAAAAAAGAGGATTGGCGATGAACCAATCCTCTTTTTATAGACTTTACTGGTCATTCTGACGCTTGTCACTGGAGCGTTTGAGCAGCATGAAAAGTATGGCAAGAATAATCAGAATGAGAATGAGTACGATAATAAGCCAGTTTACAGAATTGTGCGTTGTGGTAGTTTGTGTTCCGGCAGGAGCTGAAGTGGCGCTGACTTCCGTTTTTTCAGCTGTAGGTGCGGCTGTTGCTTCACTGCCGGCATTTGGTGTGTC